>JACQOV010000009.1 GCA_016202395.1 Deltaproteobacteria bacterium
CGGTAAGGACAAGCTTCACGGATCGACACCAATTGTGAGCCATCCGCTCCGCTGCTGTGCTCAGCTACAGAGGCACGGCTCGAAATGAACCGCTCATTCAAAGACCTACCTCCCCTCACGGGTACCTCAAAAATCTCGTGGACGTTCGTTCGAGAAAAAACATCCCGGTGAATCCATAAAGCTGGAATTTGGAGGAGGTGGAAAAAGTTCAGAGCGGCGACTAGCGGGAGGGAGCGGGTACCCACCGAGGGCGAGCCGGGCGAGGAAAGCCGGTTATACAGGAAGGCTTTTTCCCGCCGGCTCGCCCCGGAAGGGTGCGAACGGAGCTTCGGAGCCGCTCGAACTTTTCCCACCGAATCAGCCAAAAATCTCGTGACGTTTGCTCAAAAAACATCGAACAACTTCTGTCCACACTGTGACAAAAATGCACGGTCTTGGCCCTTTCCAATCAAGAAAATTTTTAAAAGTATTTTAGAATCAAGTAGTTATAAATTACCCCCCACCGGCATGGATCTTGCATAAACCTTTACGTGAGCGGGCTATGAAAGCAAAAGAATATCTAAAGGCGAACCGTCAGCTTTTCATCGCACTGGGAACCGTCCTGGTAACGGGGCTTCTCCATTTCTTTTTGTTGGAATACCGAGCTTTCCTGAACCTCTATCTTTTGGTGGTTGTGGCAGCCGCTTATTTTCTAGGGCGAAAGGAGGCCACCATGACCGCCTTTTTAGCCTATCTTTTTTCGGTGATCCTATTCCAACTCCCAGCCAGTGTAAAACCGGAAGGGATGTCCACAACAAAGAATCTCT
Organism: Deltaproteobacteria bacterium; assembly: GCA_016202395.1. Taxonomy (GTDB): domain Bacteria; phylum JACQOV01; class JACQOV01; order JACQOV01; family JACQOV01; genus JACQOV01. The sequence goes on from JACQOV010000009.1 coordinate 807, forward strand.
CTTTTTGGTTGGATCTCAACACCTGGGGCTGCTTCTTGATTCTCACCGGTTATGCTATGGGAACCCTTTTTGAACATCGCCAAAAACAACTCCAAGAACTCCAAGAGACGTACTACGGGATCCTCGAGATCCTCACCTATTTTCTATCGAAAGACGAGCCAACTCGCTGGCACTGCTGGCGAACCTCTGTTTACGCTAAAAGGATCGCGGAAGAGATGGAATTAGGCCCAGAGGTCGTGGAAGACATCCGTGCCGCAGCGTTGCTCCATGATATCGGCAAATTGGACGTCAGCGCCAAGATACTTCACAAAGCCGCGAAACTCACACCGGAGGAGATAGTTCACCTTCGCACTCACGTGGAGCAAGGGGGACGTATTCTGGCCCCCGTAGGAGGAAGCCTCAAGAGGGTCATTCCTCTTATTATTAATCATCACGAAAGGATGGATGGCAGTGGCTACTTCAAAAAAGGAGGGGACGATATCCCCCTGGGAGCCCGAGTGATCGCTGTTGCCGACACCTATGATGCGATGGTGGTAAAAAGGGTCTACCAAAAACAGTTCACCGATGAAGAAGCCAGGGCCTATATTGTAGGGCAATCTGGAAAACTGCTCGATCCCAAAGTCGTTCAGGCCTTCGATCGCCTCTATCAACGCGGAGAGATGAAGGTCACCGAAGCAGAGGTTGAAGAGAGCCTACACGTCTCCCCGCTGCGCCTCGCCTCTTAACCCCGTTGACATTCCGTCCTTCTGAGATAAGCTCAAGGACACCTCTAAAAAAGAGTATGATAGTAAGACTCTCAGCACATTGGATATTGCTTCTGCTAGGTCTACTCGCTATGATCTCTGCGTGCTCCAGAAAAGAGGAACAAATCACCCCCTCCTCCCAACAGGAGAGCCTCGTGAACGTTGAAGGTCGAGACCCGAATCGATTGATCCGCGAGAAGAGCCCTTATCTTCTGCAGCACGCCTACAACCCCGTTCAATGGTATCCGTGGGGAGAAGTGGCTTTGAAAGCGGCTAAAGAGAAAGACCTTCCCATTTTTTTGAGCATCGGTTATTCGACCTGCCATTGGTGCCATGTGATGGAACGGGAGTCGTTTGAAAACGAGGAGATTGCGAAGATCTTAAACGAAAATTTTGTTCCGATTAAAGTGGACCGAGAGGAACGTCCCGATATCGATGAAATTTACATGGACGCCGTTCAAGCCCTTACGGGAAGCGGTGGATGGCCCTTGTCCGTTTTTCTAACGCCCCAGTTAGAGCCTTTTTACGGCGGCACCTATTTCCCTCCCGACGATTCCTACGGACGTCCCGGATTCAAGCGAGTGTTGCAAAACATCACCGATTCCTGGAAAAATCGCCGAGATCAGATTGAGAAAGCCGGCGGGCAGATGATCGCTCACCTCGAGCAGGTGATGCAAAAGGGAGAGTTCAAGGAGGTATGGAACTCTGGGATTCTGGACGCCGCTTATCATCAACTGAACCCACAGTTTGATCGGTTTTACGGCGGTTTTGGCGACGCTCCCAAGTTTCCACGCAGTATGACCCTTTCCTTCCTCCTTCGATACCATCGGCAGAAGAAAGAGCCTTTTGCGCTTCAAATGGTGGAGATGACCCTCGATGGAATGATGAATGGAGGGATTTACGATCAGTTGGGTGGAGGATTCCATCGCTACGCAACCGATGAGAAATGGCTGGTGCCGCACTTTGAGAAGATGCTCTACGACAACGCCCTTTTAGCAAAAACGTACCTGGAAGCTTATCAAATCACTCAAAAACCGCAGTACGCTCGAATTGCGCGAGAAACGCTCGATTCTATTCTACGCGATATGACCGATTCCCAAGGAGGGTTTTACTCCGCAGAAGATGCCGATAGCGAAGGGCACGAAGGGCTTTTTTATCTCTGGACAAAAGAAGAGATTGAAAAGATTATAACTAAAGAAGAAGCGGAATGGATCATTGCGATCTATGGGGTCACCTCTCATGGAAATTTTGAAGGAAAAAACATCCTTCATCTTTCGAAACCGATTGATGAACTCGCTGAAGAACGAGGAATCTCTGTTGAAGAGCTATGGAAGAAACTAGAAAAACCGCGGAAAAAACTCTTTGAGGCCCGTGAGAAGAGGATCCATCCTCATAAAGACGATAAGATTCTTGTCGAGTGGAATGGTCTCATGATCTCCGCGATGGCCTATGGCTATCAAGTTTTGGGAGAGACGCGATACCAGGACGCTGCTCGCCGATCCGCAGAGTTTATCCTCTCGAACCTCAAAGACAAGGAAGGGAAGCTCCTTCGACGCTATCGAGAGAAGGAGGCAGGCCTCCCTCCTCATCTCAATGACTACGCCTTCTTCATCCAAGGGCTGATCGACCTCTACGAATCCACTTTGGAGCCCCATTGGCTCAAAGAGGCCATGAGCTTGAACCAAAAAATGCTGGAGCTTTTTTGGGATTCTAAAGAAGGGGGGCTTTTCTCAACGATTCCTCGCGCGGATCTGATCGTCCGTCACAAAGACGCCTACGATGGCGCCATCCCTTCGGGTAATTCGATGGCTGCCCTGAATTTACTGCGACTCTCGGAATTTACGAACGACAAAGAGCTCCGTAAAAAAGCGGAGGCGATCTTTAATGCGTTTGGAAATCTGCTGGAGGGGAGCCCTAGCGTCTATCCCCAAATGCTCTGTGCCGTCGACTTTGCGGTAGACACGCCTAAGGAGATCGTTATTGCTGGCGAGATAGGAAAGGGGGCTGAGAGGCTCGTGGATATTGTTTACAAGATATTTATCCCCAACAAGATTCTGCTTCTCGCCAACGAAAGATTGGACCTCCCCATTTTAAAAGGGAAAAAGCCGCTCGAAGGGAAAGCCACCGCTTACGTCTGTGAAAACTTCACCTGCGATCTCCCCACCACCGACCCCAACGTCATGAAAAAGCAATTGTTAGATTAGAGAGGCATTCCTATTGCGGCATCTTCTTCAGAATGATATTCTGGGGAAAGCCATGTCGGAATATCTGAAAACGGCCAGGGCTTTTACCAAGTTATTGAAGAGGCATCTTAAAGATCGGCTAGTGAGCGTTGTTCTTTATGGTTCCGTAGCCAGTGGCCAAGAAACCTCCGAATCGGATGTTGATCTTTTATTGGTGATCCGAGAAATGAATGAAGGACATTATCGCCGTCGTTTGTTGTTAGATCCCATTTTTGAAGAATGGGATCGCGCACAAAAGGATCCTAAACCTTTTATCTCCACGATCCTAAAGACCCCGGAAGAGGCTCAGAAACTATCAGCCATCTATTTTGATATGGTGGATCGAAGCCAAATTCTTGTGGATCGAGATAACTTTTTTCGAAATATTTTGAAGAATGTTGAAACGCGTTTAATCCGGCTCGGAGCGAAACGCCGGAGACTAGGAAAGATAGAGTACTGGGACCTCAAACCGGATTACAAGCCCGGGGAGATCTTCGAGATATGACCAATCAAGATTTTGCCAAAAGCTATCGGGCCAATGCCCAGCAAATTTTAAAAGAGGCTGAGTCTTTATTTGAAAATAAAGCTTGGCATCTGGTGGTGCGACGCTCTCAAGAATGTGTAGAACTGTTGCTGAAGGCTTTGCTTCGTGAAGCCGGGATTGAGGTTCCTAAACTGCATGATGTGGGATCTCTTTTGTTGAGCCATTCGGATCGCTTTCCCAACCTTCCCATTGAAAGACTGGTGGCGATCTCTCGACGACTCCGACAAGAACGAGAAATCAGTTTTTATGGGGATGATCTCACACAAACCCCTCCCGATAAACTCTACGACCAACAAGACGCGGAACAGGCTCTGCGAGACACCCGTTTCGCTTATTCCACTCTAAGGAGCCAAACCTGATTTTTAGAAAATCCCACAACAGGCACATCCTGTTCCAACCTCTCTGGAAATGGCTCATCACAAGCCAGTGATCCTTATGAACAGTTTAAATCGAGTTGGATGGAATCTTCAACTGGGCCAAAAGCGGAACTATCAACAACAAGTTTCAGATAAACGGTCCCTTCAAAAACTCCCAACGGCGCGCACAAATCCAGATTTTCAAATAAAATTCCAGAGGCTGAACCTGACTTCGTTTCGGTTAATGATTGCCACTGAATCGAATCTAGAGAGTATTGCAAGGAATAGTCCCCTTTTGCAAGCCCTCTTATGGTAATCGGACTTTCTACCTGAATGGAGATACTTTTAGGGTAGTTGGTAATAAAAGCGCGGGCGATCTGAATCGCGTTGCGGTCTTCAAAAACATTTCCTTCCGAGTCAAAAACGCGAAGGCGCAAGGTATAAACGCCATCCTCTCCTTGAGGTAAAAGATCGGCGTTGAGGGAGTCTAAATTCCCCTCAAGAGTCTCTTCGTAGCCCTCCGTAATCACCTGCCAATCTTCCTGCGCAGGCTCCACACCTAGGGCATAGCTCAACTCATAATGATCAAACTCACTATGGGGGCAGTTTGCAATCCCTTGAATCGAGATCGTCCCTTCAACGATGCTCCAAGCGTTCCGATACTCTCGCCCTCCATGCCATGTCACCTCGAGATTCTCATCGTAGTGATTCACGGTTGGAGAAAGGATGTTAGCCTCACACACGGGAGTATTCCATTCCAGGGCCTTTAAAGCGTTGACTCTGCCATATCCTATCTCCGCGTCGAAATCCTTGTCCGAAACCTTATCGGCGGAAAGGCGCAAAATTTGACGCACTTCTTCAGACGTCAAATCTGGATTTTTCGAAAGGAGAAGAGCAACGACACCCGAAACAAGGGGGGCTGCTTGGCTGGTCCCATCGAGATTTCCGTAGGTATTCCCTGAAAAAGCAGACCAGATATCGACTCCCGGAGCGCCAATCTCCCCAGTATTCGAGAAAGAAGGGGCATTATCTCCGTAATCCGTGGCAGCAACAGCAAGAGCCCTCTCGCAGTTGGCAGGGGCCTGAGTGAATGCGTTCGTTCCATTGTTTCCAGCAGAAGCGATAACAATGGCCCCTAAAGAGGTCGCCGCATCGACCATGTTACAGATCTCGGGATTCGGTCCATAATGCTCCGAATCTTTCCAACTATTATTCAAAACTCGATCCCCTCGCGCCAAAGCGGTTAACATCCCAGCCCCCTTGGGCCCGGGATCACTGCAACCATTGGAGGTGGTGTGATAAAACGAAAACGTCGCATGAGGAGCCATTCCAAGAATCGTCCCCGCTACATGCGTTCCATGATCTTCATCATCTCCTGAAAAAGCAAAAGGAAAATCCGAGCGCTCTAAATCGATGTGCCCTTCAAAGACTTTGTGATAAGGATCGATCCCGTTGTCGATCACAGCAACACGAACTCCTTGCCCTTCACTCCACTCCCAAGCCTCTTGGGTTTTGACTCTTTCAAATTCCCATAGATAAGAACCGTCGGGGCTCCAAGTTTGATTGAGGAAAAAATCGTTCAAAACCTCGGTCGCATCAGAGGAAGAATCCGAAGGGATGGAATCGCTTGCCGTACGGGTCGCGGAGGAAAGATTCTGTTCTGTGACTCCTTCATCAACACAAATAGAGATCCCAGCGATCTTGATCGAGGGCTCTTCTTTGCCACCGCAGGCCGAAGCCAAAAGGGCCAAAAGTATCAAAACAGTCCAACTATTATATTTCCCGTTTCTCTTCATCACCCTCTATTAAAGCAATAATCGTGCCACGGATCCCTTTTTTTAAGATTATGATTTTAAAGGGGTTTTTATTCCGACCTCTTGTCCAACTGTTAAAGATTTTTAACAGTAAAAGGGGCTATTTTATCTATCCGATTGAAACTAAAGGGGTTTATGATGTGTAAAAATGTACAACACAAATGTGAAGTTTTCTTAACACTAGAAACGATATTCAAGGGCAATTCCAAGCAAATCGGATTGAGCCATAGGGACAGGTTGGACAGGCAGATTCCTCTGGTGGAAAGCCACGGTAGCTCTACCAATGGCTGTTCCCAAAGCGGCGCTAAAAAAGACGTCGCTGGCCCAATGGGCATTCTCTGTGATCCTTTCCACCCCAATCGCTCCAGCAAAACTATAAGCGAGAACCCCAACCCACCAAACAGGGTATTCGGCATGAACGGTAGAGGCGAGCGAAAAAATAAAGGCCGTGTGACCTGATGGAAAAGAACGTTGACTATCAAACCAATCGAAATCATGAGGCCCCTCCCCTTTCCATGGCCGGGCTCGCCCAAAAATCCGCTTTAATCCGTAAACGATCCCTGCTTGAATGGCGGCAGCTTCTAAAACCTCCATTGAGGTTCGCTTCGCTCGATCATCCTTGAGAAGAATTCCCGCACTCCCAAAACCGACCCATAGGCCGGTCAATGTCAGATACGTCCCCCACGGCTTTGTAAACTCCTCAAACTCTTCAAAAAGATCTCTTCCATGTTCAAAACGTTCATCTTGAACAGAGTTTTTGATGTTTTCATCCAACGCAAGTATCAACCCTGCAGTGACACTGAGCGTGCCTCCCGCTAATAACCAATCGGTCTGATCCCAACGAACAGGAGCGGTTAGAACATACCCCGTGGTCTTCACTAAATCTTTGGTAAAATAAACAGGAGCTTGAACAATCTCCTTCAGAACCTCTTTATTTCGCATCTCACAAAAGGCAGGTCTAAAATGCGAAAAAACAAGTAGCAAAAAGAGTAAAAAATAGCGTCGAGACTTGAAGATTCCCGCAGCAAGCTGCGGGGAATCTCCGAAATGTAAGGATGAAGGCTTATTATATATTTCGCGCGCTAACCCCGCGGCAAGCCGCGGGGAATGCGCGCGCGATTGCATTTTCACTCTTCTTCATCCTCAGGGGCTTCGGGAAGATTTTTGGCACGCAGCACTTTTTTCATACAAAAGATCACGAGCCCCGTTAGAAGTCCCCAGGCGCTGATCATAAAGATCCATCCGGCTGTGGTAAGCCCTGCTCCTTCCATTTAGGTTCTCTCCTTTTTACGGCGCCATGCGTAATAGATCATCACTAATAAAGCCAAAAAGATCGCCGTCAATGTGAGTCGCGCCGCAATCACAAAAGGGAAATCTTCTTTGGAGACCCCCACGAGCATGAGGTTATCCCAAAATTTCTGATAAAACCAGATCACGAGGATCGTTCCAATATAAACGGGGGTAACGAATTTCAAGATGAAATAGAAAATCTTGGGAACATGAATCGCCGCTCCTTTGTTCATCTCCTTCCAACCTTTAACCATCCCAAACACCCAAGCGAACAGAACCACTTCAACAAAGGCTAAACAGACTGGAGCGAGTGTTCCTGCCCAAAAATCAAATTCATCAAGAAACCCATGAGGGAGCAAGAAAATAATTGGCTGAGCCAAAATAAACCAAACAACCCCAAAGACAACCACAGATCGACGGCGACTCCAACTAAATTCATCTTGTAAAAATGCAAGGATCGGCTGAGCCATCGAAACAGAAGAGGTAATTGCCGCAAAGAAGAGAAGTAAAAACCACAGAGTCCCCGCGATCTCTCCCAAAGGGATCTTTTGAAAAATCACAGGCATCGCCTGAAACCCCAGATCAAATGCCCCTCCCGCAGCGATTTCCCGCGCCTGAACCAAGCCAAAAAAGGCCACAGCCGCAGGGATCGCTAAAGTTCCTCCCAAAATCACTTCCGCGAATTCATTTAAACTTCCGGTAGCGAGCCCTGATAAAGCGACATCTTCTTTCTCCCGCATGTAGCTCGCATAGGTAACAATGGCGCCCAACCCTACACTCAACGTAAAGAAGATCTGCCCCGCAGCAGCCAGCCAAACGGAGATGTTCCCAAGCTCTTTAAAATTGGGGTTCCAGATAAAACCTAAACCGGCAGAAATAGATCGATCCGGATAGGTCGGGTCGGGAGTCCCAAAAGTAAGCACTCGGATAACGAGAAGGATGGCAAACAGGAAAAGCATCGGCATGGCGATTTTGGCTAATCGTTCAATTCCCTTCACGATCCCATGCCAAAGGATCCAAATATTCAGTCCGAAAGTAACTAAGAAAAAGAGGTAGGCTGGAGAAAGAGAGGAAAAGTATTGATTGAATTCCACCCCTTGAAACCCACGCAGAAATGCTCCCATAGCTTCCCGTGTCTCCGCTCCAAAATATTTTCCTGTGAGAGAAAAAAAACTAAAAGCCAATGTCCAGGATCCCACATAAACGTAATAGATGTTAATAACCAGTGGAATAAAGAGTCCCAAAACCCCTAGATATTTAGCCGCGGGATGAGACCAAAGAAGCGCAAATATCCCTGGCGTGCTTCCATGGCGATGCCTTCCCCCCATTCGGCCGATGCTGAGCTCGACCCATAGGAGAGGGATCCCCAAAAGGAGAAGAGCGATGAAATAAGGGATCATGAAGGCTCCGCCACCGTTCTCAGCCGCTTGAACCGGAAAACGGAGAAAATTCCCAAGACCAATGGCGTTCCCGACAATGGCCAAAATAAGTCCCATTTTCGTCGCCCATTGTTCCCGTTGTTTCATGAGTAGAACGTTACTTAATACCAACTCAGGGAACTTGTCAAATAGATATAGAATAAGTATAATTAATATACCCTATGGAATTTGAGTGGAATCCTGCGAAAAGTGAGGCAAATAGAATTAAACATGGAATTGGCTTTGAAGAGGCAACTGCGCTATGGGATGACGCATATTTCGAAGTCAAAGAAATAGCTCGGTCTAAAGATGGAGAAACTAGGAATGCAACGTTGGGCAAAATGGGTGACAAAATCTATGTTGCTATATGGACAGAGAGAGGGAATAAAGCCCGTTTAATTACAGTAAGGAGGGCAAGAAAAAATGAAAAAGAGATCTTCCTTAAAAAGATTCAAGACTTCTGAGGAAATGGACGCTTATTTAGAGAAGCATGATCTTGGAGCAGAATTTGCGCGCCGAGGCGTCGTTGCCGCAGGTGTAACCAAAAAAATAAACTTGGATCTGCCTGAACCCATCATTCAGGAAATTGACGAGGTCGCAGATCGTGTAGGGGTCGCACGACAGCCTTTGCTCAAAATGTGGATTTATCAAATGCTCAAAACAGAGAAAAAAGCAGCATAAGGCCTGTCAAAGATGGGGAAAGAAATGGCCATTCCAGTTCCTCCAAAGATCACGCCAATCCGAGTGGATCTTTTTTTAAAAGAAAATCTTGAGATTTCAAGAGCCAGAATTAAAGAGCTCCTTGCTCAAGGTTGGGTTCACGTCAACGGAAAGAAAATTAAAAAAGGGGATTTACTTTCGGGTGGAGAAACCATCACCGTTGCCCCAAAAATTTTTGAGCCTTTCGAACTCTCACCTGATGAATCGATTCCGCTTCGAATCATCCATGAAGAACCTTCCTTTTTGATTGTTGATAAACCTTCAGGAATCCCTACACATCCGTTGAAGTCTGGAGAGAAAGGGACGCTGGCTAATGCGCTCATCGCTCGTTACCCTGAGCTGGGCGCTATTGGAGACCCCAGAGAAGCAGGGCTGGTTCATCGGCTGGATTCTGCAACTTCAGGGCTTCTTGTGGTCGCCCGAACACTGGAGGCCTATCAAGACCTTCGTGAGCAATTCCGAACAGGAAAAGTGACAAAGCAATATCTAGCGCTGGTTTGGGGAATATTAGAGAAAAAGGGGAAGATTGAAACTTCCTTCGATTCGAAGAATCGAAAAAAGGTTAAAATCCGAGCTGTCATTGCGAGCCCCGAAGGGGCGAAGCAATCTCCCAAAGATCGCCACGTCGGCCTTCGGCCTCCTCGCGATGACAAGAGGGGAAGGACTCAATTCAAGCCTTTGCGATGGGGAAAAGATCAGACTCTATTGGAAATTCTGATTACGACCGGTCATCGACACCAGATCCGAGCCCATCTGGCGCATCTCGGCCACCCTATCGTCGGGGATGAGCTTTATGGAACAAACGATGGAATGACGACACTATCCCTTCGTGCAACTCAAATCCAGTTCCAGCACCCCGAGAATCACAATAGAGTACAATTCAAAAGCATGCCTACTGAAAATCGTTGGCGGGATTGCTTCGCCCCCGCCGTTGGCAGGGGCTCGCAATGACAACTCTATAACGGGCACCTCTAACCGTTATTTCTTCGGCAAGATCTTATACATCCCAGTCCCACACACCGAACACTTCCCCTTCAACGCTTTCCGCTGATTTTTCATCTCCACTTCTTTTGCGTCTACCATTTCCCGCTTCGATTTACATTTCACGCAGTATCCTATTTCCGCCATGATGTGAACCTCCTTTCGTTGTTCTTTTAATTCTAAAGCACGCGGACCGTTTTGTCGAGCTTTTTCTCTAAAGTCGAAGTGTGTCGAAAACGCTCACTCCTGGAGTTGGTACTGGAGCTCATAGAGACGGGCATAAATCCCTTTTAAAGCAAGGAGTTCCTCATGAGTCCCCATCTCCCGAACCTCTCCATGATGCAGAACAATGATCCGATCCACATCCCGAATGGTGGAGAGCCGATGGGCAATCACCAGGGTTGTTCTCCGCTCCATCAATCGATGAATCCCCTGCCGAACGAGCTCCTCAATATCGGGAGAAACGCTAGAGGTAGCCTCGTCCAGGATAAGAACCTTGGGATCTCGAACTAACGCGCGGGCAAAGCTCAACAACTGCTTCTGCCCAACCGACAACGTGGCCCCTCTTTCACCCACTTCGTAATCGTATCCATAGGGGAGATTCAGAATGAAACGCTCCGCATCCACAACTCGAGCGGCCTCTTTAGCCTTTTCGGCAGAAATTAAAGGATCCCCCAGCGTGATATTCTCGAGAATGGAACCTGAAAAGAGATAGACATCCTGTGGCACAACCACGACTTCACGACGGAGTTCCTCCAACGGCCAGGATCGAAGTTCCCGCCCTCCCATACGAATCTCTCCACTCTTGTAATCGTAGAGCCGCACTAAAAGTTTGATGATGGAGCTCTTCCCCGCTCCGGTGGCTCCAACCAGCGCAACCCGTTCCCCAGAGCGAACCTCAAACGAGATATTCTTAAGAACCGGTTGATTCGGACGATAGCTGAACCCCACGTCCTTAAAAGTGATCCCCGTCGGGACAGTTCGCAAAGCCAATCCGTCCCCCGGTGTGCCGCCCATGGCCACTTTTTCATCAAACAAACCAAAAACCCTCTCCAACGAAGCCATGGCCGATTGCAGCACAGCGTATTTTGCGCTCAAATCCCGAAGTGGAACAAAGAACTGCTGCATCAGATCGATAAAGAGATAAAGGGTCCCTAATGTGACCCACCCTTTTTGATGCAGGCCTGAGCCGTACCAAAGGATCATCGCAATAGCGAATCGACCGATCATCTCAACCAAAGAGAAGAGCAACGCGTCGAATTGGATCGACATCCGATTGGCCTGGCGATAGTCTTCATTGATCTGTTGAAAATACCCGAGGTTCTTTTTCTCCCGGGCGAAAAGCTGAACAATCTTCATCCCCGTGATCGACTCTTGGAGAAACGCGTTGATCCTCGCAATCTTAGATCGGATCAGTCGATACGCCTGTCGCATCTTTTTTCGAAAGAGATCGGCGACAACCCAAACTAAAGGGACCGCCGTAAAAGTAACCAACGTGAGTTTCCACTGAACCACCAACATGACAACAAAAATGGCAACCAACTTTACGAAATCCCCCACCAAGGCCACGACTCCTGAGGTGAACATCTCGCTCAATACCTCGATGTCGTTGGTGAGTCGGGTCATGGTCCTTCCTACCGGCGTCCGATCAAAAAAGGAGGTGGGGAGCCTTTGAACATGCTGAAAGAGATCGAGGCGCAAATCGCTCAGACAACGCTGGCCTGTGAGAGCCATGAGGTAAAGTTGAAAGTATTCCGCAACAACCTTAGCCATAAGGACGACAAAAAATAGGGCGGCAATGAGGGACAAACCGAGTGAAGAACCCTCATGAAAGTAGCGATCGATCCCCTCTTTCACAACAAAAGGCTGAAGGATCTGGAGCGCGGCAACCACCGGCAAAAGAAGGATCGAGCGGATCACAATCCGGCGGTGCGGAACAATGTATTTCCACACACGCCGTACCAAATGGGCGTCGTACGCCTTCCCCTCCAACACCTCTTCTTCATGAAAATCTTCGATTGGCATATTGTTTTGCTGTCATTCCTTCAGATTTTCTCCAACTCCTCCTCAATCCTCTGCCTTCGGGCCAATTCCGCAAAATATCCCTCTTGCCGCAATAATTTCTCCGGGGTCCCCGCCTCTATCAAACGCCCTCCTTTCAAAACGAAAATCATACCGGCCTGTTCCAAGGCTGACAACCGATGGGAGATAATTAAAACGGTTTTCCCTGGAAAAACCTCTTTCAATCGATCTAAAATCTTCCGTTCTGTTTGCGCATCCACACTGGAGAGGGAATCGTCCAAGATCAGAATCTTTGGCTCCATCGCAATCGCTCGAGCCAAAGCGATCCGCTGTCGCTGCCCCCCTGAAAGCATCACCCCTCTCTCTCCAACAATGGTTTGCATCCCCATCGGAAACGATTCGATCTCCTCGCGAATTCCTGCAACCTCCGCGGCCCACTCGACCTTCTCCTTTGAAACCTGTGGGAGTCCCAATGCAATATTTTCGGCGATAGTCGTTGAAAAGAGAAAAGCCTCCTGAGGGGCGTAACCGATCTGGCGTCGAAGGGTTTGCAAAGGGAATGTAGTGATATCCCGACCCTCCACAAAAAGGGCCCCTTGAGGAATCTCAAAGAAATGAGGAATCAACTCTACTAACGTGCTCTTCCCAGCCCCCGTCCCCCCCGCAATTCCCGCCAAAGAGCCAGGTGGAATTCTCAGTGAAATCTCGCTTAAAGCAACAGGGCGTTGAGATCCATTGGCGCTAAGCTGAGAAGGATAATGAAAAGTGAGATTGCGAAATTCGATCTCACCCCTCATTGGGATCTCTTCCTCTTCGCCAGGAGAAATCGTCACCTCCGCATCTAAAATCTCTGAGAGGCGCCCCATTGCCGAAAGACCTCGTTGATAGATCGTTAAGACCCATCCTAAAATAAATGTGGGCCAAGAGAGATTAAAGATATAGAGAATAAATGTCACGAATTGCCCAAGGGTGAGAGCCTCCGCCATCACCTGACGCCCTCCAAAGAAAAGGACTAGAAGGATCCCCAACCCAGGGACAGAGTTGACCACCGGGGTCATCATCGAGCTCATTTTGGCCATGCGACGATTCGTTTCGTAATAATCGCGATTGTGTTTGTTGAAACTCTTTACCTCCGCAGCCTCGCGAGCGTAAAGTTTCACAATGAAAGCGCCATTCAAGTTCTCTTGAATGCGGGCGCTCAAGCGAGCCAACGACTGTTGCGATTCTAAAGAGCGCTGATGGTACTCTCGACTCCACCATCGAACGAGTCCTACAAAAAATGGAAGAGGGATCAAAGCGCAAAGTGTGAGTGGCAGACTGATCCACGCCATCGCTCCGAGGGTCATGAGGTAAATGATCGGCGTGTTCGAAAGATTTAACAATCCGGGACCCAGCAAAAGTCGAACCGATCCCAGATCGTTGGTGAGTCGCGACATCAAATCTCCTGTGGGATAACGTTGATAGAAAGAAGGGGGCAATTTTTGAAGATGATCGAAGAGTTCGTTTCGAACCTCGTACTCAATGTCTCGACCGGCATTGAAAACAATAATGCGCGAAAAAACGCGAAAAAGGCCGGCGCCGACAGCAATGGCTACTAAAACAAGAGAATAGAATCCAACTTTTTTATCTCCTTCAGGAGATCGCATCCCATCGATGATGTACTGGACTCCCCAGGGGAAGGCCGTGGCAAAGGCGTTAGTGGCAAGGATAAAGAGGAATCCCAGCGCATAGCGCCACCGATAGCGCCAAAAATAACCTTTTAATCTCTCCGCTGGTTTCACTTCACCCTTCACAAGTTTGGCCGCGGGATATCCTTCTCGCTTCACTCACAAGATCTTTGACTGATTGGTGGGAAAAGTTCAAGCGGCTCCGAAGCTCTGGTCGCACCCTTCCGGGGCGAGCCGGCGGGAAAAAGCCTTCCGGTATAACCGGCTTTCCTCGCCCGGCTCACCCTCGGTGGGTGCCCGCTCCCTCCCGCTACGTCACCGCTTTGAACTTTTCCCACCTCCTCCAATCCCAATTCTATGGGTTCATCGGAATGTTTTCCGAGCGAACGTCGCAAGATTTTGGGGTACCCGTCTTGGCGAGAACGAGCGTCCTCGCACGGACCTACAGGTCCGTGCGAGGTGGCTTGTGCTGTTTGAGCCCGAAGGGCGAGTTCACAAGCCAAACGAGTCGAGCCCTAGACGGGTCAAAAATCTTGCGAGTGAAGCGAGAAAAACATTCCGATGAACCTAAATCCTACACACTAAACTCATATCGAATCATACTGAGGGCCGCAATGGCGGCAGTCTCCGTGCGAAGGATCGAACGCCCTAAACTCAGATCCATGAAACGATTTCGATGCGCCATCTCCACTTCAGCATCACTCCATCCTCCTTCAGGGCCAATGGCAATCCAGATCTCTGAAGGAATTTTGGACAAGGATCGAAAATAGGCCTTCGGTTGTTGCTCGGATCTCTCCCAAAAAAATATCCTCTCAGCAACATTCGACGCTTTTTCCAGAAATCCTTGAAGCGAAACGATCCCATGAACTACCGGAACATAAGGCTGCTGGGATTGCTTGCAGGCCTCGACCGCAATCCGCTGCCAACGCTCCTCTTTTCGTCCTTTCGAACTCTCTTTAGGATGAACGACCGCTCTTTCCCCCTCGATCAAATAAATTTCAGAAACGCCGATCTCCGTCCCCTTCTGGATGACCCAATCGATCTTCTCCCCTTTGGCCAACGACTGCCCTAACACGACCTTTGGCCCCACAAAAGGCTCCACTTTATCTTTGTCAATCTTAATCCGAACGAAATCCCCTCCCGCCTCCAAAATACGCCCGGAGAGGCACCGGCCCTTCCCATCAAAAAGCTCCACCGACTCTCCCTCTTTCTTGCGAAGAACGGAGGCCATGTGATGAGCCTCCGGCCCACGCAGCAAAACTTGCGAATCTGAAACCGATTCTGGAGAAATAAAGAACCACATACACAGTAACCCCTCCTAACCTCCCCTTATTCTAAGGGGAGGAATTCCCCCCTCTTAGGATAAGAGGGGGTTAGGGGGAGTTACTTACGGATGCACGGTGACAATAACGGCTCGATCAAGGTCAATATATTTTTTGGCAGCCTCTTCGACTTGCTTCTGGGTCACTGCCTGAATCTTCTGCGGAAAAACTTTTGAATAATTCCAACCTAAGCCATATCGTTCGTTCAGGGCTAAATCGGAGGCTTGAGCCGCTCTCTCTTGCAAACCGATCTCATAACTACCGATGAGATATTGTTGCCCTCTGCGAACCTCCTCCGCTGTCACCCCTTCTTGAAGTAAACGTGAAATCTCACTTTTCATCCCTTCAAAAGCTTGCTTCTCCTTCTCGGGAGAGGTCCCCATATAAAAGGCAAAAAAGCCGCCATCCCAAGAGGCCTGGAAAACCGAGGTGACCACATAGGCTAAGTTCTGCTTGTCGCGGAGCTCGCCAAACAGTCGCCCTCCTTGTCCCGAAAGGATGGCGTTCAAAACAGCCAGAGGGTAGCGATCCTCCTCAAAAAAAGAAGGGCCGGGAAAGCCGATGATGAGATGGGCCTGTTTTTTGTCGAGGCGTTCTTGAACCTCCTTAGCTTGTTGAGGAAATAGAGGTTTTGGAATGGAGGGGAGCTCGAATCCGATCCCTCTAGCATGCCAAGACTCCAACCCTTGAATCGCCTGAATTACGGAATCGGCCTGCAGATCCCCCACGACCGAGATCACAAGATTTTGTGGGACAACGTAATGGTGATAATACTCCGCAAGGTTCTGCGATGTCAGCTTCTGCACCGAATCTTCGGTCCCCAATGACACCATCCCATAGGAATGCCCTGGATAAAGATTCGCCCGAAAGAGATCAAAGGCATAACGGGACACCTCGTCTTTGCGAGATCGAATTCTCCCCAATACATCGACCCGCTTTTTCTCTAGCTCCTCTTGCGGAAAGGTTGGATTCATCAAGATATCGCTAAAGAGATCCCACGCCTCGCTCCAATCTTGACTCAAAAACTGAGCCGAAAGCCCCAGCGTGTCATTGCCTGAAAAACCGCCGATAGAGGCGGCTATCGAATCGAGCGATCTCGCGATCTCCACGGCCGATCGATGCGCGGTCCCCTCCGTCCAAACCAAAGAGAGGAGTGTGTTGATCCCGTTATCCTGCGGCGTTTCGAACCGAAGCCCTCCGAGAAAAACGGCCTTGACGGCAATAATGGGAACGGAGCGATCCTCTTTTACGAGCAGTGTCATCCCAGAAGGGAATTGCACCCTTGTCACCGCCCCCTCCTGTTCCTTTTGCACGGCCTGAGTGTAGGCATTCAGAGCTTCTTGTTCCACCTCCTTGGCGATCCTTTCAAGATCCATCTCCTTCAACAAAGATTTCCCGGATGGAACCAAAAGCATGAGAGAAAATTGACCGCTCCGCAGGAGTTTTTGAGCCGTCTTTTGAACATCCTCGATCGTGACTGCTCGAATCCCTCTGAGATAATCATCCACATAGGTAAGAGAGCCATAAACGGTGTCGGCATAGCCCAAATGACGGGCTCGTCCATCCACGGTTTCATCTCCATAGATGAATTCACTTTCCAAACGACGGCGGGCCCCTTCCAATTCCGATGAGGTAAAAGGCTGGAATTGGGCCGCATACAAAACTCGAAGTGTCTCTCGCAGGGCGGACTCAACCTTCTCCGAATCGATTTCAGCGTCGATGATCCCAATGCCGGGATCCTTGGGGGTGTAGGCATACGACCCGATCGAATAAACCAATCCTCGCTTCGATTTCACCTCTTGATAAAGTCGCGAAGATTCCCCGGAGCCGAGGAGCTCCATCAAAACATCGACCTTATAAACTTCAGGGTCCCCCATCCTGGGAGCATGAAAGCCGATTCCCAGATAGGCCTGTTCAAAAGGCCCCTCTTCGACACGAACCCGAATCTCTTCTTGCTTGGGCTCTTGAGGCCTCTCGATGGATTTAAGCGCTGAAGATCGGGATGGCTTGAAAGCCTTCCGAATGGCCGCCTCCGCCTTCTCTGTTTGCACATCCCCCACCACGACCAAGGTCATATTCTCCGGCACATACCACTGATGAAAAACATCGATGAGGGTTTCCCGCGTAATCTTGGAGATCGTTTCCGGCTCCCCAATCACAGGACGACGGTAAGGATGGGTTTTGTAGGCCAGATCAAAAAGCCCGTACATCACCCGTCGACCGGGGGAGTCGAGCGCTCGTTGGAGTTCTTCTAACACCACGGGGATCTCTCGAGAGAGTTCCTGCACATCGAAGGAAGAGTTCTGCGCCGCATCCGCCAAAATATCCAAGGCTTCATTAAAGTAACGCCCCGAAATGGTGATGTGATAAACGGTCTGATCAAAGGAGGTAAAGGCGTTGATATCCCCACCCAGGGCTTCGACCTCCCCAGCGATGGCTCCCACGGGACGGCGCTCCGTTCCCTTAAAGAGCATGTGCTCAAAGACATGAGAGATCCCAGCCAGCGCGTCCTCCTCATCCGCGCTCCCCACTTTGACCCACATCTCCAACTCCACTACGGGAGAAGAGTGATTTTCTTCAACAATCACTTTAAGGCCATTCTCTAATTGAAAAACATGAAGATTTTCCTTTTTCACTGGAGGATCTCCTTTGATAGGGGCTTGAGAACATCCTAAAAACGCTAAAACAACGAGGGATGCCAAAAAGTTTCCTTTTCGCATAAGTGATTCATCGTATCGAACTCCGCCCCGAACCACAAGAGGTGAAAATCGATCTCCCTCTCTGCCGCAATTGACTTTTTGTATTCCTTTAATTACAACGCAACATAGGTTAAATGGGGTTTTCGCTCTATATCCACATTCCGTATTGTCGGCATATTTGTCCGTACTGCGACTTTAATGTGCGAGCGGTGAAGCAGGTTCCGGAAGAGCCTTATCTTGAGGGAGTGATTGCTGAACTGCAACTTTACAAAGAAAAGGAATGGCATGCTGGCAATACGATTGAAACCGTTTACTTAGGAGGCGGAACCCCTTCCCTCTTTTCTGCCAAAGGGCTCGGAAAATTCCTCCAAAGTATCGATGTTCTCTGGCCAATCGCTTCCAATGCGGAGTGCACTTTGGAAGCCAATCCCGGAACGATTAATTTAGAAATACTTAAAAGCTATCGCCAAAGTGGTTGGAATCGATTGAGCCTTGGGGTACAATCATTCAGTGACGAAAATCTAAAGTTTTTAGGGCGCGATCACACTGCGAAAGAAGGGATTGAAGCGCTAGAGTTCGCTCGCAAAGGAGGTTTTGAGAATGTGAGCGTGGATCTTATCTTTGGTTTGAGAAATCAAACTTTAGAAAACTGGCTGCAAGATATCGAAAAAGCAATTTCACTCCAGCCCAACCACATCTCAACTTACAATCTTACGATTGAAGAGCGAACCATTTTTTATAAACAGTATCAAAAAGGGAAATTTCAGCTCCCCGAGGATGATGTCCAAGCAGAGGTGCTACTTCAAGGCCGCGCGTGGCTTCAGGAAGCTGGGTACGAAACCTACGAAATCTCCAACGCCGCAAAACCCGGATTTCGCTCGCGACACAATCTCAACTATTGGCTCGGCGGAGATTACTTAGGCATCGGCGCCGGCGCCCATTCGTATTCGAAAGAGTGCTCTGTCATTGCGAGCCCCGAAGGGGCGAAGCAATCCCCCGATAAAAGTTCAACCTCAGGGGATCGCCACGCCCCCGCTGGAGCGGGGGCTCGCGATGACAAAATGGTGGATGAGAGATCGTTTAGCCATCGGTGGTGGAACATCCGAAATCCCGGGGCTTATCTTCAAAAAATTAAAGAAGGAGCTCTCCCACTTCAAGAAATCGAGGCCCTTACGGAAGCACAAGCCCTCTCTGAATTTCTTCTCACGCGCCTCCGACTCCAAGAAGGGTTCTCCTTGGACGATTTTGAAAGCCGCTTTGGTTCCACGCAAAGGGAACTTCTTCAAGATCGAATTAAACCTCTCTCCCAACAAGGTTTTTTCAACTCGCTTTCAAACCAGATTTTTCTGTCACCAAAAGGGATTCCCCTCTTAAACGAGCTCCTAGTCAAACTCTATGATAGTGGAGCCTGACCCCCATTGACTATACAAGTGTCTTGACAGCCATCTGCAAACAAAGAGATAATGGCCTCTCTAAGTTCCCATGGCTTTATCATACCTTATCCTGCTAGCATCTTTTTTCATCGCCTATGAGGTGATCCGATGAACAAGAGCCTCAGCTACGCACTGTTTTGGCTCCTTGCCACTCCATTCGCGATGGAGGCCCAGGAACTGCTAGACGCTTCCAAGTACGCAACGGTTCTCACGATCCATCTGGACTCCAAAGGACAGGTCGACTACAAGGCCTTGAAAGAGGACCGTGCTCCACTGGATCAATTTCTAGAGGGGATCGATAAACTCGATAAAAAAATTTATGAGGTCTGGACCCCCCATGAAAAGATTGCATTCTGGATCAACGCCTACAACTCACGAACTCTACAAGTCATTATCGATCACTACCCTATGCAACCAGGGCTTCTCCCCTCCCTCCGCTTTCCCAAAAATAGCATCCGTCAGATCCCAGGGGTTTGGGACGAGCTCCGGTTCCCTGTAATGGGACAAGACAAAACATTAGGTGAGATTGAGCATCAAATACTCCGAAAAGAATTTAGTGAGCCACGGATCCACATGGCTCTGGTCTGTGCCGCAAAGGGATGTCCCCCTCTTCGGAACGAGCCTTACAGCGGCGCAAAGCTCTCTCAACAGCTCGATGACCAAACCCGACGATTCGTGAGCAATCCCCAAAAGTTTCGGATCGATCAAGCCAATGGCACGGTCTATCTTTCACCGATTTTCAAATGGTTTAGGGAAGATTTTGAGGCCTCTTATGGAACCGTCATCAACTTTATCCAACGTTACCTCACAGAAACCGACAGGCAATTTCTCATTGCGAAAGAGCTCGATTTAAAATATCTTGACTACGATTGGTCGCTCAATGAACAAGAATAAACTCAAAATTGTTTTTTTGCTTCTGCTGGGAGCGATCTTGATGGCTGGGTTTTGGCATTTTGATATTCCAGCGCTCTTAAGATCCTTTTTAGCCTCCATAGAGAATCTCGGCCCACAGGGCCCGATCCTCTTCGCCTTCATTTATATTGCGGCGTGTGTTCTTTTCATTCCCGGCTCGATTCTCACTCTGGGAGCGGGAGTGGTTTTTGGGGTCGTGAAAGGCTCCATTTTAGTTTCAATAGCGGCTACTTTGGGGGCCACCGCAGCGTTTTTAGTTGGCCGATACTTCGCGCGCGACTGGGTTGCCCACAAAATTGAAGGGAACGAAAAATTCAAAGCGATTGATGAAGCGGTGGCAAAAGAAGGATGGAAGATCGTAGGGCTGACACGTCTCTCTCCCCTATTCCCTTTCAATCTGTTAAATTACGCTTACGGTTTAACGCGAGTTTCACTGAGAGATTACTTTTTTGCTTCTTGGGTTGGGATGATCCCGGGGACGATTCTCTACGTTTACATCGGCTCGCTCGCGGGAGATCTCGCTTCGCTGGGAACGCAGGGAGGTTCTCGGACTGCTGCCGAGTGGGGGCTTTATGGAGTCGGGCTTCTTGCGACCGTTGCTGTGACTATTTACGTAACGCGTGTTGCCCGAAAAGCATTGAAAGAGAGGATAGGAACACCATGACCCACAAGATAACAATTTCTCCACTTGACGAACACAATAAAACTTTACTCTCCAATGTTCACCCCTCCAACTGGAAAAATCCGGAACCGGCTCCTGGCTACAATCTTGTCGTCATCGGCGCGGGAACGGCGGGGCTTGTCACGGCTGCTGGAGCGGCGGGGCTGGGAGCCAAGGTGGCGCTGATTGAACGGAATCTTTTAGGCGGAGATTGCTTGAATGTGGGGTGTGTCCCGTCGAAATCGGTGATCCGTTCTTCCCGCGTGGTTGCAGACATTCGGGATGCCGACCGATTCGGAATACAGGCTCCAAAAAACGTAGAGGTTGATTTTTCTGCCGTCATGGCGCGGATGCGACAGATTCGGGCCGGCATTAGTTCCAATGACTCCGTGCATCGCTTCAGTCAATTAGGTGTTGACGTCTTTTTAGGTGAAGGACGATTCACGAGTTCGAATACGATCGAAGTCGACGGGAAAACCCTGCGATTCAAAAAAGCGGTGATTGCCACGGGAGCTCGAGCCGTTCAACCTTCGATCGAAGGGCTTGCCGAGGCCGGCTATCGGACCAACGAAACGGTTTTTAATCTGACCGAGCACCCCAAACGGCTGGCCGTGAATGGCGGAGGTCCCATCGGTTGCGAACTCGCCCAAGCCTTTCAACGTCTCGGTTCCGAAGTTGCAATTTTTGAGATGGCCCCTCAGTTCCTCACACGCGAAGATCCGGACGCCGCCGCGATTCTCGCAAAGGCGCTCCAAAAGGATGGAATCAAAATTCACTTGGGCATTAAAGTCAAACGGGTTCAGAAACTGGATTCAGGGAAAGAGATTTGCTTCCAAAAGAATGGGAAAGAGGAGAAAACCGCTGTTGATGAAATCCTTGTCGGGGCGGGGCGGGCTCCCAATGTGGAGGGATTAAATCTAGAAGCGGTTGGAGTGGAATACGATAAAAGTGGCGTCAAAGTGGATGATCATCTTCAAACAACAAACCCTTGCATTTATGCCGCGGGAGACATCTGCCTCCCTTTTAAATTCACGCACACCGCCGATGCGACTGCCCGCATGGTGATCCAAAACGCCCTTTTCTTCAATAGCAAAAAGGTAAGCGCGCTGACCATCCCTTGGTGCACCTACACCGATCCGGAGATTGCCCATGTGGGCCTGTACGAGCGGGGGGCCCAAGAAAAAGGGATTGCGGTGCAAACCTTTAAGCGAGAGTTCTCCGAGGTTGATCGAGCCATTGCGGAAGGAGAAACGGAAGGGTTTGTGAAGATCCACATCCAAAAAGGGACCGACAAAATTTTAGGAGCCACGATTGTGGCTCGACACGCCGGAGAGATGATTAGCGAGATCACACTGGCCATGGTGGGAAACGTCGGCCTTGGGATGATCTCCAACGTAATCCACCCCTACCCCACTCAAGCCGAAGCGATCCGCCAAGTGGCCGACGCTTACAACCGCGCCCGCCTCACCCCAGCCGTTAAAACCCTTTTCAACACGTGGATGGCTTGGAAACGATAAGCCGATGGTTGACAGACTTATAAATATAGGTTACTCTATAGGTATTTCTATAGGATAGGAAGGAGGTTCATCATGGCTTCTCTACAACAAGCTAATTTTCTTATGCCCGAAGACGTACTCCAAGAATTACGGCGAACGGTTCCCAAAGGAGAACAAAGTAAGGTGGTGGTTCACGCTTTGAGACAAGAGTTGACGCGCCTGCGATTTCTAAAAAGCTTAGAAAAACATTTTGGCGCTTGGGCGAAAAGAAAACATCCTGAACTGAAACATGGCGTTGAAAACTACATCCGTCATCTAAGACACTCCATCCGAGGAGATCGTTAGATGCCCACCGTTGTCATAGACAGCGATATTTTGATCCATTTTTTAAGAGGGGACCCGAAGGTTAAAGATTTTCTTGAGCGAATTGCCTCGCAATCGGTTCCGTGCTGCTCCGCTATTACTGTTGCGGAGATCCATGCCGGCATGCGATCCAGCGAAAAAGAGGGAACAAAAGAGTTGTTAGACAGTCTTGTGATCCTTCCCGTAACACGAGAAATCGCTGAATTGGCCGGAAACTTGAAACAGAGCGTTCGTCACATGAAATTAGCTCTAGATGATTGTTTAATTGCGGCCACCGCTCTGATCGAGGAAGTTCCCTTAGCCACAGGAAATCGCCGACATTACCCTTTCGCGAAATTGGTGCTATTGTGAGGTACCCCTTCAGGGCACTTCAGACTTTAGAAACAGGAAATCGGAGGGTAAAAGAGGTGCCCACGCCAATCTCACTCTGCACCTCGATCTTCCCATGGTGCCGCTCGATCACTTGATGGCTAATGGCCAGCCCAAGCCCCGTGCCTTGACCCAGCTCTTTTGTGGTAAAAAAGGGACTAAAGATCTCGGATAAGCTCTCTTGGGGAATTCCACACCCATTGTCTCCAATGACCACCCACACCTCTTCTCCTTGTTCCTTCGTTTCAACCTCGATCCGACCCCGATACCCCACATGGCCTTGGCCTCGTTCCCTTTCCCCTCGCTCTTCTAGGGTATGAATTGCGTTCACTAAAAGATTCATCAGCGCCTGATTGAGCTCTGAGGCCTTCCCAAGGATCGAAGCGACTGAATCGAAACGAGTCACCACCTCCCATCGCCGCAGCTGCGCCTTCAACACCCCCATCGTGAGTTCTAAACAGGCATTCACATCGATCGGCTCTTGCTCCCCTTTCGATGGATACACAAACCGCTTCATCTGCTCAATCACTTCCACCGCTTGCCAACAGGCCTGATTCTGCTCCTTTAAAATCTCGACCATTTCGGTGAGCCGCTCCATCCCCTGGGGATCTCCATTCCATTTTTTCTGAAGCTCCTCCACCCAATCCCGCATCGTCCCCAGATTCATAATCACCGTGTTCAAAGGGTTGTACACCTCATGGGTGATTCCCGAAAGGAGGATGCCCAAGGTGCCCATCTTCTCGGCCTGGATGAGCATGCGGGTTCCCTCTTCTACCTTTCCCTCGAGTTTCTGCGCATACTCCTGCAACTGACCCTTAGCCTCCAGGAGCTCCCGCTGAAGAGATCGGTCATGAATAAGATTCTTCACACGGGCCTTAAGCTCTTTAGGACTAAACGGCTTAATCAAGTAATCATCGGCTCCGAGGTCCAGCCCCTCCATTTTATTGCTCAATTCTACTTTTGCTGTCACCATGATAATCGGGATCTGCTTTGTTCGATCCTCCGCTTTAAGACGACGCGTTACCTCATAGCCGTCCACCTCTGGAATCATAATGTCCAAGACAATCAGGTCTGGCATCTGCGACTTCACCTTCTCAAGCCCCTCCATGCCATCTCTGGCTTCAATGATGTGGTAGTCCTCCCGGAGTTGATCCCTGATGAACCGACGCATATCATCGCTATCCTCCACCACTAAGATTTCGGCCATGCCTTTTAATTTTTCTTTGGCCGACCTTTCTTTCGCTTGGATCTCCTCCATAGATTCCGTTGTCACAGCATCGCTCTTTTCAGCTTCAGCGGACAATCGGTGCAACCACTCCTTCCGGTCAGAATCGGCGGACGCACTCGGGATCTCTTCAATTCCAGATCGAATCGGTAAGGTGAATTCGGCTATGGTTCCTTTGCCTTCCTCGCTCTCGATCGAAATCTTCCCCCCATGCATCTCAACCAACTCCTTAGCAAGGGCTAACCCGATACCCGTTCCCCCATACTTCCGTGTTGTCGAAGGATCGACCTGTGAAAAACGGTCAAAAACCTTATCGATTCGATCTTTGGGAATCCCAATGCCTGTGTCCTCCACCCTCACCCACACCCCTCCCTTTTCCTCCATAAATCCACAACCCACACGAATTTCTCCCCCCTCCGGTGTAAACTTGATCGCGTTCATCACGATATTCAAAACAACCTTCTCAATTTTTTCCTCATCGAACGGTATTTCGGGAATCTCCCCCTCCGCACGAAATTGGATCCCTAACTGCTTTTTCTCCGCCAAGTGGCCCACCCCATCCACAAGACCCCGCAAGAATGGAACAAGGTCGCCCCGCCTCACCTTCAACTCTGTTTTTCCCGCATCGTAACGAGCCAGTTCTAACAGATTGTTGATGAGCCTGAGCAACCGGAGACCGTTGCTGCGCATAACCTGCACCTCTGCCTTTTGTTTTTCTGTGAATTGCCACTCTTTGGAAGAAAGCATCGTTTCGAGAGGAGCGAGTATTAACGTCAAGGGGGTCCTCAACTCATGCGACACATTCGCAAAGAGTTGAGATTTGAGAACGTCGAGCGCCTTCAATTTCTCATTGGCCTGAGCCAGTCGATACCTTCCGCCGAACTCTCTGAAACGAAGTTGATAACCTGTGTATGTTGAGGCTAGAGCAATGACGATCGTTGATAAGAGAAAGAAATTATTATTGACAAATAAAGCTCGATCCTGAATCCCATAAATAATCAATGAAGGGATCAAATAAGAAACATAAATAAGTGAACAAGTAATAGCAGAATACTTTAGCCGCCAAGGCATCAATAAAGCCAATGCCAATATGTAAAGATTCAAACCAGCGTAGTAGGGGCTCTCTCCTCCGCCAGTAATTTGAACCATCACCGATATGGTTCCCGCACCGACCAAAAATCCTGAAATTGCAATCAAGTTAATATATCGTCGCCCAAATTCTCTATAGATAACAATTAAATGGCCTATCAAAGCTAAGGTACACCCTATCCTTAATGCGATAAGGGACCCGATACGCTCAGGAAAAATAAAATAGTCCACTATCCCAAAAGTCGGAACCAAAATGATACCCAGCTTGGCGGCTATGCGACCCTTTTCAACGGTAAGGTCGCTGACCTCGCAGTCAAACTCTTGTTGGAAGGTGTCGTCTGGGATACATCGATCCCTGGTGCAATCTGCTTATTTATAGCGTGAAGAAGCCGGTTGGGCAATCGGAAGCTCAATCACAAACTTCGCTCCTTTTCCAACCTCACTGATAACCTGAATCTTCCCTCCGTGAGCTTGGATGATGCGATAAGAAACAGATAGACCGAGCCCCATTCCTTTTCCAACCGTCTTGGTTGTAAAAAAAGGGTCAAAAATTTTCTCTTGAATCTCCCGAGGGATGCCCGCTCCGGTATCTTGAACCGATATTTGGACGCGCTCCCCTTTTCTCTCCGTCTTGATCCAAACATCCCCAGATCCGGCAATGGCTTGGATGGCATTATGGAGAACGTTCATAAAAACCTGATTGATCTGCCCGGGCAGACACTCGACTTCCGGAATATCGCCATACTCCTTATGAATATGAATCTGCTCCCCCAATTCATGGGAAAGAAGCTTGAGTGTGGAGTCGAGCCCCTCATGAAGATTGGCAAATATAAAATCTCCCCGGTCTTTTTGCGCAAACGTCCGAAGGTTTGCAACAATCTCTTTAGTGCGAGTGAGCCCATCCTTGAGCGTGCTTATGGCCTCTGTCAGACTCATCCACAATTCGTGAAGGCTCCCCGATTTTTTGCTTTCCTCCAACTGTTTCAAGAACGCTTGGGTCTGTTCTTCATCCATCGAATTCACGCTCATGAACGAGCTAAGCAGGTCTTTCATCCGCCCCACCTGATTGCGAAGATTGTCCAAAGTGAGAAAAGAATAGGCAACCGGATTATTAATCTCATGAGCCACACCTGCGACCAGTTGCCCCAAGGCAGCCATCTTTTCGGCATGGACGAGCTCCGCCTGCGCTTGGATGAGCTGCCGATTGGCCTCCTCTAGATCCTCTTTTGCTTTCTCTAGCTGATGCCGCGCCATAAACTCCTGATACCGAAGTCGATAACCGACATAGGTTGCTATGAGCGCGATGGTAATTGTCGACAAGAGGAAAAAGTTATTATTAATAAATAATGCTGAATCTTGGATTCCATAGAAAACCAACGAGGGCAAGAGGTAAGAGAGGTAGATCAACCCGCAAGCAAGGACAGAATATCCTAGGGGCCATGGAGCTAACAAAGCCAAAGTAAGTATAATTAAGTTCAAACCTGCATAGTAAAAACTTTCACCACCTCCAGTAATAAAAACCATTATAGAAATAGATACACCGGTGGTCAGAAATCCAAAAACACCAACGATATTGAGATGCCGTCGTCCCCAGAGACTGTTAATGGCATACCAAAAGCCAATCAATGCTACACTGCACAGTGCCCTTACCATGAAAATCAATGCAAAACGATGAGGAAATACAAAATAGTCAAGTATCCCAAAAGTTGGAAACAAAATGATCCCTACCATCGTTGCCACCCGAAAATTTTTCCATGTGACCGTGGTTAATTCTGCCTCAAATTGCTTCCGAAGATCATTTTTCATATCTGCTACTTCTTACCAACCACAATGTACGCTTGAGAAGGATTTCCACAGGATTCGATAACAGAAATGTCCCTAAAACCAACTCTCAATAACATATTCACCAGCTCCTCCTTCCTATAAAACCTAAAAACACCCTTATCTTCATAGTTAAAAACCGACGAAGTATTATTAATATAACTTTTTGCCTCGTCAAGTAGTTCTTCCTTTGTTAGATCAGATGGAATCTCTTCCTCAGATAAGTTTTTAATTTTTTCTAATGTTTCGATCACGTTAGGTGATAGATCTGCATCGGGCTTTAAAGTTGAAATAATTACCTGACCACCCGTCCTCAAAAGCTTATAAAACTGGGACAAAACTCCTTCCGGCTTTTTCAAATAAGAAACAACAAGGCTTGCAATGAGGGTGCTGAAGTGCCTTTTCTCAAAATGCTTTAAAAGGCCTCCATTAGCTTCTAAATCTATGTTGTAATAAGCTAATGGGTAACCTACTAGCCCGTGCTTTTCTAGAAGAGTCCGATGCTTTTTCTCAGCTTTTGTTAAAGCCTGTTCCACAAAATCAACGGAAATAATCGCTGGAGCATCTGGTAACTCCGGAACCCTATTATTTTGAATCCAATCAGACAACATCACCTGGACTAAGTTGCCAGTGCCACAACCAATATCTCCTATAACACCTCTCACCCTAGGCAATACAAGCCGAGTTTGATCCAAAAGAAACTCTGGATATTCTTTCGAAAACATCAGCACATCAAACCCAACCTTCCCATTCTTGCCACCTAAGAGATGACGGGTCCAATAACGCTTGTAATCCATTTTGACGTTTCTTCTAACGCGAGCCATTTCCACCTCATGGATCTTGATTGCCTGAGCCACTCCTAAAGGAAGGGGATTAACTTCTTTCCGATAAAGATGCTTCCAAATTTGTTTTACAATGAGCGAAAAAACCGACAAAGCTTCGTCACTCGTTTTAACAAGATGCCCTGTAGGAACTTCAACAAGCTCATTCTCTGGATTGGGACTCACCGACATCAGGTGTCGAACTCGATTAGAATTGACCCAGTAATCATACTTTCCACAAATCCAAGTAATGGGAGTGAAAATTCTTTTCATGTCTTCCACAGCATCTTCTAAAAAGATTGTCCTCGATCGGACAGCATCAGGTCCAAAATGGTTTTCAGAGATGCTGTAACCTAAAATCAACACATCACCAAACCTTTTTCCTTTTGCATAATCACCCAGGTAATCAATACCACCTGTCACATTCTGAATAAGATCTTGAGCGTCGGAAGCGCCCATGGGGGCGATCCAATACTTAATGCGCTCCCCTTCCTCCAAAATCACTTTCCTGGCTGGCACTGAGGTGAGGCTGAATGAGACTAAAACAATACCGTCACAGCCAAACGTGTCGTTGTCTTCAACAAACCGGATGGTCGTTAACAAATCGTCCACCATCTGTGATAATTCAAAATGATATAATTCTTTTCCTTCTTCGTTACATTCTAAATCCCTATAGCTCTCCCCGAGTTGATTGATGCCGTCATAGCGTATCACAACAGCCTCTTTCCCTAGTCTTTTAAAATTTTGTATGATTGTATGAGCTAAAGCAAAAGTTGTTTCTTTTCTTCTGGCATATGCAGGTGGAATGATGACAATCAAGGCGTGGCGTTTTTCTTTTCCGGCCCAGGTTTTGTTTAAAATTCCGACGATCTCTTGGCCCTTTTCGTTTTTGTAGCGGACAATCTCAATGGGAACCGATGATCTGCCGAGAGCCGTTAGTAGTTTTCGATACCCGAAATAAATCCCCAAGAACGCTTTGTTGAAAAGGCTTAAGAATTTAGAGAAGAAACCCTCCTCAAGTTTCGTAAAGGTCTCTCGATAAAATCGATAACTCCCATGCCGCTTTTCAATCTCAATACCCACTCGGATTCGATTCTTCGCATCCCCTTCCTCCCAAGGAACCCTGGATTTAACAATCCCCCTCCCCTCTAACAAAGTTCCCGCATCGGTCAATAATTCACAACTTTGAATTTCCTCCGAAACCTCGAAAGGGAAATCGTTCTGCTCCACCACGATTGAAAAACCGGATTCGCTCCAACCTTCAACAGGAACATTCCAAACTTTACCACCCTGCAGAGTCAGCCGAGCTTCAATCTCTTCCGCCCCTTCTTCTCTAGGCTCTCTCCGCCGATCCACATAAATCAGATCGGGGCAGGAAACGACGGGACCGAGGTCCCCATCGAGATCTTGAATAAACGATTCAAAAAAGTGGTTGATCCCTTTTAACTCAAAAGAAAGGTAGATCGCTTGATAGAGCTTCAAACGAGGAGTGACACCGGGAGTTAAAAACCGAAGGTAAATCCTCCCTCCTTCGAGCCGATCGATGACCCCTTCAAAAAAATTCCGCGTTCCACCCGCAACACCGCCAACAACACCGGTGACAGGAACCCTTGCATCTTTGGACTGCTTTAGAATCGAGTGGATCACGGAGTCGCCGCGAACAGGCTTTAGATTCTTTCCAGGTGGAAAATCAAATTCTTTCTGAAAGCCTTGAAGGGTATCAGTAAGGAGATAATGCAAGGCAAAGTTCCGCAGAAACTTTCGATCCTTTTCAGAGATATGAACAAATTCGGCTTCGATGCGAACGAATCGAGAGTCCTGGATCGGTTGTTGCGACAAAACGTGGATTTCGGCTTTAACAGGTTTGCTTCGATAGGGAAGTTCAATCCGAACAGGGAGTGTCTGATGAAGGGGAACGTCTCCCGCAACCTCCGCGTAAAAGCCCCCCGGGCTAATCTCAACCACGCTCCCTTCACCGATCGACTTGGATTGGAGTCGGAAATAACAGCGCTTCCAGGGAAGTTTTTCCTTCTCCATCAGCTTCCTTTCAATCGATCCCGCTCAATAGCTCCCGCGCCCGCCCTCGGTAATACTCTTCTTCACAATCTGGAACGTTGGGATCCGAAGGGATCGTGAAGATAAACTCAAGCTGCTCCCGCGCTTTCCCCTTCTCCCCCTTCTTTAAATAACTCTCCGCCATCAAGAATCGTGTTGCTGCCCGATACGGTGAAAAATCGTATTGAAGCCCCTGTTGATAGTACTCCAATGATTTGTCGATGTTTCGCAGCGGCCAAGGCAGCTCATAATAGTAGCGCCCCAACGAAACTACCGCATAACCATCGTCAATAGACGGATCGATCTCAACGGCTTTGGTAATCCCACGGTAATACTCTCGGTCTAAGCCCTGCAACACCGCCTTGACCACACCAATTCCACGAATATACATCCCCACGCTTACCGTCCGGTACAAATGTCCCTCCACACGGTTGGGCTCCAACTCCACCGCCCGCGTTCCATAAACCTTGTATCCTTCCTCCCCATATTTTTTTTGCTTCTCTCGATCGTCGGAGAGATAGCCGATGTAAAATAACGAACGGGCGATTTTCCAGTGAGCTTCGTAATGGTTGGGATCGATTTTGAGGACATTCTTGTACTCTTCGATCGACCGATGGAACTCGTCTTCACAGGTTAGAAAAGAACGATCTCCGCGATCCAAGATCTCTTGAAGGGAATCCTGCGCAGAAAGGGGATAAACCGCCACAACCGATAGGGCTACAATGTTGGGAAGAATACGCTGAAAAATCCAAGACATGCTGGCTCTTAATATACACTATCCGACACCGCTGGGCAAACCTGAAGACAAAGCAATCGGAGGGCGAGGGACTCGAACCCCCAAGGGCTTGCGCCCGCCTGATTTCAAGTCAGGTGCCTTACCAATTAGACTAGCCCTCCTGAGTTTTCAATTTTACTCTACTTGTGGTTCGATGTCGAGATCAGGTATCCTATTCCCTCAAATGAAACGTCGCCACGGTCAGACGATCACGTGGATCCTTTTTCTCGTTGGGGCCTCTCTCTTTGCCCTCCTGCTTTATTGGGCGGGTCCCAAAAATCTTGCTGCCCATCTCAAGGCGGCAGGCCCCTATCTCTTTCTCGTCGTCCTTTTCTATGGTCTGGCTCAGATGTCGTACACACAAGCCTGGCGGGTTCTGCTCGGTGAATATCGGCACAAGATCCCTTTCTGGAAACTCTTCGGCGTTTATCTCGCTGGCGACTCCATCAATTACCTCATCCCTTCCGGAAACCTTGCGGGGGAACCCATCAAAGCGCAACTTCTTCGACACGATCTGGGAGTCCTTCGAGGGCTCACCTCCGTCACGATCAACAAACTCTCCGAAACGGTCTCGATGGTGATCTTTCTCCTCGTGGGAGTGAGCTGGGCCCTCTGGAATCTCTCTTTCCCCACCGCACTCCGATGGGCAACACTGTTTGTGCTTACAGGAACAACCGTGGCGATCGCCCTCTTTTTCTGGCGTCAGAGGAAGGGAATCTTCGACCCCGTTTTTCGCTTTCTGGCAAAGCTGGGTGTCAAAGGCCCTCGATTTGAAAGTTGGCATCAAGCAGCCAAAGAGCTCGACGTCCAGATCTCCGCCTTCCACACGATGGGGGGCCGAGGCATGGGAACCTCCCTCTTTTTCAATCTCCTCGGTTGGTTCGGAGGCGTGTTAGAGGCCTATTGGCTACTTCGTCTCCTTGATCTTCCGGCAAGTCTCTCTACGGCTTTTATTTTTGAGAGCTTGGCCCTTATCGTTCAAAATGCCACCTTTTTTATTCCGGGCCGCCTCGGCGGGAGCGATGGCGGACGCGTCCTTATCTTTACCCTTTTAGGCTTTGCCGCCACAAAAGGGTTTTCTTTCAGCGTGATGCGCAGGTGCCGCGAGCTTTTCTGGGTGGCCGTTGGGCTCCTATTCCTTTTACGCCTCCGCCCTAAAACCTCTACTCCTACAGCTTCCAACACACCTTGATGAATACCTCTAACATTCAATGCCTGCTTCTCGATTACGGCGGAACCCTAGACTCCGATGGAGAAACATGGCTGCGCCGTTTCTTTCGTCTCTATCAAGAAGAAGGTTTCGATATCCCGCTGGAGAAATTTGAAAAGGCTTTTTACGCCTCGGATGACGCTCTCAACAAAAGCCAAAAGATCCAAAACGCCGGCCTTCTTGAAACCCTCAAACTACAGGTTCATGGAGTTTTTAAAAACCTGAAGATTCGGGAAAGAAAGCGACGGCAAAGGATCAT
Source organism: Deltaproteobacteria bacterium (assembly GCA_016202395.1). Classification (GTDB taxonomy): domain Bacteria; phylum JACQOV01; class JACQOV01; order JACQOV01; family JACQOV01; genus JACQOV01. Next base: position 33,094 of record JACQOV010000009.1, read on the forward strand.
CGAAAATTTCTTCATCGACTCGGTTCGACAAATACAGCGAAATCTCCCGCTCTTAAAGAGATTGGCCTCCCGTTATCGGCTCGGAATCATCTCGAATTTCTATGGAAATCTTGAAACCATTCTTGAGGAACAAGGGCTAAAACCTCTTTTGGATCTCTGGTTAGATTCGACACAAGCGGGGCTTATGAAACCGGAGCCTGCCTTTTTCCAAAAAGCGATCGACCATTGGAGAGGTAAACCCTCTCAAATCCTCATGGTGGGAGATTCCCCTAACCGCGATATGCAAGGGGCTAAAGGGGTCGGAATGCCCCATGTGTGGCTTTGCAACGCGGACAATCTCAAGAAAGATCCCTGCTGCTCCGGAGACCCCAAGATCTCTTCGTTCTTAGACCTTGAAAATCTTCTTCTCACGGAGGGGTCATGAAGGCGGGGATTATCGCCGCTGGAGAAGGGAGACGCTTTCGAGAACAGGGTTGGTCCATGCTAAAACCTCTCGTTCCGATCCATGGAACCCCCTTGATCGAGATCGCTTTTAGAGCGATGGAATCGGCCGGAATCGAGGAGATCTTTTGCCTGTTTCGCACCCAAGGCCAACCGATCGTGGATCACCTCAAGAAATGTCCATTTAAACTTCGCTGGTCTTATCAGCTCAAAGACACCGCCTCCTCTTATGAAACCTTTTATCATGTGGTTCGAGGGCTTGGGAGTGGCCCCTACTTGATCTCTACCGTCGATCTTGTATATGATTCTGCCGAATTAAAGGCCTTTTTGGCAAGGGCCAGCCACTTCCCCAAAGGCTCTTTGGTTCTTGGGGTAACCTCTTTTGTTCATGATGAAAAACCCCTTTGGGTCGCTTTGGGTCCAGATCAAAAGGTCTTAAAGCTTGGGGATCAGGCCGTGCCAACTCCGTGGGTGACGGCAGGTCTTTACTTCGGATCGGAGAAGGCCTTTGCCCCGTTGGTAGATGGAGGGCCCCACCGATTCTCCGCTCTTCGGGAAGGATTAAGCATGTTGGTAACCCAAGGGGTTCCGACCTATACGGTCTCTTTGTCAACCGTGATCGATATCGATACCCCGGAGGACGTCGAGATTGCGAAGAAGATTTTCGCCCCTCACCCTAACCCTCTCCCCAAAGGGGAGAGGGAACAAGGGTGAGGGGAACGAGCTTATTATGAAACTCTTAGGAATTCATCGAGAAACTCTCTACTCTCCAGAACGGGAGAATGATGATACGGCGATCCTGCGCCTGACGGCGGAGGCCCTTCAAACCCAAGGATTCGATGTTCAAACGAAGGGGATCGAAGAAGTTCGCGCAAGCGACCTCCATCAACCGATCTTCGGAATGTGCGAAGGCCCCCAAGGGATCGAATTTCTAAAGAAAGCCGAAGCGGGAGGGTATCGAGTCATCAATGGATCGCAAGCCGCTTTAAATTGTCATCGCTGGCGGATGTGGCCTCTCTTACAAAAAGCGGCAGCCCCTCTCCCTTCAACAGTGATTGTTTTGATCCATGGAGCAACACCCCCCAGGCTGTTCAAAAAGCTCCAGATGCAAGGCGCCCAACCGAGGCCGAGTGAGGCGTACTTGGTTAGTACGCCGCAACGAGTGCCGAGGGAGGGCAACGAAGCAGATGGACTTTTTCAACAGCCTGACAAACGGCTCTGGATTAAACGGGGAGACGTCCACAACACCCAAGAAGGGGGAGATGTTGTCTATGTGGATACCGATGAAGGGATCGAACGAACGCTACAAAATATGGCAAGCCGAGGGATCGAAAAGGTCTTGATCCAAGAGCATGTGGACGGAGACCTCATCAAATTCTATGGGATCATTGGAAGTGATTGGTTCAAGTGGTTCTATCACAAAGGGGTGAGCCGCGGAATCCCGTTTGACGAGAGTGAGCTCCGCTCTGTCGTCGATCGAGCCGCCAAGGCGATGGGATTGGAGATCTTCGGAGGGGATGTGATTGCGGCCCCCGATCGGATGGTTTTGATCGATATTAATAGCTGGCCGAGTTTTGCCCTGTGTCGCGATGAGGCATCCCAGCAAATTGCAGATTACCTAAAAAGGAGGTTTTCAGAGTGAGTCCAGATCGACCGAAATCAAAAAAGCTGTTTCAGGAGGAGCAAGAGGTCCTCGCTCCAGGAATCCAAAGCATCGCGCTCTATTCGCAACTGGTGCTCGATCATGGGAAAGGGGCTCAAGTTTTTGATGTCGATGACAATCGCTACATCGATTTCATCGCCGGCGTATCGGTGGGGAGTTTAGGGCATTGCCATCCACGCTATGCCAAAGCGCTTCAGCAACAGCTCGAAAAGATCACCTTTGGAAGTTTCGCCACCGCGAATCGAATCCAATTTCTAAAACTTCTCTCTTCGCTGCTCCCTGGAAAGCTCAGAAAAACTCAGCTTTACAGCGGTGGAGCCGAAGCGGTGGAGTCTGCCCTTCGTCTGGCTAAATCGCACACAAAAAAATACGAGGTGGTGGCCTTCTGGGGGGGATTCCACGGCAAAACCGGAGGGGTTTTATCACTCCTAGGGGACAGTTTCAAATTTAAATTGGGACCGTTGGCCTCAGGAACCTATCTCACCCCTTACGCCCATTGCTATCGTTGCCCTTTCAAGATGACATTCCCCTCTTGCAACTTTCATTGCGTGGATCACATCCGGAAAAAGATTCGGCATGAGACGACCGGGGAGATTTCCGCGATTATTGTAGAACCGATCCAAGGGACCGCGGGAAACGTCGTCCCTCCTCCAGGGTATCTCAAAGCGCTCCAAGAAGTCGCCCAAGAGAACGGCGCCCTTCTCATCGCCGATGAGATGATTACCGGCTTTGGTCGAACCGGGAAGATGTTTGGATTTCAACACGATGGAATCGTTCCCGACATCGTGACCATTGGAAAAGGGATGGGATCCGGTTTCCCGGTGAGTGGCTTGATTTCAACCGATGAAATTATGGCTTCGAAGCCTTTCTCGAATCCCAGTTACAGCTCCTCGAGCTATGGTGGAAACCCTCTGGCCTCTGCGGCGGCTTACGTGACCCTTCAAACCATTTTGGATGAAAAGCTGATTGAGAATTCTGAAAAGCTTGGCGCGTGGATGTTAGAGGAGTTGAAAGGCTGGAAAGACCGATTCTCTTTTATCGGCGATGTGCGCGGGCGCGGACTTTTGATCGGTGTGGAACTGGTTCGGGACAAACAAACCCAAGAACCTCTCTCCAGCAAAGCGGGCCGCTTCCTTTTTGAGCAGGCCTTAGAGCGAGGGCTCTTGATGATGGTTTCTGCCTCTACGGTGCGAATCAATCCTCCCTTGGTTCTGGACAAAGCGACAGCGCAGGAAGGCTTGAAAATTATGAAAGAGGTCTTCGAGCTTTTTGAAAAAACAGAGGGTTTCAAAAATTGAATCCGGCCCTACGAGGAGGGATCATCGGCTTTGGACGAAACGCGATGAAGGCTCATCTCCCGGCGTTTCAAGCCCTCTCTCAATTTGAAATCCAAGCGGTCTGTGACCCTCGGGAGGAAGCGCTTCAGACAGCTCCCACTCTCCTTAAAGGAGTTAGAACTTACCGAAATCCAGAGGAACTCCTTGAGAGCGAGGCTCTCGATTTTGTGGTGATCGCCACCCCCCCCTCGCTTCATGCTCCCCTTAGTTTAGCAGCGCTCCGTCGAAAAATATCGGTCCTCTGTGAAAAGCCTCTCACCTCCCATTCGAAGGAATTAGAGCTTCTAGAAAAAACGGCTCAAGAGAATCACGTGACTCTCTTTACGGTTCACAACTGGAAATACGCCCCGATCCTTCAAGAACTTTCAAAAATTCTTCACTCTCAAGAGATCGGATCCTTAAAAAGGACCGAGATTGAGATTTTGCGAACTCGACCCGCCGCGGGGGAAGGGAATTGGCGAGGGGACGCCTCTGTGGGAGGGGGCGGAATCGTGATGGATCATGGTTGGCATTGGTTCTATTTGATCCCGTCTCTAGTGGGAGAAGATTTTAAAACCGTTTCGGCGAAACTGGCTCTCAATGAAGCCAAGATTGAAGAGGTTGCCGCCTGTCGTTTTGACAAAGCCGATGGGACTGGAGTTTATCTCCACCTTTCTTGGAGGGCGGAGCGACGTTACAACGGCGGCCTCTTTGAAGGGACCCAGGGGACTGTCCATCTGAAAGACGATCGATTGGAAAGAGAACAAAAAGTGATCCCTTTTCCAGAACGACTTTCGGCAGGCTCCTACCATCCCGAATGGATTCGAGCGATGCTCTTGGATTTTGAGAAAGAGGTGCGGAATCCTATAAAGCGAGGAGAAAACCTCCGAGAGGCTAAACGCTGTCTGCAATGGTGCCAGGCGGTCTATCGATCCCACCAACTCGGTGGAGAAAAAGTGAATTTGATATGAATTGGACAGCGTGTATCCCTTTACCGACAGATCCAAAAGAGCGAGAGCTTTTAATCCAGCCGCTTCTGGGGCTCCCTTTCATCGAGCGCTTGATTCGGACTCTGCGTAAGGAAGGAACCACGGTTGTTGTTGCGTTCGATAAAGAACCCCATGAGGAGATGTCAAAGATCAAAGCGATCGTAGAAAAAGCGGGCGGGACATTGGAATCGAGGGAAAGTCTAGAGGGCCGTCTTCAGAGAGAAGAGATCCGGACCGTCTCTCCTCTGGAGCGGTTTCCAATGAAAACGGATCCGGACCGCAAGGAAACCGAAAAAAAACTGCTCCGTTCCCTGATTAAACCGACCGAAGGCTTTATGTCGAAACATTTCGAACGAAAAATCTCTTTGGCCATCACCCGTCGAATCATCTCTACCTCGATAACGCCAAACCAAATGAGTCTTATCTCGATTGGCATTGGATTGATTGGGGGGTTGGGCTTTGCTTCCACAGAGCGAGTTTGGCATATCGTAGGATCGTTGCTCTTTCTTGTTCATTCGATCACCGATGGCTGTGATGGAGAGATCGCGCGATTGAAGTTCCAACACTCGAAACTCGGAGCCTGGCTCGATTTTTGGGGGGACAATGCGGTGCATGCCATGGTCTTCTCCTGCATGGCAATTGGGCTTTATCGAGGAGGGATGTCTCTGTGGATCTTGACTATTGGAGGACTGGCGGTTGCGGGAACTCTGTTATCGGCCTCCCTCATTTTCACCCAAACGATACTCCCTCAAGGAGCTTTCACAAAGGCTACGGGAGACCGTCAAACAGAGGACAAGAAGGCTAAAGCCTTTTCCAAAATTGCCGATTCTTTGGGAAACCGTGACTTTATTTACCTGGTGATTTTTTTAGCCATGCTAGGGAAACTCCATTGGTTTCTTCCCCTCGTTGCGGTAGGATCCCCTTTATACGGCATAATGTTGATTTACATCTACCTAAAATCAAGGAGGAAGTAATGCGTGTTGGAAATCAGATCGAGAAACCAGAAGGGAAACTGGGAGTTTTGTTGCCGGGGCTGGGGGCTGTCAGCACCACCGTTGTTGCGGGAACCCATCTCATTAATAAGGGGCTTGCCCATCCTTTCGGCTCGCTCACTCAGATGCAAACGATTCGACTGGGGAAACGGACCGAACATCGCCAGCCTTTGATCAAAGATTTCATCCCGTTAGCCCACATGAAAGATCTTGTTTTTGGAGGGTGGGACATCTTCACCGATAACGCCCATCAAGCAGCAATGAAGGCCGGTGTTCTTCCGCAAGAAACTTTAGAAAAGGTTCGCCCTGAACTCGAAGCGGTAAAGCCCTGGAAAGCGGTTTTCGATCAACGCTATGTCAAAAAACTCTCTGGCCCGAATGTGAAGCAGGGGAAAAATAAGATGGAACTGGCCGAGGCCGTCATGAGAGATATGGAGCAGTTTCAAAAAGAGACAGGGGCTAAACGTCTGGTCATGGTTTGGTGTGGCAGCACCGAAATCTATTTACAAAAGACTGCTGTCCATGACACCATCGAAACCTTTGAAAAAGGTCTGAAAGAGAACTCGCCTGAGATCCCATCCTCCATGATTTATGCCTATGCGGCTGTGAAGATGGGCATCCCTTACGCCAATGGAGCCCCTAATTTGAGCGGGGATATCCCCGCGATGCTGGAGCTTTCTCAAAAGACAAAAACTCCCGTTGCCGGCAAAGATTTTAAAACAGGGCAGACTTTGATGAAAACAATCATCGCTCCCGGCTTGAAAGCTCGGATGCTAGGGCTTCAAGGTTGGTTCTCTGCCAACATTCTGGGGAATCGCGACGGAGAGGTTTTAGACGATCCCGATTCTTTCAAAACCAAAGAGGTGAGCAAGATGTCGGTGCTCGATAATATTCTGGAGCCCAACCTCTATCCCAATCTTTACGGAAATTATTACCACAAAGTTCGGATTCACTACTATCCTCCGCGAGGAGACGCCAAAGAGGGGTGGGATAACATCGATATTTTCGGATGGCTGGGATTGCCGATGCAAATGAAGGTCGATTTCCTCTGTCGAGATAGCATCTTGGCTGCTCCGATTGTTCTGGATCTTATCCTATTTCTGGATCTTGCCAAAAGAGCGGGAATGAAAGGGATCCAAGAATGGCTCAGTTTTTATTGGAAATCTCCGATGTGCCTGCCTGAGCTTCAGCCGGAGCATGATCTTTTCATTCAGCATATGAAACTCAAAAACACCCTTCGAATTTTGATGAACGAAGAGCTGATTGACCACTCGGGATTGGACTATTATGAGAAATAACCCCCTCTATCTCCCCCTTAATTTAAGGGGGAGAAAAAGAGGGGGTTAATTGGAGTTTTCTTGAATCTTCTCTTGCATCCGGCGTGTCAACTCATCGTAGGAGTTCTCGGAGAGGATCTGCTGCATCTGTGACGTGAGATCGGCCACCAAGCTCACCCCGTCGAGAACGATGTCGGTAATCAACCAACGTCCTGAAACTTTGCGCAAACGATAATCGATGCCAATGCGTCCCTCTTCCGGATGCTGGATCGAGGTTCGAACCGTGGCGTTCTCTTGCTGAACTTTTTCTTGATCGACATTGATCTCCAAATCGCTGAAAAATTTAGAGGATTTAGGATAGGCCACCTTCTCTAAAAGGCCCGTAAAGATCCCCACAAATCGCTTCCGCTCCGGTTGCGTGAGTTTATCCCATGTCGTTCCCAAGGTTCTCTTGCTCACCTCTTCAACATTGAGAAGCGAAGAAACCTTCTTGGATTGCGCCCCGGTCGCTGGATTGTTCTGCATCTCCCTCACTAAGGTAACTACCTGCTCTACCACCGCAGACGGGGAACCTTGCGGCGCCATCGCCTCTGCCTGAGGCGCTGGCCCCAGAAAAAACATGCCGATAAGCGCCCCTACGAAAAGGATCCTGCCTGTTGGATTTAACTCTTTGTTTTTAAACAATTTATCTCCTAACGCTATGCATCATCTTAGCAAAATTTCACCCGATTTGCAATGTTTTAACGCGTCATGATTCACCTCCTTTTCAACCGCTCTTTTTCAATCCTCTTCACCGCCTGAGAGACATTTCCCAAACAGCAAGCACCCTGCGGATTCAGAATCTCGCAGGAGCAGGCCTCTTCCTTAACTTTTTGTCGAATAAAATCGGGGATGGTCGCCTTTCCGGTGGCCTCCATCTCTTCACGGAGGTCCGATACAAAAAAGTTGAAACAATAACAAACCTGTGGGTTTTCTTTTTCCTTCTGACCGACCGGGATCCGAATTTGGTCTTTTTTGAATACGTGGGAATTGCCTGAATAATAAACGACGTCGCAATCGGGAACGCTGCAGAAGTAGTAGGTTTCGTTCGGTGAGAGCTCTTTTAGGAATTTCCCTTTTAAGAGATACAAAAGAGTCCGTGTCTCTACACGCCTTCCTCTTACGCCATTGGCTGGACAAGGAGGAATCTTTTTTGGCTCTTGGGTTATTTTGCAACAAGACTCCGTCATGAGTGTCTCCTCCTCGCTGCGATCAAAATTGCCTTGGTTCTTTTCTCCCCCTGAATACAAACTCAACCTCTTCATTCATTTGTCTTCCTTCTCTAAGGAATTCAGAATCGGGCACCTCTCTGTCGGTTCGAGCTTGTGACAGGAGGCGATCAACTCCTTGAGAACCCTCTGAATCGACCTTAAGCGGGTAATCTTTTGCTCCACCTGAGTGAGTTTTTCCTCTGTCTTTCGCTTAACGGAGGTACATTGAGCCGATGAAGTGACCCTCAAATTCAAGAGCTCACCGATCTCATGGAGAGAAAACCCCAACTCCTGAGCTCTTTTGATGAAGTGAATCCTTTGGATCTCCGCGTCGCCATAAAGTCGGTATCCGGAGACCCGCCTCGACGTAGGAATCAAGAGACGACGACGTTCGTAATAGCGCAGCGTTTGAACATTAAGCCCGAGCCTTTTTGCCGCCTCGCCAATCTGGAGGCCCTTATCCTTGGGCGATTCAGAAAGCGGATTCATAAATCACCTCGTTCATCCTGTTAGGGAGTATAACATTATACCTAAGTATAGAGTCAAGTGGTGTTTTAACACAGGTTTTAACGCGTCACGCGCGCGCCTGTGTATTGGAGTTTCGTAAAAAACGAGAAATCGGCGGCGGCCTCCTCCGTGACGATATTTTGAACTGCCCCTAAGCTCCATAACCAAGAACGCCCGATTCGGATATGAAACCCGGGAATTACCTCGTAAGTTGGGGTATCGAGTCGTTGCATATAGGGATTGTCATAAGGAGAATCGTAGTACTGAAACTGCCCCACAAAGGAGACTCGACGAAGGAAAGGATACTCCACCGCTAATCCCGCCGCGAGAAATGGTTTTATCGGCACGACATCCGGCTCAAAATTCCCAACGGGAACCACTTCGTTCAAATTTCCGTACAAGATGAGTGGGCCCATCTTTTTCTCCGCCAATAAACCGATCCCCAAATCGGTGGTGTCACTGCCAAAGGCATTCACGCGATCCCCTGTGGGAAGTTTGAGAACCCCTCTCAAACTGATGAGAGGGGACCAGGCTCCTTCAGAGATCCATTGATATTTCCCTTGCAATAAAATGTTCCCGAGTCCTGCTCCCTCCTCCCCACTCAAAATTTCAACATCATGGAACCGAACGTAATAGGTCAACTGATTGTCCGGGACACTTTCTCGCAACGGATTGACCCGACTGGCTAAATCCTCTATCCAAAAACTGAAAGGATCAATAAAGCCTCCATGACGATAAATTATCGGAACCTCCACCCCAACCTCCAAACGATCCATCAATCCATAATCAAAATTCAGAAACGCAGAGGTGGTTTCCAGATCGATCCATAACCTTATATTGGGGTTGCTATCCTCTTGAAGGCTGTTGCTCTCAACCAAAGTAAGCCCAAGATTCCATTGTTTGGGCTCTAAAGGTTTGGGACGTTCCATCTCCATCCCTAAGAAGATCATTTGAGCGGGCGCAAAATTGCGCACAGGCATCGGTCCATAGGCCTCCTGTGAAAACGCCATCTTAGGAATTAGCAGGGCAATAAATAAGGCTAGCGCCAAAAAACGGACCCACATCTTTTCCTATTATGCCTATCTCAGAGCATTCTGTCTATTCAAATAGTTTCACTGGAATGTTTTTCTCGCTTCACTCACGAGATTTTTGGGGTACCCGTTAGGGGAGGTAGGTCTCTGAATGAGCGGTTCATTTCGAGCCGTGCCCCTGTTGGCTCCGCAAAGCAGCGGAGTGGATGGCTCACAATCGGTGTCGATCCGAACAGAGGATGGGGTCAGTTTTAAGTTTTTAAGTAACGCTAACCCCATTCTCCTAATCGTTACTTAAAAACTTAAAACTGACCCCATCCTCCTCCAGGGTGAAACTGGGGGACGTAGCTGCTTTGCGAAGCCTACAGTGGCTAGGCGAGAAATGCTAGCGAGTTCAGAGACCTGCCTCCCTTAGAGGGAGCAGAAATCTCGTGAGTGAAGCAAAGGGAAACATCCCCGTGAATTAGGTTGACAGGATGCGCCTAACTCTATAAATTAGTGGAGAAGAATGTCACAGCGATTTGGATTCCCTTCAATCGTCATCCTCTCTTGCCTCTTATCTTGGAATCTCCTCTTGGCCCAAGACCCAGAATCTTTGCCCTCAACCCAGCTTAGCCTTGAAGAATGTATTCAATGGGCGCTGCGAATGAACCCTCAGATCGACGCGGCGAATTACCAAGTGCAACAAGCAGAGAGCAAAGAAGGAGAAGCCAAAGCCGGAGAACTGCCACGCATTGAGGTTTTGGATATTTTTGGCGCCGTCCCTGAGGCTCGGGGAGACGTCCTCAATTCCCCCGATAAAACGACAGACATTGGAGGGCTCGGCCCCTTCAATCGCGTAGAAGTTAACATCACGCAACCCATTTACACCTTCGGCATGCTCAGCTCCTATATTGAAGCGGCCCAGCATGGGCTGGTCGCGCAGAAGGCAAAAAAGGAGATGACTCATCAAGAGGTCATCTACGAGGTGAAGAAGCTCTACTACGCAACCTTGCTGAATCGCAAACTTTTGGAGGTTCTCACGGAGGTGAAGGACAACTTTCAGAAAGCGGTTGAGAAATCGGAAGAACTCATTGCGGAAGGCTCCAACAAAATTACCCAGACGGAGTTTTTGAAGCTCAAGCTGGGGGCCAACGAGATCGAACAGCAATGGGCCAGGCTTTACTATTCAGAACCTTTGACACTGGCGGCTCTTAAACAGGCCGTTGGGATCAAGCCCAACGCTGATTTTGACATGGAAGCGACCGACCTCACTCTGGAAACAGCCAATCTCCAATCCTTAGAGGAACACATCGCTCAAACCTTTGAGCATCGGCCGGAATGGAAAGCCCTTCAGGCTGGGATTGAGGCGAAAAAAGAGGCGCTCGAGGCTGAAAAGAAAACCCCTTACCCCGCTTTCTTTGTGAACGGCCTCTTTCGCTATGGCGTTGCCCCGAATCGAGACGATCAAAAGAACCCTTTTGTCTCCGATGATTTTAATTTTGTCGAGGCTGGAGCCTTTTTAGGAGTCCGAGTCGCCTTCGATTTCGGATACGATGACCGTGTGGCCGGCGCTCGAGCGGAGCTGGATCAACTGAAGGCGGACCAATCGCGGGCCGAGCTAGGATTCCCAGTAGAGGTTCAGCAAGCCTGGCTCGCGGTGAAAGAGATGGAGCGTCAATTTGAACTCGCCCAAGAGGCTCGACGAAACGCCCGAACCCTTTTAGGGCTTGCGGTCACTCATCATGAATTAGGCGTGGGAAAAGCAAAAGACATCTATGAAGCGATCGAATTCTTCACTAAAGCCCTCTCCAACTACTATCTCACCATCCACGATTACAACATGGCCTTGGCTCAGCTCAGCAAAGTAACCGGCCGCGAAGTCACGAATCTTTCTTATTAAATTTAAGCTGCCTTTTGGGTCACAATCTTAAAATCATAGCCGAGATTAGAAAGGATATTGAGAAGCGCATCAAACGTAACCCTGGAAGTCCCCACACCTGATTCAACCTGCGCAATCCAGCTCTGACTTACACCCAGTATTTTAGCGAGGGCCGCTTGCGTAAGTCCCTGAGATTTACGGGCTTTAATGAGTTTCTGAATCAAGTGTTGTTTCTCACGAACCTCTGCAATCGACACACCCAGCGATTCAGCCAATTTTTCAATTGAAATCTCTTTCCAAGGCATCGTTCACACCTCCCCAATCCTTTTCAAAATAACTTTAAGTTCTTTCTTCGGAATTTCTTGTGTCTTCTTTTTGGAGGCATGGAGCATATAAATCGCATCCCCCTTCTTGATGTAATAAAAAATCCTGATCTGACCCGACCTGTCTTTTAATCGGAGTTCATGTAAACCTTGATAGACACTCGCAAGATTCCGGCTAAGTGGCATCGAAAGTCGCTCCCCCGACGCTAGAAGATTTACTGCATCCACAAAATCTGCGCGAATGTTTTCCGATTGAGCTTCAACGAACTCTTCCACCGGACTCCAACCTAAAGACGTCGTATAAAACTTAATGTGCATTTTTATTATAAGCTATAACTTATATTATTTCAAGCCTCTCTTCTCTATATAACTATCGACTCGAAGAAAGCATTTGTTGCTTCGAAATTGAAAAATATTTTTGGATCTCCTTTCAGAGACCCGCTCTATCCAAAATTCTTTTTAAAAATCATACGATTGGGCTGGAGGACTACTTCATGTAGCAAAAGTCTAAGATCACGAATCTTTCTTATGAAGCAGTTGTAACACAGCGGGGAGAACAAGGATGGCGATGAGGAGGGCGCTCCCAACTCCTAACGTGAGGAGCGCCCCTAAACTCGCAACCCCTCGGTGGTGGGCGATCATGAGGGCTCCAAATCCGATGATGGTAGTTAAGGCAGAAAGAAGAATCGCTTTCCCTGTGCTTTTTTCCATCAAGTTAATGGGACCCCCTCCTTCTTCTAACGAGCGGTGAACCGCATGGATACTGTAATCGATTCCTACCCCCAGAATGAGGGGGACGATGATAAGATTCGCGAGATTGAATCGAATGTCAAAGATCCCCATCCCCAAGAGGGTCCAGAACATCGATGCCAACAAACTCCCCATCACAAGCGAAGCCCAACGGAGGCTGCGAAAATCCCAAAGAAGAACTAGAAAAACCGCAATGAACGAATAGACCCCGCCTTGGAGGTAGGCTTGCCTCATGGCCGTGCTCGATTCATAAAGCTGAAGTGCGGAGCCTGCAACGGAGGGGTTGACCCCGCGCAACTCTTGAACAAAAACTTTCCTCGGCCCCGGCTCCCAAATGTCCTCCTCTGGAAAAATCTGGATCAAATATTTTCCAGTGTCGCCGATGTACCGATCTCGGATCAGCGATGGAACCTGTTCCAATGTCATTCCAATAGGATGAAGGTTATCCCGCAAAAGTTTAAGTTTCTTTTCAAAATCGGAAAAAAGCCGCCCCTGGAAACCAACCAGAGCCTCTTCACTCTGTTGAGGATCGATTTTTTGAATGCTTCCCAAGAAACGATCGAGCCGTTTGCGCGCTCCTGCAACGGTATCGGGAGCCTCCTGTTCGGGGTGTTCCTCTTCCTCACGGATCTTGAATCGAATCCGGTCGACAATCGCCTCAATCTCTTGGGGATCAGGCTCAAAAGCGGCCTCTTGCTGCACCGTAAACGGTTCAATGAAGGGACCTAACATTCCAATCCTCTCTTTTTTCACCTCTTGTTCTTTCGGGACAAAGCTTAAGACAGAGCGGACGGAGCCCACGCTAGAAAGCCCTTCATACCGAGCCACTTTGGCAGCCAACTCCTCCAAAGTAGAGGCTTGATCGGTCCCAAAGAGACTCGACCATCCTCCCGAATCGATCAAGCGTTGTTCCCATTCCACCGATTCGGTGCCGCGAGCCTGAAGATTCAGCAAATTAGAATCGTAGTGAACCTGGAAACCAAAAATGGGGACCCCTAAGGTGATTCCCAGAGCGACCCCTACGATTATTTTAGGATGATGGAAAAGATACTCCAAAAGAGGGTTCAGATAAGGAACGTGGGAGATACGAGTCACTTCGCGAGCCTTCGTTCTGCGCGCCCTCCCCTTTTCGAGAAGGAAGACCATCGCAGGCAGAACTGTTAAAGAGGCCCATAGACAAAGCAAAACACCGGTTCCCGCAATAACGCCAAGTTCTGCGATCCCTCGGAAGCTTGCTACACCTAAGGCATAGAAGGCTAATGCGGTTGTGATGGCGCTCGAAAAATTGGCCCGTCCCACCTGAACAGAGACCTGTCGGATCGCCGGCTCGAACGCGATCCCCCTCTCCCGGTTCTCATCGTAACGGACCACCCAATGGATTCCAAAATCGATCCCCAAACCGGCCAAGATCGATCCAAACGCCATCGATAGAACCGTAAGATGGCCAATCGCTAACGTCACAAAACCGACCGACCAAAAGAGACCCATCAAAAGCGCAACGATAGGAAAGATCGGACGCCAGAAAGACCGAAACGAGAAGACAAACAACAGCACAATCCCAACAAGGGCAATGAGCGTTGCAATCGTCATATCCCGAAAACTGGCGACCATCTCATCGGCCCCCAGCGCGGGAGATCCGGTCACGCCAATCCGAAGATCTGGAAAATCTTTGCGGACCTCTTCAATAGGATGACGAATCCGAGCAATCGCTTCTTTCTCTGTAATGAATCCTCCAGTGGTCTCCCGAATGACAGCCAGAATGAGAAGCATCCCAGCGTCCTCTTTCACGATGTAGCCATCTTCAGAGATCGTCCCTCCGGTTTTAAAGAGGGCGTTCCAGGGAGAGCGGTATCCCCCTTTTTTTTCAATGGCTAGCGTTGCGCTTTCCATCACAGCGCTTAAGATCTCTAAATCGCCGGGATGAATCTTCCCTTTTTTCTGCGCTTTCGTTTCTCCCAACAAACCGATCACCGCCGTTCGGACCAAGGCTTTGTTAATCTCTGTGTTAATGGCGTTAAGCAATGTGGCAAGATCCGGGGTGGCAGTGACCTCCGTTAAAAAATCTTGATGACGCTCCAATTTTTCTCGAAGATCCTCCAGTTCCTCCACCGAAAGATAAAGAAGGGCATTGCCCTGAAAGATCTCGGGAGGAATTCGATAAAAAACCTCTTGGATGAAATCCTCTTTCTCGAAACGTTCCCCCAAGCGGTTGGCCAGTTCTCTAGCCCGATCGAGATCGTCCCCTTCCACCACAACCACCACTTCGTCATCTCCAAATTCCGCTCGATAATCTTTGTAGATTTGGTAAAAAGGGTTTTTGGGAGAAAGGAGCTCGCTGCGCGCTGTGATAAATTCGATCTTCTCTACAGTGAAAACGACCGAAGCAACAGCGATCAGAAAAGAGACAATCAGAACCGTCCAAGGAAAGCGGCAAACAAGGGAAGCGATGAATTCAAGCGGGGATCTTTTTTCAGCCATTCGTTTTTCTTTCAATTCGAGAGATCCCACGCATGTACGGTCTTAAAACTTCCGGTATCGTTACACTCCCATCTGCCTCTTGATAATTCTCTAAAATAGCGACAACGGTTCTGCCGATAGCCAGCCCCGAACCATTGAGTGTGTGAACCCATATGGATTTTCCTCCCGACTTGGAACGATATCGCACGTTGATCCGACGCGCTTGAAAATCCTCAAAATTGCTGCAAGAAGAGATCTCACGGTATCGCCCCTGCGAAGGGATCCAAACCTCGATGTCGTAAGTCTTGGCGGAAGCAAATCCCAGATCCCCGCTGCACAACGTCATGACACGATACGGAAGGCCGAGCTGCTGAAGGACGTGTTCCGCATCCTGCGTTAACGATTCGAGAGCTTCATAAGAGCGCTCCGGTTCCACAAACTGAACGAGTTCCACCTTGTTGAATTGATGTTGCCGGATGAGCCCCCGAACCTCTTGTCCATAGCTTCCTGCCTCCCGGCGAAAACAGGCGGTGTAGGCCACATATTTTTTAGGAAGATCGGCGCTGTTCAAGATTTCATCACGATGGAGATTGGTGACCGGAACCTCCGCCGTAGGGACGAGAAAAAATTCGGGGTCTTGGATCTTAAAAAGATCCTCTTCAAATTTAGGGAGCTGCCCGGTGCCAACCAAGCTTTGACGAGAAACCAAGAAAGGGACAAAGACCTCGGTGTAGCCGCGCTGAGTGTGGAGATCGAGCATCCATTGAATGAGGGCCATCTCTAATCGCGCCCCTAACCCCCAAGAGACCGCGAAACGGGCCCCTGAAATCTTGGCCGCCCTTTCAAAATCCAAGATTCCTAAGCTCTCCCCCACCTCGATATGGGATTTCGGTTGGAATGAAAATGAACGCGGTGTTCCCCATAAACGCGCCTCCCGATTCTCTTCCGAAGAAGAGCCTTGAGGAACGGTTTCATGTGGAATGTTGGGAAGTTCTAAGAGCTTTGATTCGATTTGAGTTTCGTGGCGCGCAATCTCTTCATCCAAACTTTTGATCTCCTCCCCCACTTTGCGCATCCTCTCCCGTTTTTTTTCCACCTCCTCATCCCTCTTCCCTTTCGCTCGACCGATATCTTGAGAGACTGCATTCCTTGCTGCCTTCAAAATCTCCACCTTCTGCAAAAGAGATCTCCAGGCCTGATCCAGCTCCAATAAGGGTTTGAGATCGAATTCTCCACCACGTCGAGCTAGGCAACGCCCTGCTTCTTCTCCATGTTCCCGAAGCCATCGGAGATCTAACATTAAGACTCTCTCCCTTCAAAATTCTCAAGATTCTCAAAGAGATCTAGGGCTTCATCCACCAAATTTAGAAACTTGATTCCCATCCCCGACTTTCGAGAGGAGTCCACCACACAACCTCGAATTTTGATCGGCTCGGAACGCCCTGGCGAATTAAATCGAAGAAACACTTCCGTCCCTTGCGGCAAAGGATGAGGGGTCTCCACAAAGATCCCTCCTTGGCTGACGTCTCTCGAATAGACCGGAAGGATGTGATCCCCTTCGACCAGATCGAGGTCCACTCGCAAGAACCGACGCGGCTGTAAACGTTTCTCTTCCATGAAGGGCTTCTAAATTAGCACTTTTATCCCTTTCATTGCAACGCTTCGACAACGAAAAAGGGCCCCAACCTTGTGATTGGGGCCCTTGAGAGATCCTAGCCAGAGTGATCTCTAGAAATGAAAGAGGAAACGACCTTGAAACGTGGTGATGTCGGAAGGCTCTCCAGCATTACCACTGTAGTAATTCAGCCCTTGACTGGCAAAGAGATGCCCCAGATCTAACCCCACTTGAACGTTGGAGTTGAGATCGTGGGAAAGCCCCGTATCGATTTCAAAGCCGACCTGTCTATCCCCCGCCGCCCCCTCTGAGAGGAGCTGACCATAAATCACAGCAAGATTGGCTCCTGTCTGTTCTGTGAGATTATAAACGGCTGAAGGCTTTGCATACCAAACGTTCTGAACGGGGCCTAGCTGAGTCCCTGCAGCCACAGGCTGATTTCGGAAAAGGATCACCGCCACATCGTAATCGGGATTAAACGCGATCGAATTCACATCGGTGTCTGTCGCGCTATCATCCCCTCGAGAAAGCCCCACCTCTAAACCAAAATCCCACATCTCCCAAGGATACTCCGCGCGAACAACCGCATTAACGACATTCACATTGCATTCGAGAGTTGCGGTACACTCCGCTAAATAGGCCAGCGTCGCATCATCACTGGTCTCACCGGTATAGTAAGCCAGTTCTCCAGAAAGGGTAGCCCCCATGAGATCCGCTTGACCATAAAGATCAATAATGTAGATATCGGTGTCGTTGGCTGGATCTTTCCGGTAGACAAAATAGAGACCCCCTTCATAGGTTTCCTTCTTATAAAGAGCGGCTAAAACATAGTCATCCGCATCATCGGCTCCAGCAGGATCTCCTAAAGTATTCTCTAAAAGCTTCTCATACAACAACGAAACATAGAGATCCCCAAACTGCCCAATCCATTGAATCCGATCGGCCGTGTCGCCGAAATCGTCATCCATCTGATTTCCATCGTTAGTGAGCACTCCTAAACCCCAATTGCTGGGCTGACGTCCGATTCGCCAAAGCCCAAAAGCCGTCTTGATTTCACCATAAACTCTCCGAATAGAGAGCATATCTTTATCTTGATCCAACACCAAAACACTTCCACCGGACCCGAATGTTCCCGTGTTCGTACAGGCAGGAACATCCGCGATTCCATCACCATTTAGATCGGCGCCACAAAGAGTATCCACCTGAACCAAGTTGGGAGAATTAAACACATCTCCCACCACA
>JACQOV010000017.1 GCA_016202395.1 Deltaproteobacteria bacterium
ATTGTACGTTCTAAATTTTATTGAGGGCACCTCTAAAAACTATGTTCGTGTCGAAAAATAAATATCTGAGCCGAGACAAGGAGGATGTGCAAAAAACACGGAGGCGTACCTGGAAGGTACGTTGAGGACTTTTTGTGAAATCCGACGTAGTCGCAGGCCAGAGCATGATTTTTCGTCACGAACATAGTTTTTAGAGGTGCCCTGTAGTATGATAATGCTTTCAAAGGAGGTTCAGGAATGGATCGAGCTTTTGTTGTGGGGGCAACCGGCTACACGGGACGTGAAGTCGTTCGAGTTCTCTGTGAACGAGGGGTTTCCACGATTGCCCACATTCGTCCTGACTCTCCACGCCTCGAAGAATGGCGAGAATATTTTGGTAAGCTGGGAGCTCCAGTGAACACCGCCTCCTGGGAAGAAAATGCCATGACCACAGCCTTGGGACGCATTCAACCGACTCTCATTTTTAATCTTGTTGGCACGACGAAGGCTCGAATGAAACAGGAGAAAGATGCAAGCTACGAGGATGTCGATTATGGCCTGATCGCCATGCTCCTTCGAGCAACGCGCGGGGCGGTTTTAACCCCCAAATTAATTCACCTCTCCGCTGCAGGAGTCGGCCCCAATTCCACCCATGCCTACTACCAAGCCAAATGGAAAACTGAAGAAGAGATCCGTAAAAGCGATCTCCCTTATCTCGTGGCTCGCCCTTCTTTTATCATCGGCGCCGATCGAGACGATTCCCGCTCCTTCGAACTCTGGGGAGCGCGCCTGATCGATGGGGCCTTCCTCGTAGCCTCTCTTGTTGGAGCTCGAAAACTTTACAACCGATATCGATCGACAACCAACACTCGGCTGGCCCAAGCTTTGGTGCGTTTAGCTCTAGATCCCAACGCAATCAACAAAGTGATCGAATCTGAAGAGCTTCGATAACCGAGGCGCTATTCTGTAGAGGCAGGGACTCGAATCACGATGAAGAGCGCCCCCCCCTCCCGTTGAATCCGGAATCGGACCAACGCACTTTCGCGAATGCTAGAGATGGCACTCGTATAATCCTGCATATTGGCAATCTTGTGATCTTTCCCATCCACGGAGATCTCTCGAATGACATCTCCTCGTTGAATTCCACCGAAATCGGCAACAGAGCCGGCCTCCACATCCGTAACCACAATCCCGTTGCGATCCTCTAATCTCAGTTGGCGAGCGATTTCTGGGGTGATGTCCTGAGCGCGAAGTCCTAATTTCTCGCTGGCGTCCTCCTCCTCAATCTGTTCTCCCGTCACCATCTCATCTTTAAGCTCCCCAATCTCGATCTCTACGGTTTGACGTTTGTTTTCTCGGAAGATCTCCAACTCCACCTTTTTCCCAACAGAGGTCCCCGCAACAAAAGCGGGAAGCTCGTGCATTTCAGAGATCTTTTTCCCATCAAACTGAACAATCACATCCCCTTGTTTGAGTTTCCCTTCTGCGGGAGAACCGGGTAGGACACCGGAGACAAGAGCCCCTTCTGTCCCTTTCAGACCAAAGGATTCCGCCAGATCGGGAGTGACCTTCTGGATGGTTACACCGAGCCACCCTCGAATCACCTTTCCCGCTTCTTTGAGCGGCGGCAACACAGCTTTGGCTATATTAATGGGAATGGCAAATCCGATTCCCTGACCTGTGGCATGGATGGCGGTGTTAATTCCGATTACTTCCCCTCTTAAGTTGATCAAAGGCCCACCGCTATTCCCAGGGTTGATTGAGGCATCGGTCTGAACAAAATCATCGTAAGGGCCAGCGCCAATCACCCTCCCTTTGGCAGAAACAATTCCTATGGTAACGGTATGGCTTAAACCGAAGGGATTGCCAATCGCCACAACCCATTCCCCAATCTGCAGTTGATCCGAGTCCCCCAAGGCAGCCACAGGAAGCTCCTCCGAGGCATCCACCTTAATCAAAGCGATATCCGTTTTGGGATCCCGTCCGACGACCTTTGCGGGATACTCCTTTTCATCGCTCAACCGAACCCGAACTTCATCGGCATTTTCGATCACATGGTTATTGGTGACGATGAAGCCTTCTTTGTTAATAATAAAACCAGAACCCAGACTCCGTTGCTTGAAGATTTGCGGTGGAAGATCTCCAAAAAACCGCTGAAAAAAATCCTCAGAAGGATCCCCTTCGCCAAAGGGGCTAGGGATCATCGGAAATCCCGGCCGACTTCTTTGCACCACCTTGGTGGTGGAGATATTGACCACCGTTTTATCCAATTGTCTGGCAAGATCGACAAAAGTATTGGGACCTAACCGAGAAAAATCATGCCCTGCCTCTGGAAGAGGGATTTCAGCCACCTCCGTCTCTACCTCTTTGGGAACCACGGGGGTTTCCTCTGGGGTCCCTTCCGTCCAGAGATCGGCTTTTCCTCCAACAGAGAGATTGAGAGGGGATTTAAAGCCAAATCTTTGGGCAAGTTTTAGGCCCGCCCCCAATGAAATAGCGGCAATCAATAGAACAAACAAAACCCCTTTGAAACCTCTTCTCGGCTCACTCATGATTTTCTCCTTGTTTCTTCAATGAATTTCATGCGTAGATCGTACAGCACGCTTTCAATCAACTGTTTTTCATCGGACGTCAGATTCCCTTGGGTCTTCTTCCCCAACAAATCGATCAGATCGATGGTCTGTTCTGCCATAGAGAGATCCCGATGACTCTGCTTCGTTTCGGGATCCTCCAAAATTCCTAACTGAAAAAGGGCCGAGGTGCTGAGCGACAAGATCAGGCTCGAAAAACTCACCTCCATCGGAGGCAGACTCGAGCTCGGTTCCTCCTTCTTTTCAGAAGGCTCCGATTCTACCGAACGAGGCTCCCCCTTGGGAGAGGGCTCTTCAGTCCCTCCGACCTCCCCTCCCGCAAAACGCCTGCGATCCGTGATCTTAAACCCCTTTTCTGAATCTTCTTTATCGGCCATATTTGCTATGACAACCTATCCCTTCAACAGTTCCATTAACAGAGAACGGCCTCTTTCTCCCGACTCCTCTCCTCAATACCTGATCGATGGCGCCACTCGCTTACCACCAAAACATTCTCAGATCCTTTCTGGATGTGAAAATGATCCTGATCTTTCCACTGAAGGGTGATTGGGAGTTTCACCTGTGCCTCAATGGCTCTCTTCAAATAGCGAGCCCCATATTTGAGACTAAAGCCAGCCTCTGCTAATTGATCGATTGCTTCAGGAGAGACGGTAAGGCTCTTCCCCTTGGCCTCAAGTTGTCTTGCAATCTCAGCGATATGGCGTCGGGCAATCTCGCAAACCTCCTCTTGAGTGAGCGGAGAGAACACCACCATCTCATCCCATCGGTTAATGAACTCGGGGGAGAACCGCTTTTCGACCGCTTTCAAAACCGCCTGCTTCGCATTCTGAACCTCGTTAGGATGAGTCAAAAAGCCCATCGGTTGCGTCAAATTCCGGAACTCCTCGGAGCCGATATTGGAGGTCATCACAATCACCGCATCACTAAAGTAAACCCTCTTTCCACGACCGTCGGTAAGCCACCCTTCATCAAAAACCTGCAGAAACAGATTCAAAACCAGAGGGTGGGCTTTCTCGAACTCATCCAACAAGATCACGCTGCAAGGATTCTCTCGAACCTGTTGGGTAAGGATTCCGCCCCGCTCGGAACCCACAATCCCACGAGGCATCCCGATGAGCTTGTCAACGCCAATGGCTCCATCGGTGTACTCCGACATATCGAACCGAATCATCTTTTCCTCATTCCCAAAAAGGAATTCGGCCAAAGCTTTGGCCAGCTCCGTCTTCCCAACCCCAGTAGGACCCAGGAACAGAAGAACGCCATCGGGACGATTGAGATTCTCCTTGAGGGGGCCTTTGTTCAAGCGAACTCTTCGAGCCACCGCTTGGATCGCCCCCTTTTGTCCCACGACCCTTTTCCCCAAAGCCTCTTCCATGGAAGCAAAACGATCTAAAGTATCGCGGGAAACCATGTCGATGGGCACTAAAGCCTCTCTGGAGATCACCTCCACTACATCTTGGCTCGTCACTCGAGGGAGATCCGGACGCTCCATCTCCGCCTTCACGGAGGCGGTATCGAGCCAACTCATCACCTTATCGGGAAGCTTTAACCAGCGCTGGTACCTTGGAGCCATCTCTAGAGCCGTTTCAATGGCCTCATCACAGATTTCCACACCATAATTGCGACCGATCCGATGCCGAATCCCATAAACGATCTGACGCGTCTCTTCAATGGAGGACTCCTTGACATGAACAAGACGAAACCGTCGCGCCAACGCTTCATCCTCCGCAATGAGCATTCGGTATTCGGTGGAAGTGGTGGCGCCAATGACCTGAATCTCGCCACGAGCCAACGTGGATTTCAAAATATTGGCGGCATCGCTGGGCACTCCCATTGCAGAACCAGCTCCAATGATCGAGTGGGCCTCATCAATAAAAAGGATGATGTTCTCTCGATCCTTAACCTCCTTCACAATCTTTTCAATCCGATCCTCAAACATCCCTCGAAACATCGTTCCAGCAACAAGGGTGTTCATTTGAAGATTCACCACCTGCTTTCCCCGTAACCGAGCGGGAACAGACTGCGGATCCAATTCAAATCGCCGCGCCAACCCCTCCACAATGGCCGTTTTTCCAACCCCAGGTTCCCCAATAATCATCACGGAGTTGCTCCGCTCCTTATGACAAAGGATCTCCATCACCTGCTCCATCTCACGATCCCGCCCAATGAGAAGAGGGAGTTTGTCTTGTCGAGCGAGTTTATTGAGACTCACTCCGAACTGTCGGAGATAAGGGGAAAGTTCAAATTTTCTTTGAAGCTCATGCTCGGTTTCGTCCTGACGACGGATCTGCCAGGTGATCTCCTGAATCACCCGTTCCCGTTCCACCCCCATCTCCTTCAAGATCTGGGCGGGAATCCCTTCGTCTTCCTGAAAGATAGCAAAAAAGATATCGGTCGATTTAATGACTTGACGGCCGGCATCCCGCGTTTTCTCCCAGGAGTTCTGAAAGACCGCTTTGGTAATGGGGGGAATCTTCATCGCTGCGCCGAGATATTGTTTTGGAATCGAAAGGGCTTGACGAATTGCTCGAAGGACCTCTTGAGGATCGAGAAGCAACCGCTCCATCGTCTCTTCAAAAAGCGGACGTTCTATCTCTGCGAAGGCAAAAAGGATGTGTTCAGGTCCCAGATAGTAATGTTGACGGCGCTGCGATTCTCCAACGGCGTGTGAGATGACCTTTTGCGCCTTTTGAGAAAGTTTTTCCTTATAGTTGGCGAGTTCGATCATCAATTTTTCCCATTGTACCGATTTTATCGCCAAATCTCAACCACTTCTTCACTTAGATTTTTTCGCTGGAATGTTTTCCTCGCTCACTCACGATATTCTTGACCCCTCTCAGGGAGGTAGGTCTCTGAACTCGCTAGCATTTCTCGCCTAGCACCTGTAGGCTTCGCAAAGCAGCTACGCCCCCCCATTTCACCCTTGGGAGAACACGCAGGAAAGGATAGACTTTGCGGATCGACACCGATTGTGAGCCACCCGCTCCGCTGCTCTGCTCAGCAACAGTGGCACGGCTCGAAACGAACCGCTCATTCAGAGACCTACCTCTCCTCACATGGACGTTCGCTCAAAAAAACATTCCAGTGAATCCATCGAACTTGAAAAAGGTGGGAAAAGTTCAGAGCGGCGACTAGCGAGAGGGAGCGGGTACCCACCGAGGGCGAGCCGGGCGAGGAAAGCCGGTTATACCGGAAGGCTTTTTCCCGCCGGCTCGCCCCGGAAG
>JACQOV010000013.1 GCA_016202395.1 Deltaproteobacteria bacterium
CTACAGGGCACCTCTAAAAACTATGTTCGTGACGAAAATTCAAGCTCTGGCCTGCGCCTACGTCGGATTGCACAAAAAGTCCTCAACGTACCTGCCAGGGACGCCTCCGGGCTTTTTGCTCATCCTCCTTGTCTCGGCTCAGATCATGATTTTTCGTCACGAACATAGTTTTTAGAGGTGCCCTCAATAAAATTTAGAACGTACAATAGTCAACCTCGGAATGTGGTGAGAAAAAGTTGGTGGAGGAGTTTGAGAGGGTCTTTGGGGCGAGGGTGATTGAAACGAACGATGGGGCCAGCGAGATCTCCTTGAGAATCGAATTCCGCTCGAATTCCCCACAGTCCTCTATCTGGCGTCTCTGGGAGGCCATAACGAATGTCGTCGAGCTCTACAACGAAGCCATCCCCTTTTTTCAAGAGATGAGGGACGATTTGGCCCATTGAAAACCAAGTAAAAATCTCCCCTTCGCGAGTTCGGCAGAGTTTGTCGATCAAAGAGTGTTGAGGGGGGATATAGGTTTGCCAGTCCATAGAGTGGGACTTCCATAAACTCAGATGTCCTACGAGTATTTCCTCCGGTCTTCTCACAACGATGCGGCGCAGAAAAACCTGAAGGAGGGTGGGGTACGATTGGATTTGGGAGGCTGGTGTTTCCTCCATAGAAAGTTGGCGCGCTGCCTCTTTTTCCGCACGGAGATTTAAAGAGAGCCCATAGAATAGATAAGCGGTCGAGAGGAGAAGGGCGCTGATGGCGACGCCGATCTTTATTTTGGAAGCGATTTGCTTTCGGGCTCCTATCATTAAGGGAATGAGGAGGAGAAAACTGTAGAAGGGATCGAGGATTGGCACGGCATCCCACGCGAAGCGATCGTTTGAGAAAGGGGCAAGGAGCTGCGTTCCGTAGCTTGTAAAAGCGTCCAGCAAAGGGTGGGAGAGAAGAGTTAGAACAAAAAGTCCAATCCAAATTTTAAGGGTGTGTGCAGCCGCTTCTCCCCTCCGTTGATGCCAGCGCCAGGTCGTATACCCTAGCAGCAACCCCACGATCGGCCCAAACCCCAGAGAGTGGGTGAGGCCTCGGTGATAGACAAACTCTCCCCAGGTTCCCATCGGAAGGATTGCAAGAATATCGATATCCGGTAGCATCGCTGCCAACGCTCCAAGCCAGACCGCGCGAGATCCTAGTCGGTCTTTAAATCCGGCGTGGGCAACGGTTCCGCCTAGGAATGCGTGTGTGAGTGGATCCATCTCTTTAAATCCATCCGAGGGCAAGGCCCATTGCGATTAAAAAGAGCATCGATGAGACGGTAATTTGAATCCCCCGTAACGTAACCTTTTTCAAGAGGCGATTTCCGAGATACGATCCCAGAAAAGCGGAAGTGGCTGCGGTCAGGAGAAGCGGAGTGTGAGAGTTCATGTTTTTCAACAAGAGTTGGGAACTATAAACCGAGATTCGGGAGAGATCGACCAGGCAAGCAATCACCACACCCGTTCCAATGAAGCTTTCCTTGGAAAGACCCAATCGCAGGAGGAATGCAGCTCGGAGAGCCCCTTGGTGTCCTGAAAGCCCTCCTAAAAAACCGCTCAAGATCCCGCCGATAGGAAGAGCCTTTTCGCCAAAAGAGATCTTAGCCATTCGGGGGCTCAAATCGTAAATGACAAAAAGTATCATCAGGCCTGCGATGATGAGATTGAGAGAGGTGATTTGAAGCTCGTGTCCCCAGAGGGTGTATCGTTGGAGAGGCGTTTGGTGGGAGAGCCACAGGAGGAGCCATGCGCCAACGAAAGCGGAGAGGAGGGCCGGCAGGCCGAATTGGAGAACCGCCTTTTTATCCGCATGTCGGCCCAGCAGCGTGAGTTTAAAAAGGTTGTTAAGGAAATGAACGATGGCCGTCAGGGCGATTGCAATATTGACCTCAAAGAAGATTGCAAACACCGGCATAAGGAGAGTTCCCAACCCAAAACCAGAGAAAAGAGTGAGGCCTGCCGTAACAAAAGAGGCGATGCCAATGATCCCATACTCCATCGTCTTCATTCCTATCTGAACTCGGTCCGAATAGCAAGGGAATGGGGCGATCTAGGGGTTGATGCAATGTGAACAGATATTCACAGAGGGGGTGTCAGGTTTTTTTACATAAAAAACCTTCTAAAATCATAGAGTTAAATTTTTATTTGTAAAAATTGTTAAATTTCTTTGACAGAGGGGTGATCAGGAAAAGTTTAGAATTATTATATAAATCAACGGGTTATATTTTATAGGCTCTTGGCATGGTATTTGCATAGTTTATAGATTCTAAGGGGGGCCCCTTGTTGAGTTCCCAAAATCGCAAATTACTTTCTCTCCGAAATGTGATCCTGTTAGGCCTCATTGTAGCAGGCCTATCCTATGGGGGGGCTGTCTACCATTTTCTGGCCCAAACCCCCGATTTTGGGTGGATACTGGATCCTCAGCGCAAGATCGGTTGGATCAACGAAGGGGGATCTGCTTCTCAAGCGGGTCTTCAGGTGGGGGATCAAATCGTGGCCGTAGGTGGAGAGCCTATTCTCAGCGCTCCAAGCTATTTTGAGACGGTCCGAAGACATCGGGTTTTAGGGGTTGAGGTTCCCATAGAGGTCGTTCGGGAAGAGGTCAATCTAGGCTACACTCTTGTGGCTCAGCCCCACGCATTTTCAAAGAACTCCAGATGCTCTTTTCTAGTCGTTGTTTTGTCTCTTTTACTTGCCCTTTTTATTCTTTTCAAGAAGCCCACGGAAAAGGCGGCCTTTTTATTTTCCCTTATTTTAGTCACGGGATCCGTTTTACGGATAGGGTTTGGGCATCTTTGGTATCTCTTGGAGCAGCCCTTTTTGAGTGTGGTTTGGGTGCTGGCAGGCCTTGCCGTTGTTCCTTTATCGCTTCACTTTGCTTGTATCTTTCCTCGTGAAAGGAGATTACTAACACGGAAGAAGTACCTTTACCCTTTGCTCTATCTTCCTTCCGTTGTATTGAGTTTAGTTGGACTCGTTCTTTATCACCAGGCCCTTGCAGTGGATCCGCTAAAGGGGGACGAGCACCTTGTTTTTCAGCGCATTTTCCGTCTCGGCATCGGTTTTCAACTGTATTATCAGTCTTATCTTTTAACAGTTTTTGGCTTGTTCTTATTGAGTTTCTTCAGATCTCCGGCAGTTCGGGAAAGAAAACAACTGGTTTGGATCGTGGCGGCATTGCTTTTTGCTGTTTGCAATCAAACCTATCTCTTTTTCCAGTTTCAAGCGCATCCTTCCCCCTCTCATCTGCTTTTCACCCTGCAGGATCTCACGCCACTTCCGATGGTCTTCTTGTGGCCGTTTGCTATAGCCTTATCTATTTTTAAATACCGCCTTCTAGACATCGATCGGATTATCTCTCGAGGGATGGCATACCTGATGGTTAGCGCTATTTCAGTGGCCCTGTACCTTGGCTTTGTGGGTGGATTCAGTGGGTCGCTGGGGCAGGTGATTGATTTTTCCTCTTGGGGTTTGGTGGGGGCGACTCTGGTGATTGCCCTCCTCTTTTTTCCGATCAAGCAAAAGATACAGAAGGTCATCGATCGGCATTTTTATCGGGATCGGTATCGATATCAAAACACGATTTATGAATTAAGCCAGCGGCTCACCACTTTCCTCAAAGAAGAGCCTCTGTTTCAAACGATCAACGAAACTCTTCAGAAAGCGTTCCCGATTTCTCATGTGACGACTCATGTTTGTTCTAAAGAAGAAGATCCGTCAAGTTTCCATGCCCTCCATGAATTTTTGCCGAAGTATCCCAAGGCCATTAGCCGTTTTGAGATTGAGAATCAGAGCTTGTTTGCTTCTCAGAGGGAGACACTTTTATCTCAGATGGATTCGCTGGGCGCGGAGCTGTTGTTGCCTTTTTTCTATGAAAGGAAGCTTCGAGGATGGATTGTTTTAGGGGAAAGAGAGGATGGAGATGTTTACTCCACAACAGATATCGAGCTCCTCACCACTTTGGCCGATCAGGTAGCGGTCGCTCTTCAGAATGCCTCTTCTTACCAGCAGATTGAACGGCTCAATGAGGATTTGCGAGAGAAGGTTCAAAAGATCGAGGTCCTTCAGGAGAAGCTATTCCAGGAGAATGCCTCTTTGAAACAAGAGATTCAGCAGCAGTCTCATTTTTGGGAGATCGTGGGAACTAGTTTTGCGATGCGGGAGGTTTTTCAAAAAGTTCAGAAGATAGCTTCTACTTCTTCGTCGGTATTCATCCATGGGGAAAGCGGGACTGGCAAGGAGCTCATCGCGAGCGCCATTCATTACAATAGTTCTCGAAAAGATAAGCCCTTTATTAAAGTGAACTGTGCGGCCTTACCCGAGGGAACTCTGGAAAGTGAGCTTTTTGGGCATGAACGGGGAGCATTTACCGGTGCGGTGGCAAGGCGACAAGGGCGGTTTGAGTTGGCCGATAGCGGGACATTGTTTCTGGATGAGATTGGGGAGATCCCTGCGCATATGCAACTGCGGTTGCTTCGAGTGTTGCAGGAGAAGCAATTTGAGAGGGTAGGAGGGACGCAAACTTTAGAGACAGATGTTCGAGTGATTGCCGCCACCAATCGGGATTTAGAGGAGGCGGTGGCAGAGGGGCGTTTCCGGGAAGATCTCTACTTTCGTCTCAATGTTATTTCGATTGAGATCCCTCCTCTTCGGGAGAGGATGGAGGACCTGTATCCTTTGGCGCTTCATTTTATAGAAAAGTACAATCGGCAAACGGGTAAAGCCTTTTGCAAAATTACGGAAGACGGTTGGGACGTATTGAAGCGGTACCATTGGCCAGGGAACGTACGGGAGTTGGAAAACCTGATCCACCGAGCCATTGTCCTTGGGGAAGGAGAAGAATTGACTCTGAAAGATCTTTCCAGCGGTTTGAATACTGAAAGAAGCGAAGGTTTTGATGCCCGTGAGGAGGCTCCGCATCCTTTGAATTACGAAGGTTTATTTCATCTCCCCTATTGGGATCAGATTCGTTACTATGAAAAAATTATCCTCCAAGAGGCCCTCAAGAAGACAGGAGGGATTAAAGAAAGAACGGCCCGTTCTTTAGGGATTAGTCGATCCCACTTTTTCAGGAAACTCAAAGAGCATGGCTTCCTTTCCTAGTAGACCCCATTCGATACCCCCTTGACCGTCCCAAAAATGAGACGATATCTCTGAAATGGGATGGTTGAGACCTCCAAGCCCTCCTCTCCGTATCTATTATAACTACCTAATAACAAATAGTATTTTTGATTTTCCCACCGTTACTTCTGTTTTGGCACGCCGTTTGCATAGATCCTCCTTCGGGTCACCAAAGGGGGGGCCGGGAATGGTTTCAAAAATAAAGAGCAATCGGTTTTTTGTTACAACTCATAAAATCTTCTCGTGGGTGTTGGTATTTGCGCTTGTTTATGGGCCCCTACCAACTCGTGAAGCACATGCAAGCTTCAATTATTCTAGTGCGGCAGCCCATGCTTCTGATGAAAGTGCCTTAAAAGCCTCGAGCAACTCCGTTGGTTCTACATTGGTCGATGCCAAAGGGAATCTGACCTATTCTCTTTCCTTTCCTTCTATCCCTGTCGTTGCTCGGGATGGGAGTTCCCCTAGCGTTTCGGTAACCTACAACAGCGCCAATCATCAGGTGGATGGATTTATGGGGTACGGTTGGAACTTAGATGTTCCTTCAATTCGACGGATTGGTCCTGACGAAACACTTCCTCTACCAACCTACGGAACAGACGATCGTTTTAGTACCCCATGGGGAATCGTTGTTCCTATCGAAAATCCCGATCAATCGGAAACAGGGTATCGATTGATTTCAGGCCCTTTCGCAATTCACTTTACCTTCGATAGGGTAGAAAATGTTTGGACGGTACGCAACCTGGAGAATGGAACAAAACAGATCTTCAGAGATATGAAGGGGAATCCTGCAACAAAACCCGATGTAACAGATCCTGCCTGCCAGTTAGAGCTCCCTTTAGGGGATAGTTCTTCAGGTTGCCCTCCCGGTAGAGAACTTTTGTGCGAAGCGCTCGATAATTTTGATCCAACCTCTTACGGCATGAAGGAACTCAATGAAGATCTTTTGGAAGAAGGGACTATCGATTATGGAGCATTTCTTGAAGATTATGAAGACCAAGGGGGGGGGATAAGAATTTGGGACGTTCTTGTGACAGATGCCGCAAAACAGATTGAAGAAACACAGCATGAGCCGAGGGTCGGTGATCTGGATGGAACGGTTTTCGATGAAGGGGATATTGGGGGATCGGGCCCTACAAATCCGGAAGGTGTAGGGGGAGGAGTCGAAGGAGAAGAAACGAACGGGGTTGTTACTAAAAACCTTGATCCTACAGTGCAAGAAGACATAGAAAGATCTCGAATCACTCAGAATCCTGTTATCTCTCCGTCTTGGGTGGATATTAACGAGTCCAATGTGCCCCTTGAGGCTAACAAAACAGCAGAATGGCAGATTCAAGAGATCCAGAATGGATCGAACTGGACCCGGCACTACTATGCTTCTTGCTCGACGGCTGATGGCAAATACAATGTCTTCCATTGGAATGGTGTGGCTTCGGGTGGATATGCTTTCGGAGATTCGGATGGGCCTTCGTTTGCTATTCGAGCCCTTTATGATCTTCGGCAAAATTATTACCCCATTTCAATTTCCAATCACACTTTTTCTCCTGAAATTCTTTCAGCTCTTGAATTGAGACCTGTAGTGGCATACTACGATTCTTCAGGTCCCTATCTGGATGAAGATTATCTTAATATGCGAATGAAATTTGTTTATGAGAGTGATTCCGATGCTCATCATGCCCCACTTGTAGTCAAAATCAAATTTGAAACGGAGGAGGATGGAGAGACCGAATCTTTTCAGCCCCCTTTAGAGATGGCATATATTGAGAAACAAGAGAATTCAGGTACGGTAAAAGCTTTCTGTAAGGATCCGGTTGTCCTTCCATTTTTTAAACCTCTGAACACAAAAGGATTTAAAGAAGGGGAGACGGATGCTTACGAATGGGTTCGCTCTTCACGATCTTATTACAATCCGGAAACAGAGGATCCCTTGACGGGGACAATCCTCCCTTTTGCCTCACCGGAAGTTGATCCCGCCTTTATCGGGCGTCTCTATAATGGAGCGGGGTATTCCTTAGAGCTTACAGGACTGCATGAGATCGGAAACGTCGATTGCGAAGAGTCCCATTGCGAGTCAGGTGATCGCTATCAAGTGGAGGCTCCTAACATCTCTGCTCGATTCGCAGGGGCCCCTCTCTTTGGGGAAGAACAGGACAACCGTCCTGATTTTGTCATCGCAACGGAGATGGAAAGATTTACCTACGATCCGGACTATTTTGGATTTGAAGGGAGTGGAGAGTCGAAGAAGGTATGTCTCAAAGACGGGGAGGGTTGCTGGGATTATTACGGGAAAAGCGGGACAACTTACGTAACCCAGAATGTCTATACAGGGGTAGGCATGATCGACCCTTACAGTCAAGAGGGCACTCCCTATGGTTCCTTGGAGGGGGGGCCTGTTAATTATGACCCTGGGCAGGTTCCAACCCCTTTTGTCCGTGTTTACTATGGCGTCCCTAAAAAAGAGCTCCCTCAAGATCTCATCTGTGATTCTGAAGAGAATACCCCTTGTAGCAGCCAAGACGATTACTTTGGAGGCGGATTTATTCTAGGCCCTTATCACTTTTTCCAAAACTTTTCATTGGAAGGGTTGAGTCAAAGGAACAAAGAGGCTGACGAAGTTTACAGCTTTATGGATATTGATGGGGATGGACTTGAGGAACCGATCCTAAAAGAGGGGGAATGTCATATTGTTACCTCAAGAAATGGATTCAGCTTGAGAAAAAGTGATGTCCCCGAATGTGCTCAATGGGACGATGGCCAAGGAGCTATCGATGAAGCAGATTGCGTACAGCCCCAACCCCTTTTTGTGGGTCAGGACCGGCTTGTAGAGACGGAAAGCACAGGAATCGTGAGTCAAGAGTGTGATCCCGATGGGCGCTTCCGTTCCTCTTTCAATAACACCTGTAATGATACGGCGAGCCAATGTTATCGATTTTCAGGGCTTCCTTCTACGCCGATAGGGGCTCTTACATTGCCTGTACAAGATGATGAGGAACAGCAGAGCCAGAACTCCGGATTTGAAGGTTTTACTATCGATGGATTTAGTGGGGCTCATTGGATCTCGGGGAGCGTGTGTGACGGAAACGATTGTAGTTGGCAAGTCTGGTGGAATAATAGCCAACTCCTTTGGACTGCTTCCCAAGGATCTATCAAATATGATCCTTCCAAATCCGCCTTTTGTAGCATCCCTTCGAATTCCATTACAGGACCAGCCATTGCTGATCCCAGTCTCCGAGAGGCGTTGAAGTGTCCTGTGTTGGTAAAAAATGCTCCAGCCGCACTTCACCAATCCGCAGATAATCGCACCGTAATGACCTTAATGGATCTCGTCGGTGATGACAATCCTGATGTGGTCAGTACAAAAAGTGGTTCTGATTGTTGGAGTGTGAATGCCTACGATTACAACGCGATAGAAGGGAATTATATTGCCCAGTTTATTGAGGAGGGGGTCTGGGTTTATGTTCCACGAGATCCAGACGAGCCTGAGGATCGCAAGATCGCCACCCGTGAGGATGACGAGGACCACTGGTCCGGAGTTTTTTCCTTTGGTAGCCAGTCTTTCGCCTTTTCTCTAGGAGAAGAGTCAGGGGCTCGAATGTACTGCTCGACATGGGGGGAGTCTACCGATGAGGAGCGGAGCCCCGGTGTATCGGCGACATGGACCTGTTACCCTTTTTATAAGGGGGAGGTGAACCCCAGCTATACCTGTGAGGGGGAGGATGCGGTGAGTTATTTCCATCCTGGGGAGGTTTTTCGTATCGAAGCCCCGACCATTGCACAACATGTGACTTGTAACGATTCAAATTGGTGCCCTGACGGAGATGCTGATGAGCTTCCCGGTGTGATGGATACCATTCGTGGAAGTACTCTGCTTGCCCCTGCGGATGTCAATGGGGATGGGATTGTAGATATTATTGATATTCGACCTGAAAAAGGGAATCACGCGAGTCATAGTACTTGGGACAAAAAAGGGATGAGTGTCTATTTCGGTTGTCGCGATGATCAGTTTGAAGAGGGGGAAGACGATACTCGCTCTTGTGACCGTTGCCCTGAGGAGAGATTAGTCGGGGATGATGATGAGGGTTCTGGGACGAATGCCCAATGGGTAGGGCTTTTGACGGAGGTCAGTGACGGTTCCGGATTAAGAAAAGTTTTTGAATGGGCAGATGTCAAGGATTATCGCTTTGTTCCCCCTGCAGATCATTCTTACAAAAATCTTCTGGAAGGGATTCCCATTCTCAAGTCGGTGACGGAGTACCGTTTCGAGGATGGTTTAGAATCTTATCAAGTGAGTTCGGAAAATGTGCCGATTTATCGCACCTATGATTATTTGAGCTGCTTTAAAAATTCCAACGGTGTTTTTGCAGGATGTCCCGCAATCCGAGAAATTTCTAATTCCGGGGAGGGGAATCAGAGTGAAACCACAACCTATTATCTTTTGCAATTTCCAGAGGGACTGGATGTTACCGATTATTCGGAACTCAATCCCCCAAGCTCTGCAGTGAGCACCGTTATTTGGCCCAGCTCTACGGTCCGAAAGCTTAGAGAGATCCAAGGGGCTCCTTGGGCTCAATCCGTTAGCGTAGGAAAGAAGACAGTCATTTGGGTGGGGGATATTCCAGAAGAAGATTATGATGTGATTCATGAATCGTATGGAGTGCTTGTATTTCCAGAGGGATCTACCACCGATCCGATCACTCAGGTAGGAACTTATCGTCGAGATAAAATTCTTTCCTTTCAACCGAAGAAAAGTATCAATATCCAGATAGAAGGGGATTATAAAGTGGTGCGGGAGAAACAACTCCTTTATGAAACTTTTTCTTCTTCAGACCCTAAAGGATTCGTTGGTTATTTAATGGCTACCCGTCAGCTAGAGACCCCGACATCCGGAGGAGTCCCGTACTACCGAGATTTAACGGTGTACAACAAGTTGGACGATGGGAATGGTCATCTCACTCAGATTGTCCCCAACGTTCGCTGTCGAGACACTCAATCTCTGAGCGCTACGATTACGTGTGATCCAAGCAGCAGCTTTTTATATCGAGACTACGATTATAATGATGATGGCACTTTAAGATGGGTTCAAACCGTATCGGATACCCCTCTTTCCTCCGTTCAATCCCAGATAGAGCAAGAGTATGAGTACGATGGCTACGGCCATCTTACCCATTCAATCACAACCGTAAAGCACGGAAGTAGCGGATTAAGAAGCATGGAGGAAGAATTTATCTATGATGATTATTCTTTCAGCCCGGGATTAAACATCGATAAAGAACGGTTCTTGGCGAAAGAGATCACGCGGGGTTCGGATATGGAATCAATGGTCCAGTATTTTGTATGGGATCGAAAAACGAGCAAAATCGCTTTTGAGTCCAGACTCTTCCTTGAGGGTCAAGATCCTCTAGGGGAGAGTTCTGGAGGGGAATCGGCAGAATCTTGTTGGGAAGATGAAAGTTGTAGAGAAGGAGGAACGGAGCGTGTTTATGATCATTTAGGGCGACCGGTTCGGGAGACTCAGTTTGTCCCTTTGGGAACGGATCGTCAAAAGGCGTTAAGCCAATGTTATTATTATTCGGGTGCTAGCGGCCCTCTCATGTGGAGTGCTTCAGTTTCGATTCGAGGGAGCAATTGTTGGGGAAGCCTCCCTGATTCAGACACCTTGGCGAAATACCCCTACGAAAAGGTTTATCGAAATTCCTGGGCTTCTTTTAAATCAGAACGATCCAGCGATGGCTCTTATTTGCTTCGGAAGCAGGCCCGATTCGATGGCGACGGAGCTATCGTTGCTGAATCTTTGTGGGACGATTTAGAGGATTGGGATGCTGAAAGAGTGGAGTGGGCGTCTCAAACTCATGATTCTTTAGGAAGGATCACAGGGATCACACTCCCCACAGGTTATATGGCTCAAATCACCCCTGGATTAGAGGAGACGAGTGTTGCCGATCCCAATTGGGTTGCCGATAGCTGGACCGGTTCCACCGGGGTCACTGTGGATGGAATGCAACGGACTTTCAAGGCAGGAATTGGAGGAAAATTGAGCCATGTTGCTTTGGGGACGAACACGAGTCAAATGGTTGAAGCGGATTACGAAGATTACGATGTCGTAGGAGATGCAAATACCATTACGTTAAATCCTCTGTTTTGTTTACTCAACGGAGGAGGGGTGTGTGATTCTATTATGATCAGCCAAGATCGAGATTCTTGGGGGAGAATTGTGGAGACAACGCGTCCAGAGACTGGAAGACAAAGGGTCCTCTATGATGGAGGGGGTCTCCTTGTGGTTAAACAGAATCTCGATGAATCGGGAAGTCAAGTGCTTCGGACTCAGTTCGTTCGATACGATGGTCAAGGGAGGCCTTTAGAAATTCAATATCTGGATGGCTCCAAGTATTCCACTTCAATTTCTTCTTTGAGCTCTCTTCCCGATTTAGAGGATACCCGAGAGGATGCCGATGTCGTTATTAATTATACCTATGATCTCGATCTTTTAAATCAAGGGTGTTCTAACGCTGGACTTCTGGCATGGCAGAATCGAATCGAGCGGTATCCTGATCCCGAAGAGGAAGGGACAGAGATCAAGTTTTGGGAGAGTCGTCAATTTTGCTGGGACACGGCAGGAAGAATTCAGAATCAAAAGATTATCCATTGGAGGGAGGAGATTTCGGAGGAAGATGGAGCTCCTGTAGAAGGGACTCTTACCTCGGTTGCTTACGAGATCGCAAATTCTTACGATGCCTATGGCCGGCTTGTGGATAAGACCGATACCTACACCGATCAAAGTGGGAATCAGAGTCTTCTCAGGACTGTTTTCCGTTATCAGGCCGATCTCCCACTCTTGGTTTCGGATGCTTCAGACGGTGCAGCTATAGAGACCAGTCAAGGGGTCATTGTAAAGAGGGCCTATT
Organism: Deltaproteobacteria bacterium; assembly: GCA_016202395.1. Classification (GTDB taxonomy): domain Bacteria; phylum JACQOV01; class JACQOV01; order JACQOV01; family JACQOV01; genus JACQOV01. The sequence continues at coordinate 12,044 of JACQOV010000013.1, forward strand.
ATGATCTAAAGGGGAGATTGGAGCGTGTCGTTCTCGGAAACGGAACAGTGTTGCAGTATGAGTTTGACCGTTTTGACCGAATTCGAAGTATTATGGGTTGTCTTGAAGAGGATCTTTTGGATGATGGAGAGTGTGATGTTATTTTGAATGAACACCGATTGCTATTGTACCAGGAAATTGAAGAAAGGGATCCTGCGGGGAATATTTTGATTGTGGAAGAAGGGCGTAATCAGCTTTCCGCAAATCAGATCATTCGAGAATTTCAATACAATGGGCTTCACCAACTGACTTTGGAGCAGGTACGCTGGCGGGGGACGGAGCCCCCCGACAATTACGATACGGAGAGCTGCGGAGAGTTGATGGACGTTTGTTGGGATCATCATGACAGCGGAGATTATTGCCGAAATGAAAGAACGGATCAATGGGTAAGTCATAGTTGTTGTAAAGATGCTCAAGGGGTTCTCTTCGCAAATGTTTGCACCCATTCAGATCCTCTACCTTCTGTGGACTATCTTTATCGTCAGGAGTTTGACTACGATGGTGTAGGGAACAGAGCACTCCAAACACGAACTCAAGGGGGAGCGTCGGAAACCTATACTTACAGCTATGGGAACTCTCACCGGCTTTATTCTGTAGAAGGAAGTTCTTCAACACGTTACCTGTATTGGAATGAAGATGGGACATTGGAAAGGGATGCTTCTACACAACAGCGAGATTTTCATTGGTCACCGAGTGGTCAGTTGAGAGCCGTTTCGGTGAACGATTCAGCAGAGACCTATTTTTATGGGACCGATAATGTCCGATCTCGCAAAGAGACTGAAAATCAGATTGTGGATTATTTTGGGGAATCATTAACCGCTTTTCACGTAGGGGATTCCATGACAACTGTTGTTCGGAATTTTGGAATTCCGGGGAGCAATCTTGTTGTAGCCTCTTTAACCGATGGCGGAGAGGGAGGATTGAGTTTTGATGACAATCGCATCGAGGGTCCCATTCCTTGTGGATTGTTTGAATCTCAAAACCCTACCTCTCAAAGTCCTTGGGGGTTCCTCATAGTGGTCTTGTATTTGTTGATCTTAATCGGTTTGTGGAGATGGAAACGGACCTGTGAACCGGGTGCATTGGAGTCGATTTCGTTACTCATTGCCTTTGTTTTCCTTGTCCAGAGTGTCATCCCTTCTTCGGTGTATGCAAGAACAACACCTATTCCTCGTGAACCGAGCCAGCAATCTCCAGTGGATTCAAGGATTGGAGACCTGTACGCAATTGAAGGAGTGGGTCAGATATCCGATCTGTTAGATCAAGGAGGGGTTTCTCCTGCCGAACCAAGGTTCCCTCTGGAGCCCGATTTGGACATGCCCGACCCCATTATCGATGATTGGTCGGATACTATCGACGATTGGAAAAAAGATCCAGTGGAGTGTGCTCCCAATAGCGAATCCACTCTCCGTTTCTTCATGAATGATTATCGTGGGAATCTGGCCGTTGTTTCTGACGATAAAGGGTGTATCTTAAAAACGGTGTCCTATACGGCTTTCGGAGAAGATGTTTGTGAATTAGATAGTAGCCTTTGCTACAACGCAGAAGGGGAGGAGACGCTGGCCTCTTCTGTCGATCCGAACTTTATTGGGAAACAGAAGGATGACTTAGCGGGGCTTATCGTTACCGACGCTCGTTACTATGATCCCGCTTTAGGTATCTTCATCAGTCCGGAGCCGGTGGATGAGCTGACAATTCAGACGACGGGGGGGGAAGTTCAGGACTTCTATAAAGACCCGCTCCTTTTCAATTCCTATGCCTATGCTGGTCAGAATCCGATCAATCGAAGCGACCCCAGTGGAGAGTTCTGGTTTGCAGCAGCGCTTTTGTTCGCTCAATTTTTAGCTGTAGCCGCCGTTGCATTTGTTGTGATGATGCTTCCACATCTCTTTATTGGAGCTGTTTCAGAAGCCTATGGTGTTCCCTACGGTTGGGGGAGAGCCATTGCAAGCACGGCTTTAAGCGCAGCCACGATGGGTTTTTTCACGGAGATTATAGCCCCTTTCGTCATGGCTTTTCTTGGAGTCTATGTTCCGAGTGCCTATACCTTTCTGCAGTATGGCCCCTTTGCAGCCGAGATTGGAGCTGTGGCTAGAACAGGGGCTCAGTACGCTTCTAATGCGATATCGGGTTTTAGCTACGATGGATTGGATCTCTTTTTTGATGTTTTGAGCTTTACCCAGAGTGTAAAACCCTCTCACTTCGTATTTCAGGGGCCGATCACCAGTCCAACGGCTCTCAACTTGAGCAACAGATGGGCATGGCTCGGCTATACCGTCGTTAAAAGTTCACTAAAAATAGGGGCGGGGTTGAACTCCTATTACAATCAATATAAAGCACGAACGGTTCAACTCGGTTTTGATGCAGGGCGCTATCTTGCACGGTCCTTTGCTCAACTCAGTGCGCAGATTATTCAAGGGTTGAGTGGAGGTCGTCTCGCTGGATGGTTACTCTATAGGGACGAAACCATCCCCTTCGGTCCGGCCATTGGGACTTTTGCTGGAGTCATTCAAACCAAAACAACTGTATCGCATCAGCAACGGTTTGGTGATCTTCCTACGCGGGTTTTGTCCCAGATGTTTGGAGTGGAGTACCAGCTCTACGATGCTCTCCCATTCGATCTAGGTCCAGCCTCTGCTGTGGATTATGGGGGACTGGAATGAGCTCTCTTGTAAAAGGAAGTTTTTAATATGGGTTATCTAATACAATTAGAAGGAGGAAAAAATGTCTCACCCGGTGAATAAAGTATGGAAGTCTGTTCTTGTTTGGATGATGATTTTCTTGATCGGCCAGCCAATATCTTTGACCTTGGCGATACCAGGGAAGCCATCGGCCAAAGTTGTGGAGAGAGAAAATCTGAAAGATCTTGCCTCTTCAAATCTGGATCAGTTGGAACAAAAGCTGGGTCAAGCATCTGATCTTGAAAAAAATCTTCAGGAAGTTCTTGAGGAGGTTAAAGAAGTTCAAGCTGAGCCGGAGCCACTCGGTGAAGAACAAGAGACGGAGCCATTGGCGATGGAAATGGCCTCTGGAGACGATCCTCAGCCCGCCAATTTTGCGATTGAACAGGGAAACATCGTTGGAAATGCCGGTGTTTATTCAATTGGGCTAAAGTTGGCTTTCCCTGCTGGCCCTAATGGAATGACTCCCCAATTAACGGGAAGCATTTCGAGTGTGGCTTCGAATCGTTTTATGGGGCAAGGGGGAGATCTTTCAACCGATTGGTATGTGGAGCGAGATTGGACCCAAGGGACTTTACTGAAATGGGGATCCGTTGATTATTTTCGTGTGCAACTCCCGGGAGGGACTAAAGGGGATTTAGTTTATGTCGCGGCCGATTCCAATACGAATCAAGGAGATTACGTCTATTTTACCCAACAGGCCGGTGGCGCTCCTGTAAAGATGGTTTTCGAATCGGATTGGGGGTCTTATGGTCGTTGGATTGCAATCTCTCCCAGTGGGGGACCTCGTTTTTATTTTGAAACGGTGGTGGCCAATCGTGCCAGCACTTCCTATTCTGGAAATGCTCTCCGGTGGTACATCAATCGTACGGAGGACAGTTACGGAAATAAAGTCGAATATTTCTGGAATATTTCTACAGAATATAACAGTTCGACGCTCCGATTTGAGCCTTTACTTTCGTCCGTTAAATACGCGTATAGCGCGGGGGCTTCCTATCAAGCGACTCTGAGATATAAGGAGAGCGGGCAACTCGATGCAGACCCTAACATTGAATGGGAAACAATCTATCATACTTTGTATTCTGGAAGCCAGAATAAGAGTTTTGCTTTGACTATCAATCGAAAACTTCAGTCCGTTGAATCCGGCTTCTGTCTCTCAGGTTTGGGTTGTTCTACGGAAGGGACTCTGTATTTCAAATATACGGATATGGATGGGAACACCAATGATACGATCCATTTGCAGAAAATCTATGGTTGCGGAAGCACGGGAAGTTCTGTGACTCCTGATGATCTTGACGATGTTGAGAAATGTTTAAAACCGACTCTCTATTATTATTCTAAAGCATTGGAGAGTGAAGAAAGCAATCCCCTCTATCGAATTACGGAAGTTTATCATCCCACGGGTGCTACAGAATATATCAAATACGATTATGCAAGAAATGTTGACTGGGATTCCGATACCGATACAGATTTGGGGGACGATGTTGTAGCCACGAGAAGAATCGTGACGGATGGAATCCAAACCTTCGAATGGCACAGTTATTATTATGGTTGCTATAAGACCGTGGATAGCCAAGAGTTTCGAGGTTGCCAATATGTTGAATCCAGATCGGTCAATCCGGGGTCTTCGTATAACCCCAGTAGTAATAATCGGCTCACTAACAGCCAGTCGTCTCTCGTAGTCACCAATGTTGGGCGTGTTAGCAGTGGTGATGATCCCTTATTGAAAGGATTTGTCAAAGAGGAATACCTATTTAATGACAAAATCAGTGGGGCTGCGTGGAATAATATCGGGAATCCAGTTCAGAAGGTGACACATTATCCTTTGTATCAACATATTTACTGCCGCAACGATATTGATAATAAATCTCTCACAGATTGTTCTCAAACGAACACGGAAAGATATGGGATCGCCTTGGTTGGAGAATTAGCCACCAGGACTGATATTTATGATCAAGGGGGGGTCCGTTGCACGAGTGATGCATGTCGACAGACGTTGATTCAAAAAAATGAGTATGAATTGCCCGGCACAGAAAATCTTACCAAAGTTTCAGATGATCCCCTCAATCTTAAGCAGGTCACTTATTACATCTGTTCGGGGAATATCAGTGAGTCTCTCGATGTAGAGGATGACAGTGCCTTAGAAGCCGCTTGCCCTGTGAATACCCATGTAGTGTTTGATTATGACACGGATGAGAACGATCCTTATCATTGGGTAAGGAAATCTTCTCTTACAACGGTTTATCCATCCGATGGGGGAGGCTATTCTCTTCATACGGAATATGATTCTGAGCACACTCAAGGGGATGCTCTCGGGAATCCAAAGGTTCAGATGATAAAGTATGCTAGTGGAACTGTTGGAGGTTCACTAGCCAGTACAGCCGCGGAAACTACAGTCCCACGCGTTGAAGTTGAACCAATAATACCTCGTGATTATCCACGCGCGGGGGGCACGTATGATGCATATGAAAATATACTCTCTCGAATAAAAGATCTCTGGAGAGGTGCCATTAACCAGGTCCCCGCTTACACGACTCTTAGCGAAACGGAATATAACGATCGCGGAATTGCTGTGGAGACTACTACGTATTATAAAGCGGACAAGTCCGATTCTATGACAATAATTGTCGAAGAGTTTGACAGCGTTTTAGATCTCTACCCACAAAGAGTTAGCACGACTTATGGTGGTCGCGCTCTCACGGTAGAGAGTTCTTATAATATTGGCCAAGGGCTGCTTACGTCCAAGACGGTTTCTAATAGTGGGTCTACCTCTTTGACGGCTGATTTTACATACGACAATTTCGGTCGGTTAACGGAAATGACCGATTCCCTTGCGGGGGGAAAGGCGCTGAAGAAGGTTGGGTATGATTCTAATTTTAGATGGATTTGGGTGATGGCGTTGTCGGAAGGGAATACGTATTCTCTAACTGTTACGCATAAAGATTTGTTGGGTAGAGATTGGCTGTCTATGGTCGGTCCTTACGGAACAGAAGATGGATATATCTATACCGCCAATAAATTCAACAATAATGGGCAGGTCATCGAACAATACTATCCAAAAGTTTCGGATGATCAGCCTCTAATCTCCCCCTCGAGTTCAGAGGCTCTCTCGGGATTTCACACCACAATTGAGTATGATCCCTTGGGACGGCAAAGGAAAGTAACCAGTGCCTCAGGTCGTGTCGTAACTCAGTTCTTGATGGGGAGTGCGGTGGGGTCGGTAGGCGCAGATGCGAATAGTGTTATCGGAACTGGGCTTGGGATGGTAACTCCTGGAGGAGCCAGTCCCACCTATACGGGGGCCGTTGCAACTGTTTATGATAGTGTGAACGGCGTCAAAGAGGTTCGAGAGTATTGCGATACGAAAGAGTGTTCGAATACTTCACTGACTCCTGAGAGTTATTATAATGATCCGAACGTTTTGGATTATGAGTGGCGTGCAGATGGTTTAGATGGTTTCCCTGACTTTGATGATGATGCAGGACATGATTGGGATGGGTATGCAGCCACTACCTATGACCATTTTGGTGATGGGAAATATTATGGGACCTATTATCAATACCTTTACCGAGTGAAGCCGGACGGGAGTGGTGTTGAGGCTCTTCCATTGAAAATCGTCGATGTTCATGGGAATGAGATTAACTTTGGCTACGACTCCTTGGGGAGAAAAGTATGGATGGATGATCCCGATGCAGGCTATAGTACCTATGAATATCAGGATCATACAGGTCTATTAACGAAACAGACGGACGCGCGTGGGGCTTTCGCGACTTTTATCTATAGTGATGGTCAACTAATTCAGGGGGCATATTCCCAACCCGATGGAGATTATGAATCCGTAAGCTACCACTACGGTCAGAACCTGTCAGAATGCCCTTCCAACGCTCAGAATACACGCCCCAACATGATATCATTTGTGTCATTGAGCATTTACGATAGCTCTGAAGATACCACTCAATTGTATGATACTAATTATTGCTATGACTCTCGGGGGCGTGTATTAGAACGACAATACGAATTTCGGTTCACAGGTGACTACAGTAGAAATGTTCAGGATTATTCCACGAAGATCCAATATACCTGGACTGATGATGGCAAGATAAAAACTGTTTCTGCAGAAGGTCAGACTCTAACTTATGAGTATTGCAGCGATGGAGATGAATGTAAAACGGGTCTCGATCTTATTGCTGTAAAAGGGAGTGACGGAACCCATTATGTAGAAAAGATCACCTACAACGAATATGGACAGATGAAAGGGATCTGGTATGGGAGTGGTCGGTTCACGGGATATTCGTATTATCCTGCTGATGAAGAAGAGCCGCTATTAAAGACAATCTTCACTTGCATGGCTCCGGCCGGCATGTACAGCTGTGACGTGTTAGATGAGCGGGTAATTATACCTTATCCAGAAACCATGCCGGATGGAAGGACACAATGCGAGAGTTCCAATATGCAAATACAGAATCTCGAATATTTCTATCGTCCGGAAGGGAACATCTATAAGATCATCAGTCACCCTAGCGCTTGTTACGATATTGATGGGGATGGTTTCGAAGATCTCAACTTCAGCTCCAATGTGACAATCTATGAATATGATGGTTTGAATCGGCTCCTTTTTGGTCAGCGTGGCAAGTTAGGCCCAACGGAGGGTGATGCGAGTTGGTCGACCCTTTCAGGGCCGGGAGATCGTTGTGTCTACGACGAGCGCTACTCTTATGACATGGTTGGAAACATGAGAACCAAGAAAAGCCTCTGTAACAGGACAGAGAATGGGGATGAGTTGAGGACAAAATATTCATGGACGTTCAATTATATCGGTGGCACTTATGGACCTCATCAGTTATCGAGTGTATCTATTAACAACCCTGCCGATGGTGAAAGAGGACTAACCGATGATTGCAGTCATGAATGTTGCGATGGAAGTTGCACGGTAGACATGGAATATGACGAGACAGGGAATATGGCCGTCAGTTTTAACCCGCATATTAAAGACGACACGGGAGTGTGGGTTCGAAATATGACTTGGACTCCTCGCGGACAGATGAGATCTGTTTCCTATGCTCCAGATAATTTTAGTTCCGCAGAGAATTATACCGAAGCTCTTTATGATCCTAGAAACTTGAGATATTTCAAGTATCAACCGAGATCGGTAAAAACAAGTTGGGGGCAAGATAGTGATGGTTCTGGACCCGACGAAGCTTATGACTATAACTACACCCTCTATGTAGATAAGTTTATAGAGTTAGGAGTCCGAGATCTGAATATCGATAATATGGGAACCGCTATTCAAGTTCCCTATGCTAACCTGCATATCTTTGCAGGGGGTTTCGCCTCCGCTACAGGAGAAATTGCAGCGGGATCTCGCCGAATTGCTACGTTTGAGTTCGAGGATTTTGATTATCCCCATGTTGATATTGGAGGATGTTCAGGAGAAGCGACCATCGTTTCGGGTGGAAAGGAATCGGCCAATACATGGCAGTTGCTATTCCTACTTCTTCCGTTGGGATTTGTAATCGTTTTACGAAGGCGAAGGCGTTCTTAGTTCGTTCTAATGTTGCCTGCGGTCCGAGGAGGAGTGACTCACCTGGGCCCCCCTAGGAAAACCTCCTCTTCGGTAACCCAGGCAATTGTGATAAGAAATTATGGGTAAGCGATGGAGTTTCATTTTTGCGTTGTATTTTGGCATGGCTCATGCGGAGGTTCAGTATTTTCATTCGGATCATTTGGGATCGACGGCAGTCGTCAGCAATTCGTCTGGCGCGGTACAGCAAATAGAATGCTACACCCCTTTTGGCGAGAGTGTGAGCGGTTCACGTTCCACGTCCCATGCTTCATCTTTCACGTACACTAACCAAGAATTCGACCGCGAATCCACTCTCTATGCCTACGGCGCTCGGTATTATGATGCTGCATTCTCTCGATTTGTGAGTGTCGATCCCGCGCGCGATGGGCTCAATGTCTACGCCTATGTCGGCGGCAACCCCATCTCCCGCACCGACCCCACCGGGATGTATTTTAAAGTCGATACAGGAAATCCAGAGGTCGATGTCGCCATTTGGGATAAGATTACGGCCATTTTAGATGATGATGAACATCCCTATTATCCTGGCGTGAGCGCTCTTAATAACAGGAGTGAAGGAGTGTTTATTGGATCCCAGAGTCAAATTACAGAAGGATATTTGGATAGCATTGTCATGCATTTTATAGATCCGGAGGCTATGGGAGATTATGTTAATTTTCGACCTTTGAACGCAACGTTAATCTTACTTCGCACCTTGGAGATCATAAACGCAAAGCTAGGTTATGAATCGACAGAAGAAGGCATAAATCGAGAATTAGACGGATTGGAAAAGACCGTGTTAAACCTTGCGAATGGCATGCCCGACGGGATCTTTTTCTCAAGCTCTCTCGTAGAAGGTGACGAAGGGAAGACCTTTGCAACAATAGGAGCAGCATTCGATGCCGCTTTGGGTTCTTTCTTAGCCGCTCAGAAAGAGGGGAAAGTGACTGGGAATGGTGCACTTGCGGATAAGTATTCTTATGAGTTAATCGGAGGATTGTTGGCAAGTCCTGGAGGTGTGACGAAGTACCTTCAAGATCCCGGACCCCAACATCGTCAGACGGTACTAAACTATTGGCACGGAAACCCAGAGACAGGTGATCAGATGGGGTCGTATGCAGGATTTAAACAGAGAGGGGAGCAGCTTCCCCCCTTTTTGCAATGGATGGTTCGTCATGATTTGATTCCTGATGCGGCACAAAAGTAGTGTAAACGGGGGTCAGGCTTCTGTAATTTTAGTAAGAAACATATCCATAAAAGGAGGGATATCATGAAAATGGGCAAGAAAATAACAAAAAGGATCTGTTCGATTTTAACGGCGAGTATGTTGATGGGATCCGTTCCTGCTTCGGCAACGAGAACGATCCCGGTGCGTGGAATTAACGATGCGATCGTATCGGATATTTTGGGGAATCTACGAGGAGGAGGATTGGAAGCGCTTGAAGAAGAGTATCCCGCATTACGTAAGGCACAGGATCAGGTTCAGATTTTTGGGGTGACTCCGTCCACTGTGAAGCATTTTGCGGAATCGGTTGAGGAGTGTGGGATATTAGGAACGGCGGAGCTGTTTGAATGCGCGGGTTATCGTGTTTCTCGGCAGAACACCGATGTGACAACCCTCCACATGTTCCGAAGAGAGATAGAGTTTCCGGAAACGGAAACGCCGATTCTCTACTTGGTCTTTCTTAAGATGGCTAAGGAGATACAGCAGGGAATTTCCGATCCGGATATTCATCGTGATTTTATTGAAAAAGTGGCTTCGGCTTTAGGGAGAGCCTTGGAGGATGGAACGCTTCTCACTTCTCAGGTTACTTTGGATGGCAGTGGGTGTTTAGACCTAGAGTGGCTCATCTGTGGCGGTTTGCTTGTTGCGGCCGCATTCGGATGGTTCTTGGGGTGTGTTTTAGACGGAGGCGATTGTTTAGATGTGTTCCTGGAATTTCTCGGAGCCATCATGCTTGCTTTCTTATTTGCCTGTGGGTTGAACGATTGTCTCTCAGCGTAAGACTAGTGTAAATGGGGTCATAAATGGGGTCAGGCTTCGGTAATTCGGTATTTATTAAGGAAGGGTGCATGAAACGGTGGCTTGTAAGCATCGGATGGGTGGGTGTGGTTGCGTGGCAGATGGCCTCGGGGGAGGTGATCTATTTTCATTCGGATCATTTGGGATCGACGGCAGTCGTCAGCAATTCGTCTGGCGCGGTACAGCAAATAGAATGCTACACCCCGTTTGGTGAGACTGTCATTGTGAGGGAGCGCAGCGACCGAAGCAATCTCCCAACCAACCATCTCTACACCAACCAAGAATTCAACCACGAATCCACTCTCTATGACTATGGCGCCCGGTATTATGATCCTGCGCTTTCCCGATTTGTGAGCGTCGACCCCGTTTTGGATAGTCCCAACCCTTACGCTTATGTTGCGGGTAATCCGGTTCAGTATAGGGATCCAACAGGTGAGATTCGAGATGACATTGAGAGTATTTACGACTACGCATCAGGTATGGCGACTGGCTCTGATCAGCGCACATTTATAGTTGAAGTCGATGCTTCAGGGTTGTGGGAGCAGAATGATTACCTTGGCGAAATAGCAGGAGATGATTATGTAGAAGATGCAAAAGCTGCCGTTAGACAGATTGAAGGTAAGGCAGGACTAGAGGCCATTCATCCTCATGGTGCTGGAAGTGATGAATGGTATTGGGTGACTCATGATGAAAAACAAGCTGGGGAAATAGCAAGTCGTTTTAGAAAAGATGTGTGGAGTGTAAATAGTGCCGAGGTTACAAGTAAATCTCCGCAAGAGGTTAGTGACATTGTTGCGAATTTTTCGAAGAAGCCAATGCACTCTCTCATGAAGGCTCAGAAAGCGCGTTATCGTAAGCTTGCGGAAAGAGCTGTAGAAGGGGTCACTGATCCTCAGGAGCGGATGGCCATACGGCGTGCTATAGCGAAAAGATCAAGGTTAGCAATGCGTAGAACTGCAGAGGCCCTGATAAAAAACGGTTTCTGGAAAGGTGCCACTGATATTGGTAAGAAAGTAGTCCCTGGGGTGAGTATCGCTTGTGGTTTGCAGTGTTTAGCGGAAGGGGATGCTTTTGGTGCATTTTTGAATTTTGCGGGGGAATTTCCTCCTCCGTTTGGTCCGGCGGCCGATTATTTTTCCATAATATATGCAGTGGAAGGGGATCCGAGTTATCGTTCTCCTTATTTAGTTGGAAATGGATGTCCTAACAATCGCTGTCATGGTTTCTGATTCTTTTGATGGGTCTGGATTCCCGCTTTCGCGGGAATGACCATAAATAACTGGGGGTCCTTGCGTGTTGACTAGTTTTTTAAATTCAATGATACGATGGAGTTTCATTTTTGCGTTGTGTTTTAGCATGGCTCATGCCGAGGTGATCTATTTTCATTCGGATCGTTTGGGATCGACGGCAGTTGTCAGCGATTCGTCTGGCGCGGTACAGCAAATCGAATGTTACACCCCGTTTGGTGAGATTGTAACCCCTCACCCCTTCGGAGGTGAGGGGGCTACCCCTTATCTCTATACCAACCAAGAACTTGACCGCGCCTCGGAGCTTTACTACTACGGCGCCCGTTTTTATGATGCCACACTAAACCGCTTTCTTTCAGTAGACACGTATTTTGATGGCCTCAATCCGTACTCCTACGTACACAACAATCCAATTTTACTCACCGATCCTACAGGAAGCACGAGCAAATGTTCCGGTTTCTTTTCTTGTTTCGATCTAGGAGCACAGGAGCAAGCGGATTCTCCTGGATTTGGTCCTGGCAATCCTGTCGATATGAATGAGGATCTTCCAGGACGGATAGGGTACGCTCTAGGTTCTGCCTTGTTTTTTGGTCAGAAGTTATTGACGCGAAATCCCGAAGGAAAAGGTGTGCCCGCGATTCCAGTAGGTGGACCGACCTCGAGTGGCATCACCTGGGGAGGTGGACCCACCGCAGGAGCCGTTGTTACAACGGCCCAAACCTTAGGATTCATAGGATTCACGAGCGGGGCAACAACAGACCCACTCCGTTCAACCTCTTACGCAACCTCCGAAGGGAGTGAAGGATCAGGGAATCAAGAAAGCAGGCCGAAAATTTATACAAGTCTAGGCAAAAGCGAAAGACTCCGCTTTTGGGATCCCGTTGAACCGGTGCAAGGGGCTCAAGACATTCAGGGAGAGGGAAAATTTGTAGTAACACAAGATCCAGAAACTGGCCAGCTTGCTTTGTATTTGGGTCGTGGAAAAGATGTTTATCATAATTTTTTGGCGCCTCGTGAAGCAAATATTATTGATGCTGGAATGTACCGACTTCTTCCGGAAGGAGAAGTGCAATTATTTGATGTATCTGGTCGCTATGGTTACAGTACGCAGAGAGGGGAAATATCAGAAGCTCTAGGAAGATCGTTAGACATAACTTTTACTTCAGAATAAATGGGGTCAGGCTTTGATAATTCGGTATTCAGGGAGAATGCATGAAACTATGGTTTGTAAGCATCGGATTTGTGGGTGTGGTTGCGTGGCAGATGGCCTCGGGGGAGGCGATCTATTTTCATTCGGATCATTTGGGATCGACGGCAGTTGTCAGCGATTCGTCTGGCGCGGTACAGCAAATAGAATGCTACACCCCTTTTGGTGAGAGTGTGAGCGGTTCACGTTCCACGTCCCATGCTTCATCTTTCACGTACACCAACCAGGAATTCGACCGCGAATCCACTCTCTATGACTACGGCGCCCGCTATTACGATCCTGTGGTGGCCAGATTTCAATCCAGCGATCCCGCAATGGAGGATCGATACACTATCGATCCTCAACAGCAAAATCCTTATAGTTACGTTAGGAACAATCCCCTGCGCTACATCGATCCCGATGGACGTGTGCTAAAGGAAGTGGCGAAATACACCGCGGACCAACTTCCGATTCTTGACAAAAATCTCATGGATGCCCAGGAAGCTTTAAGGTATCTATTCGAACAAGAGCAGATACTTGCGGATCGCCTAGCAACATTATTAGAACATCCCAACATTCGCATCCTCGAAATGGAAGCACAACATCCACACTTGCGAGGCCAAACCGACTTATTAGAGAAACTTGTAGCGGATGAGGCCAAAAGTGTTCAAGAACGACTTATCGGAACGAAGAGGTGGATATGGTGGGTGCGCTGGAAAATGATAGCGACGAAGTTCACGAGAGGAGCTACCCAAGGGTTGCAGCGCGTTTCATCCGCTTTGGCAGAAGGTGTAGTCACCACGGAGGCCACGGCCACAAACACAAGCGTCGCAGAGGGGGGAGCGGCAGCTGCTCGAGCAGCCTCCGCACTAAAGGGTACCGGAATCTTATCCGTAGCGTGGACTGGACTGAGATTGGGATCTACGGGGCTTGCTGCACTCCAAGCGATTGAATGGTACACGGAAGCGAATGAAGCGCTGCAGTGTGACCCTGGAGCTTCTTGCCCCGGAACCTCAACGCCGCTTCAAGGTCCAGAAGAAAGAATAAGGTTGGGCACTAGCCCCGGCCAAATCTCACCTTATGAGTAAAGAACAGGAAAGCGCTAGAACTGATAGCCCACCAGAATGGAGAAGAGACTCGTTCGGATATCCAGCTGGTCTTGGACGCCAAAAGCCTTGGCAAGATCCAGCAGCTCCTCATTCACTAAGGAAGTAAACCCTCGCTCATAGCGAAGGTCGAAGGTAATGGCTCCGGGGTTCCACTTCTTTTCCACTCCAAAATTCAGGACCAATCCAATCTCTCGTTCATTGACAAAATCGTCAAGCTGGAGATTCGCAGGGGCCCCTTCCATGTGCACGTTGGCCTTCGTTAGGAGGTTAAAGGTGGGGCCTATTAAAAGGTAGGGGGCTAAATCTTTTCCATAACGGAAATCCCATCGGGCGAGCACGGGAAATTCCACGTAGCGAAGATCGGCTGCAATCTTGTACGATTGATCCAAAAGCTCCAGAGGGTGTTCTCCTCCACGCACGCTGTAGAGAATCTCCGGCTGAATAGCAAGGTTTCGGTTCAAATGATAGGTGAGAGAAAGGCCTCCGGCAAAGCCGAGTTTCGTGGAAATATTCCGCGTTCCGTTTTCCACAATGCTGATAGGGTTTATCCCCAGTTTCACTCCGTAGTTTAAATCCCCCGCAGGGGTCACAGAGGCCTGGAGGACTAGAGCGCTAAGAAATAGGATCGTAAATTTGAACCTTCTTTGTTGCATCCTCTATTTTCTAATGCAAGATTCGTGCCAACACGCTAAGCATAACCCTTTGGATTTAAAAGGTATTTTTTGCTATGGGTCGGCGCTAAACTTTGCAACTGTGAAGTAAATTTAACACAAAAGGGGCGTTCTGTCGAGGATTCGCATTTAACTCGTTGAAATCTAAAGAGAATAACGCTGTTCAATAATTTTAACAGTGGGGCTGTTAACGAAATTTAACACGACGTCTAAAATTTATCTTGCTTGTTTTCTCGTTTTGTGATTAGGATCGGGACACCACGTAAGGTGGGCCCTTACAACTCATGCACAAGGGAGGTGGAAAATGGCCAGGCATTCTGTTTTTCAACGAGCTGCCGATGCAATCGTTTTAGTCGCATTCTTTTTTACTTTCGGTTGTGGTTCGGAAGATCCTTTTTCGGAGACCCCCCCTTCAAATGAGGCCACCCCCTCGGAGAATGAAAGTTCGCCTTTAAATGTTACCTCCTTGGATTATGGGGTCTTGTTAGTGAGAAGCGCTGTTGTTTCATCCGAGGAGGATCCTTCAGTGATTCTCCAATCGGTTGAAGCACAAGCCGCAGAGGAGTTGAGGCAATCCTCTTTCCTCGTTGTTCTACCGGAGGGTGAACAGGGAGAAAAGGTGGTTCAATCCCTGTTAGGGGAGGCTGATCTCTCCAATCCTGAGGAAATCCATCAGAATCTTCTAGATCGTCTCCATGTAGTGAAGAAAGATCTTGGAGCCGAAGGGCCTCGGGCTGTTCTGGTGCTCTCTGAGGAGGGGATTGAGGGCTATGTGAATCAGACTGAAGGAATGGAGGGGGCTTTAGCGCTCGAAACCACCGAAGCATTGGGGGGAATCGATTTGAGACTCCTCGTTCTGTGTATTGCTGCTTTTGTTCTGATATGGCTGATCTGTGCGGTTTACGGTCTAGGGAAGGAGTGTATTGAGGAGCTATGGTCTATATTTTTATTCGATTTCTTTTGTAGCTACATTGTCGATCCATCGGAAGGAATTTAAGAGCCCTTAGGGAGGAGGAAAATCAGCCCATGGGCACGAGGCATCCATCAAGCAAGGATCGTCACTCAATTTTCCTGTCAAGAAATAGTACCCCATCTGGTTGATTAAGAACGATCCGACATCCGAAGGGATATCCTCGTACGGCTCTGGGAGCGGGATCTTGTACTTGGGATCGGGGCCGTTGAGGCCATGGTAACCGTCGGTATCTCCGATAAGAGCGAATCGAGCCGAGGTTTCCACAGGGGTGGAATTGCCGACCTTCGTGGGAGGGACAGGGCCTGGGACGGAAGCAGGATCGTTCTCTACATGAACGATCCGACGATCGAGATCGGGGACATGCGCAGTCTTCGGCGAGCAGAGGTTAGCCCCTTGGGGGCTTGCGGGATCGATGGGTGAACACTCTGAAGGAGGCTCTTCAGAGTTTTTTCCGTTGGGGATCCAAAGAATCGGGTCGACAATGGCCGGAACCAGGTCGTAACAAGGGGTTGGCCTTCCTTCCTCGTCCAAAGGACAAAGGGTTCCATTTTCATCATAGGTGTTAGCGCAATCGGGGCTCCCTTCCATACAGATCTTTCCTTCCGCGTTCACATACGCAGGTCCATCCACCATCGCTCCTCGATAGATCCCTTTTCGAATGAGCTCTTCGTTCGTTGCTTCATCGATGGTTCCGATGATCCGAGGCGTCGCCAGTTCTGTGCTAATAGGAACGAAATTGTCATAAACCGTGGCTACGTTCACAACCCCTCGATTACTGGGAATCTCCTCAAACCGTCGGTTGTGGATCACGAAGCCGGTTTCAGGATCGTTCGTTGGAAGATCGGCGGTAAAGTAATGGTTCAGATAGTTGTGAGGGCTAATGGGATCGAGCAGATGTTGCCCCACGCTTAAGAAACGTCGGAATCGC
Source organism: Deltaproteobacteria bacterium (assembly GCA_016202395.1). Lineage (GTDB taxonomy): Bacteria > JACQOV01 > JACQOV01 > JACQOV01 > JACQOV01 > JACQOV01. Next base: position 28,461 of record JACQOV010000013.1, read on the forward strand.
GGGCTGTTTCTCTCCATGCCGTACCCTCGAATGGGTGAGGTGAGATCTCTCTCCAGCAGGATGTTTTGATTTTCATCCTTTAGGATGAGATGAAGTGGGTCTCCGATATCGGTCGCGACTGAAACACGGAATCTTCCGTCACTGTGGATTCGGACCTGTTTTTCCTCTCCATTACGCAGATTTTTGAGGGTGGCGTAGCCCCGCGGCATCTGCGAGGTCAAGCTTGTATCTTTAAAATACTCTAAATGGGAAAGATCGGCCTGCTTGGGGTCATCCGGATGAACCATACGAGTCAAATCAGAGAAGGTTAAGAAGAGCTGGTACTCCTCTCCTTGGAATCGGCCGGCCACACAAGGGGTGCAGATGGGGGAGAAGCCGATCTCCCAATAAGGCTCTTGACGGGTGCGAACGGCGATATCGGTGAGGATCGCTCCGCCGGAAAAAGAGAGGCTCGCTTCGGCCTCGGGGATGAGCGGGCCATAGATGTTAGCGCCAATGCTTCCTAGCGAGGATCCGGAGAGATGAAAATCAGGTCCGAGGTCGACGACCCCATCCTCATTAAAATCGCACTCGAAAGGAGAGGGCCTGCCTTTGCTGTCCTTCCCATCGCATTGGAGGATTGTTTGGATGAACATCTGTTGGTCGACTGCCGCTTGAATCATATTGGCCCAGGTGTGAAAGGGGTTTGTGGTATCCATCAACTTGCCCCCGGAGGCGATCTCTCCATGGAGATCGATCCCTCGAGCGCGTCCTTCTCCACCGACCACCTCTCCGAGCAGCGGACAGTGCCAGAGTTGATCCATGAGATCGGTCATCTCGGTAGAGGCAGGGATCTCCCAGATATGTTTCACATCGGGACAGAACCGTGCGATCTCCCGGATGACGAGCTCTTTCAAAACGGTAAAAAGGATCTTCTTTAGCGCGTCGAATGCTTCCGGAAGTTTCTCACGAATGGCGTTGAGGTCTAATGTTTTTCCCGAGGCTGCAAGCTTTTGCGCGCAAGTTTTTTCTAGCTGTTTCGTGAGCGTATTTCCAGTAAATAGATCGATTCCTAGAATCTCATCCATCCCTTGAAGGTCCTGGATCAATCGATCACAAAAGAGGGAGGGATCCTCTTCGGATCTCCCCGACGAAAGTTCCTCGAGTAGTAGGAGGGCTAAATCCTCGATTGCGGCCTCCGAGCAGGTTTCCCCGAACTGTTCCATACAGTCCTCATCCGATAGATCCAATCCTTGGGCGATTGTCTCTTTGAAGAGAAGGTCCAAGAGATTTAAAAAATCCTCATCGCTACAAAGTCCCAGGTCGCCGCAGATGTAATTCACGAAGTTCTCAGGACGGAGATTGTCCATGGGGCCATGGTCCGGGAAGTCCATTCCGCAGGTCGCGAAGCCCAACCGAGCGAGCGGCCCTGCGAGCAAGGTTGCTTTCACACGGCTCGCTGAGAACCCATGACCAAAGAAGATCACCGGAAAAGGGGGCTCGATGCCATGCTGCGGCCTTGCTTTCGGGATGGAGCAGACAAAGACCACATCCGTATTCTTATAAGCGGCTCGCTTACCATTCCGAAGATCGATGCCGGTCGCGTAATCAACGAGGAAGACCCCTTCCGTAGAGGGGATCTCTGGGAAGTCGGTCGATTCGGTAAAGGAGGGGGAATTAAATGTTCCGTAGACGAAGTAATCGACGTACTCCACCATAAGCTTTCCAGAGGCTCTTCCCCCGGAGAGGCTCCCTTTGGATAGGAAGAAAAAGAGGGTGGTCGCCAACCGTTGAAACGGTTCTGCCTTGAGGATGTAAGGACTCCCGGTCTCCCCCCCGAGCTCTTCAGGAGCCTGAAGATCACTCAGCGAATTAATCTTGGCGGGGAACTCCTCTTTAAGGAGTGCCATCGGGCCCTGGCCCCGAAGCCCTTCCAGCACGGCTCGGACGTACTTCGTTTGAGTTCCTGTGGTGTATTTCCAGGCGATGGCGATCTCCTCCGCTTCGACTCCAAACTTCTCAAGATGGGGAAGAGCCTGTTTTAGAGATTCTGTTTGCGTGGTGTGGTTGACGTATTGGAAGGGGGATTTAATGGGGAATTGGTTCAGACCTTTGATCCCTCGGGTGAGGACGACCACGTATTCACATTGTTCATCCAAGGTGTACTTGGGGCGAATGAGGAGCGTGTTCGTTTGCAAGTCATAGAAGTCAACGTACTCAAGCTCTGCGTCGTCGTCCAGATTAAACCGATTTCCCACGAAGTTGCATTTTCCATCGCCATTGAGATCCTCGTCCACGGGATCACACTGGCCGTCACCATTGGTATCGGGCTCTTGGTTGAAGATCGTATCCTCCGCGCATCGATAAGGGTCGTTCGCAAAGATCTCTCGACATTCCCCTCGCAGTGCGGTTTGAAGTTGGGTGGGATAATTCCCTTCCCCTAGATCGAGTGGAAACCGTGTCCCTGCGGAGTACCGTTCACAGTCTTTGAGTGAAAGGAGATAGACACTCTGATTGCTCACTGTTTTGAGATCGAGTGGTTGATCGAACGAGACCCAGATGGGGGCGATAGTTCCAAAGCCATCGATCAAGAGGTTGGCTTGGCGATTGATCTCCTTTTGGAAATCGGTGGGGGCATTCTCAACCGAGATATTCAAGCGGAGACCGGTGGGGGAGGAGGAATCCACTCTCATGGCGATGTCGTTGGGGAAGGGGAGATCGGGGATCTCTCCACGCTCCGTAGCGATGGGGTCCCAGATTACGGTAGGCCCTTCCCCGGGAATCGTGAGGGCCAGCCCTACCGATTCGTTCCCATCGCTATCGAGGTTAAAACAGGCCATCTCCCCGATCATGAAGAGTGGGAGGATCGCCGTACCCTGAACAACCCTGACCCATGAGTTTTTCATAAGAATCGGACAACGCCGTAGCGTCGCTCACACTTATTTTTAGAGAGGGCAAGCCGACAGGCTTTGCCATCTTTATCTCGACTTTGGATAAAATAGATCTCGCCATTGTGGATTCCCACACTGTGAGTGATCCACCCGCCTCTTTCAGGCTCCGGGCCGGTGATCAGCTCTTGATCGGTCCCGTCGATGTTCGAGATCCAGTATCGGATGTAGTAAGGGGTAAAATCCTCGGTGTAGTAACCGGGCACCGACAAGAACCGAACCTCTGCCAGTGAGAGTCCTTGATAAAAACCATCATAGTAGGGGGGGGATTGGAGAAAGGCATCAAAACGCTCTCCAAAATGGAGGTTCTTTTCAGAGTAGGAAGGGTCTCCTTGACTGCTGATAAAAAAGAGTTGACGACCGTTATCGAGAAGCTTGGTATGTTCATACCACGCGGGATGGTTGTCTATCACGAAGGACTCTGAAGAGATCTCTGCCGGCCAATTCAATTTTGTAAATTTTTGAATGATTCCGTTTTCGCCCAGTGTTCCCATAAAAGTGCGAAGCGAATGTTTAGAGAAAGAGCTTGTTGTAAAGAAGAGGCTTGGATCGTCTGGCCATTGAGGGGAGATGCCATTGGCCTCATAGATCCCCTGATCCACCGCCGGCAACACTAATCGGATGTTTTTGAGTTGGAAAGAAGGATCCGTATCGGTGTTGTATCGGAGATCTCCGAGAAGTAAGGTGTTGGCGGTTAATAGCTCCGAGGTGGGATTCCAGTTGCCGGTCCAGAATAGGTTTTGACCATCGGGAGAAACGTGGGCCTGGAAACCCCAGGCGGAGGGGGGGATGTTTTCAGGCAACAGAGGGGAGAGTCCCGTCCCATCTAATCGAATGGCATAAAACTGCGCTCCTTGAGCTTGTCCTTGCCATCCCCAGGAGGAAGGATGATCGTTAGCCAAAAAGAATAGCGCTACCGGCTCCCCATTGAGATCATGGATCCATTGAGGCAGCGCCCCCAGATTGGGTTGATTCTCGAAGAGCCCGGTTTGGAATCCGCCCGGCCACACGGCGCAAGTAACACAACATTGCGTCAAATCTTGCTTTTCCCCGTCCTTGTAACAAGGGGCCTCTGTGATGCCAATCTTTTCCTCTTCCAGGTTCACAAAACCAAGGGCCTCTTGGATCTCCGTAGAAACTGAATCGATTTCGCTGAGGTCGATGAACTCTGAGATCTCCGGAGTTTGTGTAACGTCAGTCTTCTCATACAGTTTGGGGATCTCGGTCACATAGATCTGGTGAAATCCCCCCTCGATCTCTTTCGTGTAGGCCAGTTTTTTCCCATCCGGGGAGAGAACGTATTCATTCGGTATCGGTAGCGGGGGGAAGGCCCCGTGGAGCGCTCTTTCCCCTTCAAACACAGGGCAGGGCTCTCCTCCTTCATCATAGGGACCACAGAAGATCTCGATCCTTCTCGGAGAAGGGGCCACGGGAGCGGGCGCTGGCTCGTATTTCCACTGGGCCCCCACGGTGACGTTGGAGAAGTCATACACCGATTTTCCTGTTGTCGGATCACAAGCGCGGATGATCGCTTTGTCTCCTAAACTGCCCGATCCATCTTGATCGGTGTCTTCATAGGCAAAGACCGTGTTGGGGTTTCGATCCGGATCATCGAGGGTTCGAAGGGTCAAATCGTTTAAAGCCAGAAACTCTTCCGCATCTTTGGGTAATCGCGGGATCTCGTAGGACGAACCCTCCGGATCAATCACAAAGAGAGGGTCACAAATCCCCGTGTCCGAAGGGCAATCTCCCTCATTGGGGCCGCTGTAGAGATTTGCCACGGTGGCTCGAATGGTGACGGGAGGATTCCCTGGGCCGAACTGATAGATGAGAGCAGCATCGACCTTGTCCCACACGCCGGCATAGACGGCGTCGCTCAGAGGCGCTTCACATTTCCCTTGGACCCAACGGATCGGCAACGGCTCCCCCTGGAGGTCGGCGAGGGTGCAATCGTTGGCCCAAATCTCTTGGAGATCCTGTTCGATGAGAGTGGGTTGAGAGGTCCGTTCCCAGAACTGATCTCGGTTCAGGCAATCGAAATGCTTGTGGAACGTGGCTCCCAGAGGGGAGGTCGGCATGTAGAGGGCGCGGAGTCTTTTGTGTCGATTGAGATTGAGCTCGATCACATCATCGAAGAAAAGGTGGTTCGCATCGGCGTAAAGTCGAAAGAGTCGCGCCAAGAATCGCCCGTAGGTGGCTTCACAAAGATTGATCCCTTCAGCCTCCCCCGTTGAAAACTGTTCCAGCGCGGTTTCCCAATCCCCGGATTCCAACGCTCGCTTGCCGCAACTGAGGGCGTTCTCATCCGTGGCGCATTCTACGAGGACGGAATGGCAAGACTGAACATAAAGATCCACCGCTTCTTCATCCTCTCCGTCCATAAATTTTTCAGGGCAGGCATTCGCTACTGTTCGTGGTCTTGAAGCGGTGGGTTCCCCCTCATTCGCCGTTCTCTGAATCACTTCCGGTGGAGGACACACCCCTTCGATTGGAGTGGATACCGTTGGACTCTCCGGAGAAGGTTCCGCCGGTTCCGAACTACTTGTATCCGGCGCATTTTCAGGGTGGCTACAACCGAGTACGGCAACGATTCCCAGCATGCCTAGCAGTAACCATTGAAGGCGATTTTTCATGGTGGCCCCCCTTTTTCTGCTTTGCCCCCTCATCCTAACCTTCTCCCCAACGGGGAGAAGGGATTTTTCCTCTCCCCCTTGGGGAGAGGATTGAGGTGAGGGGAATTCACTTCATCACCACTGCAGCGTGAGACGCCCTTGGACGGTCCAGAGATTATCGAGTCCATTCCCATTGGCGTCGTTAAAGGCATCGCCCGGCAGGAAATAACCCCCTTGGACTCCGCCGATGAATTTAAGACCTCCCAGTGATTCTGCGATCTGGCTGTAACTCAATCCACCATCGATCTCCATGCCAAGACTTTCATCGGGGATTCCGCCATAGTGATTGGTTGGAGTTCCACCCGCTAAGCCGGTTTGGAATGCATCGATCAATTTCTGGGGCGCGTAGGCGTAAAGAAATCCAAAGATTGCTTCCCAACCTTTGGCCGGCCAGACTTTTACTGTGGGATTCACATAGAAAGCGTTGGTCACCGATCCATCCGTCGGGATGAGAGTATGACCATCCGACGGCACGGCTCGAAGCAAAGGATCTTCAGCATTGCTTGCCGATTTTTCAGAAAGAGAGGCCAAGAGTTGCTCAAATAAAATGAGTCCCACGTTGTAGTCCGGACTGAAACTAAAAGCAGTTACTTCGTTGTCCAAAACGTCAGAATCCCCGGAGGCCCAGCCAACTTCGGTGGCGGTTTGGGACCACAAGTTTTTATATCCTCCACGTCCAACAAGCCCTGCCTGTCGAATCTCTCCTTCTTGCGGAGGATTATGAAGTTTGTCAACCGCGAGATCCGTGGTTCCAACGATGTACACCCCTTCTCCTTGCGCAAATAGAGAGTTTTCTTCATCAATTTCATAATTCAGGTTCAGGTAGGCATCAAAGCCCCAGGCATTGAGGTCTTTCTCTTCTTCGATGTATTGGGTGCGGCGGACGATGTAGGTTCCTGCAGTGACCGGTTTGGTTTGATAGAGATTGGCAAAGATAAAATTGAATGCGTCGTCATCGGTTGTGGCCAGAGGGTCTTGGACCACGCGGTCAAAAGCAAGAATCAGATTCCAAGGGATTTCCTGGCCCATGGGGCGTGTGGCAATCAAAAATCGATCCGAGGTGTTGCCGAACTGATTGTCGCCAAAATCGTCATCAAAACCATCGCCGGAGTTGGCGAGGATCCCCATCCCCCAGTGCGAGGGAGCCCGACCTCCTCGAATGAGGCCAATGGGAGTTCGCAAATCAAACCATGCTCGATTAAACTCCGCTTCATCCAGGTCGCCCCCCTCCGGGCTTCCTGTTGGAACCGTGACGCCATCGACCTCTTGGCTTAAGGTTCCATTAAAGAAATCCCCTTGCGCCTGGATTTTAAGAAACTTCCCAAAGGTTAAAACAGGCTCCAGGCGAAGCCGATTCGTCCAAGTCGTGTTGGAGTCGATGGTATCGTTATCGTCGATGGCAAATCCCTCTGTGCTGATTCCGCGCAGCCGATCGTAGCCATCGAGGTCGAAGAAGCCATAAGTAAAAGCATCCTGTGGCTCTTCAGCAAAGCTCAGAGAGCTGGCTAGAAGAAAAGTTGCAAAAATTGAGATCCATTTTTTAGTCATCTTTTTCTCCTTTTGCTAATTTCCAAGCTTTAAGATCCCTTTCAAAGTTGTTCCTAAATTGATCTCAGCCGTAGGGGGAAACCCATCAATGTATTTGTCGCAGGTGTAGAGCCCCGTTTCGGGATCCGATTTTGAAACAGCCATGCAAGCATCATCAATTAGATTTCCCGTTTTAAAAAACCAGGCAATCCGATTCGTTTCATACGTCCCCCAGTCAAAATAGAGCCAGTTGTAATAGGTCTTAGGTTCGTTTGGATTTTCTTGGGGGTTTACCTCAACAGCATCGGTCTCATTTGGCATTTTCACTGTAAAACCAGGAATGTCCAGATCTTCATTGCGTGGCGAAGCAGGCCAGACCCCATGCCATCCTTCAATTCCGCTCATTAAGGTTGCCCGAGATACAATCTGAAATGGCTCACCGGAGTCATTGGGGGTAATTTCCATTGGAGCACGGAAAACGGAAGGTACACCACTGACTGGAACAACATTCCCATCCGGAGCTGTAACGAAGTATTGAGATGGTGTACAGGCACTTGCATCCTCTCCCGCTCGGCTTGAGGGATCGACAGGACTACAGCCTTCTGGGGATGGATTGTTTGTGGATTCATCGGAAACAGGGAAAGCTATGGGGTCGGAACTTACAGGAATAATGTCATAACAGGGTTCGCCTGGATCACAAGATTGTCCGAAACGGTTGTAGGTTACTTCGCAACCGGGAGTTCCTTCCATGCAGACCTTCCCTTCTGCATTAACAAAGGCTGAGCCCACCACACACTCTGTAATTCCTGATTGGACATCTTGCTGACTTTGTGCATGGCTAATTGCGCCCATGACACGGCTGTAAGTCCATCCCGTATTGCAAGGGACATTAGAATCGCCAATCGAAAATAGATTATAAATTCCAAGGTCATTGGTTCGTGTAGAGAATCTCCTTGCCTCGACAGTAAAAGGGTTCCCTTCAAAATCGACAACAGAATGGTCAATAGGGACTCTTCCTGTGAAACCATGAATTCCAAAATTCACCCCATCACGACTATCGATTACATGTTGAGCAATGGAATAAAACCGTCGAAAACCAGGAGTATTTCTTTCAAATCCCCATCCTCTCACAGGGGACTTAAATTCTATCTCATAGAACTTGTTTTTGTTGGGATCGAAATTCTTGAGATCCACAAATTCGTTGTCCGCATATCCTTCATTCGAGGAAAGAATGAGCCTCAGTGGATCATGCAGATCGGTTCTAACGGAAACACGCCATATTCCACCACTATTAATTCTAACGGTTTTTCTATCACCATTCCGGAGATTTTCAAGTGTGGCAAAGCCTTTAGGAATTTTGATGGCAAGGTCTGCCGAAATTTGAGCAAGGGGCACATTGACGTCATCATTCACATCGGAGAAACTTAACATCAATTGATGTTCTCCTCCCTCACCACGAATGCTACTCACGCAGGGAGAACACCAAAGCTCACCGTTCACAGCTTGCCACACTCCTCCTTGAAAGGTTCGAACACCTACATCCGTTGCTCCTGCAAATCCTGAGGAAGGGGCCGTAGAGGTGAAGTGGGGAATGATTGGAGCAGCCACTTGACAGAGAATTCCACCCAACGAAGAACCCGTACAGTGAAAAGGACCCCCGATGTCTACTACTCCATCTTCGTTGAAATCACCATTATAGGGGGGCTCAAACTTTGAAGTTGAAAAAGAAAGGATTGTGTTTATAACAAAATTAAAGTCAATAACACTTTGTTCAACGACAGAACGGGTGTGACCGATATCGGCGCTCCAGAAATCTCCGCCCGATTTTAGAGTTCCTTTTCCATATCCCGACTCTAAATCAATATTTCCTTCCGCATCCCTGCCATAAGCCCGAGCTACAGCTTCGCCTGTTCCAAGGATGTCATAGAAAAGAGGAGAGAATGCGATCTTTTCTAGAATGTCAGAAGCATCGGTATTAATGGGAATATCTGAGATTCTATCAACACCGGGCACATAAAATGTGGCTTGCCAAATAAAGAATGTTTTAATCACATTGATCACCAGATCGACAGCCTTTGTCAGAATTTCATCGAGATTGTCTCCATGCTTTGAGAGGTATTTTTCAACTTTTGCTTTACAGTCTTTGGAAACATCCACTCCTAGGGTTTTTTCTGCAAAAGCGCTTAGATCAATAGCATTGAGGATTTGTTGGATCTCGCTTACAGAATTATCAGTTTTGGAAACGGACCCCCCGGGTTGAATGAGATTACAAAGCGACTCTGCGAGATACTTTTCACTATCCGCCAACGCTGATAGAAGCTCTTGAGCTGTTGCCTCCGAACAATCCTTTTGCCAAAGGGCTTGACATTGCGCATTGATAACATCGACGCAGCTTTCCTTATACAAACTTTGACATTTCTCTTCACTCGAAACTTCCAAGCAATCCTTTTCAAATGTTTCATTGCACTTTTCATTGCTGGAGTATGTCTCCTTGAATGTTTTCTCGATGATCTCTTCTTCGACAAACTCTTCAAAAAGTGCGAGAATCTCAGGGCGTATCATGTCGTCAAGAAAAAGGCTTCTAAGGGCTGCGTCACTAAGCTCACCTCCTACAAGATCACCTACGACATTAACAAGCCCTCCTTGAACAAAATCTTCTTGAGGACCATGATGAGCTGCGTTCATAGTACAGGCCGCAAAGCAATGTTTGTTATAGCTAGCAGCAAATCCAAAAAGTTCTAAAAAGTCGGACGTGTAGCCATGCTCGTGAAAAATAATGGGGAAGGGAGCTTCGCATCCTAGCTCGGGTCTTGGTTTTGGTATTACACAAGCAACCCGTTTTTTTGTATTTACCTTAGGAGCAACCTTTTTCCCAGTGGTATAGTTCGTGCCATCTAGTTCGATCAAAATAGCCGATTTTGTTGGATCGTTTTCAGGGTGATCTTCGGGTAAATTTTCATCTTGGAGGAAGTAAGGGGCTTGGACATCGAATATCACAAAATAATCCGTGTATCGAAGGAGATTGGATGAAAGTTCTACCCCCGCTGAACCATCAATAATTAAACCTCCTAAAATGAGTCCCAACACAGCGAATGGCTCTGCTTTAATAATGTAAGGATTCCCTTGTCCCAGTTCTTTGGGTTTACCATGTTCATATACTTTTGTAATTTTGGTCTCAAATTTGGGGTCGGCACACAAAAACTCGAAAGGCCCTTCACATGCAATCATCTTTTCTAACACTTTTGTTTGCGTACCGGTGGTGTAAGTCATTGCAAAAGCAATATCTTCATCATTAACACCATAAGATTCCAAATAGGGGAGAACTTTTTCCAGCTTGTTCGTTTGCGTGGTGTGATTGACAAATTCCCATGGAGAGCGAATTGGCAAACCCAGGGCACTCCCTTCTGAAGGGACCCCTGTGATGCCTCTTGTAAGAACGATGGCAAACGAGCATTGCTGATCCAAAGGATGAGTGGGTCTCAATAAAAGAGTATTGGTTTCCATTTCATAGTAGGTGATGTAATCCAGATCCCCGTCCTTATCAATGTCAAAATGATTTCCAGCCCACTCACATTTTCCGTTGAAGTTCCAGTCTTCATCGATGTAGTCACAGGTCCCGTTTTGATTGAGGTCATATTCCTGGATAAAGAGGCTATCGAGACTGCGATCTTGAAGATCGTTCAAGAAGAAATCCCTTCGATGCCCTAAAGAAGCGGTTTGAAGTTTTGTCGGGAAATAGCCTCGATGGTCCAATTCAGGTCGAGGATCATAAATAGCCACGGGCCATCGTGTCCCCGCCTTGTGTCGTTCACAATCTTCAAGCTGTATCCAATAGACGGTGTCATAGTTCACGGTGGATAAATCGATGGCTCTATCGAAAGAAATGGGAACCGTGGAAAAGGTTCCAAGCCCATCCATAAAATTGATTCGATGGCGGAGAGATTTTTCGAAATCAGCGACACCAGCCTCTTCCGAGATATTGAAACGCTTTCCTGTAGGTGTTGTAGAATCGTTTCGCAGAAGGAAATCACCATAGGGGACATTGGGAGCCTCCCCCTTTTCGACGATCGGTTCAAAGACAACTTGGGGGCCTTCTCCTGGAAGAGTTGGAGCCAGCCCTGTGGTGGACTCTTCCCCATCGTCATCGAGATTAAAGCAACCGCTCGAGTGGAGAGCCAGGATAAGAGAGAAAAACGTGATAAAACCGAATCGAGAATAGCTTTTGCTCATGTCATAAACCCCCATTCTGGTTTGGTGCACCTGTTATTTTTTGCAAGATCCGTGCCAGCAGGCTACTTTTTGGGGTTTTCTGCTATCCATTTGATTTTAAAATGGATTTTAGCACTACTCTGAAATCGCATCAAGTCAATCTGTTAAAAAAAGTTTACACCCTATCGGAAGAAAAACATCTAACCTGTTGAAATTCAATATGAAAATGGTGTTAAATTATTTTATCCCCTCTTGTGGACAAACCTTCACAGTCACCCCTTTACATCCAAAAAACCTCATGCTACTTGTTCAGGAACGATGTTGTTGGGCGGGGTCTATCGAGTTGCCAAAGAAAGAGGGGGTTATCTCGTTTTAAGCGATTGGGAACTTTTGCGCGTTTCCGGCAAAGAACGGATTACTTTCCTCCACAACATGACGACGATTAACGTTCGGGATCTTCCCGATCACCACGCGACTTACGGCCTCACTCTTACGGATCGTGGGAAAATCCAGGCTGACTTTTGGCTCTATCGGGCCGATCCCTTTGTTTGGCTCCTTTTTCAGCCCACCTTAGGGACAAAGACCCAAGCTTTTTTAGAAAGATACATCATCATGGAGGATGTTGTTATTGAGAATGTATCCGGAGAATGGGGCGCTTTTTTACTCATCGGATCTGTTGCGAAGGCGGTCCTGGAGTTAAAATCCGAAGTAGGGTGGGGATTTTCGGGACGAGGGATTGCATCGCAGAATTTTTATTTTATAACTCCTAAGAATTTGATAACACTTTTCCAGGAAAAGATTCTCGCGCTTGATATCCCTTTGCTTCCGGATCCTCTGTATGAAATCTTGAGGATAGAATCGGGCATCCCGCGTTATGGAATTGATTTTAATGAATCGAATATTCCATGGGAGGCTCGACTGGATGAAGCGATTCATCATGGGAAGGGGTGTTACATCGGTCAAGAGATTGTGGAACGCGCTTTTTCTAGAGGTGAGATCAAGAAAGAGTTATTCCAATTTCGGATGAAAGGAGAGAGGTCGATCCCTTTGGGAACAAAACTTTTTATCGACGATCATGAAGCGGGGTTTGTGACTTCGAGCGCTGTTTTGCCGGATTCTCAAAATGTGGTAGGTCTTGCTTATATTCAGAAAAAACTGTTAGGAAAGGATAGAAAATTTCATCTCCAAGGGGGAGCGGAAGGTTTTTTAATCGAGATTTCGAAAGGAGATTGATCATGTCTTTACTCCAAGGAAAAATCGCATGGGTGACAGGAGCAGGGCGCGGGATTGGAAAAGCAATTGCGTTGCGTTTGGCTCGGGCTGGGTCTGATCTCGCGATCTGTTCTAGAACTGTGAGTGAACTTCACGAAGTCGCTCAAGAGATTGAAAAAATGGGGCGCAAGGTTTTTTACCAATCGGTCGACGTTGCGCAGTCTCAGGCCTTGATTCAGTTCCATGAATCCGCGGTCCAAGCGTTAGGCCCAATCGATATTTTAGTCAACAACGCCGGAGGAGGGGGATTTGGCTTTATTGCCCAAACCGAGATTCAGGAGTGGGATCAAGCGATAGCTACCAATCTTCGAGCCACCATGATTGGCTCCAAACTGGTTTTGGCTTCCATGATTGAGAGGAATGGCGGAGCGATTATTAACATGAGCTCCGTTCTTGGCAAGATGGGGGCTAAAGGGGCTGGAGCTTACTCTGCTGCCAAATTCGGGGTGATCGGTTTTAGTCAATGTCTCTTTGAGGAAGTGCGAGAGTTTAACATTAAAGTTTGTGTGATTTGCCCCGGTTACGTTGATACCCCGTTAATCCCCGATTTCTTAGGTTTAGCTCGTGAAAAGATGATCGATCCCGAGGAGATTGCAGCGGTGGTGGAAAGTCTCGTTTCGGACTTCACGCGGGGCTGTCCCGTCGAGGTCGTCATTCGTCCTCAGCTCTCTCCCGGGGCATAGAACCTTCGCTTGACAAGCGGTTTCAGAAACGATTAACCTAAAACGTTAATAGGAACAGGGCAACCTTTTGATTCTACGACTAGAAAATATCCCTGAGCAGGGGCTGGATCTTCGATACGAAGAGGGAAAAGAGTGGTTTGATGAGCATCTCAAGGAGGTCGCAGGGTCCGACTACGTTTATAGAGCCGCCATTCTCATTCATTTATTGGCGCACCGGTCCGTTGAAAAAGAAATTTTTTTGACGGGGTCGATCACCACAGAGATCGAGATGCTTTGCTCTCGTTGTCTGGAACGATTTTGTGTTCCCGTTGTTTCGGAGGTTCATTATGCTTACCTCCCTGAATCGGAGAAGAAACTGGATGCAGAATGGGATCCCAAAGATTTGGAAGGACCCGATATGGGATATTACAATGGGGAGTCGGTGGAACTTTCTCCTCTGGTTGCAGAGCAGCTTTTGCTGGATATTCCAAGGTTTCCGATCTGTCGAGAGGACTGTCGGGGGTTGTGTCCCCAGTGTGGAACGAATTTGAACGAGAAGGCTTGTCATTGTGCGTTGAGTGCGCCGACGCCGGTAGAAGGGCCTTTTTCAACCCTCAAAGGTTTTAAGCCGAAGAAAGGATAATCACTATGCCGAATCCAAAAAGGAAACATTCTCGATCTCGTCGTGATAAACGGAGAGCCAATTACCGGCTTTCTAAACCCACATTGGTTGCTTGCTCTCAGTGCAAGACGCTGAAGCCACCCCATATTGTTTGTCCGGAGTGTGGGACTTATGGCGGCGAATCGGTTCTCAAGATTGAAGAGTAATGCAAACGCAATAAATGCCGTTATACTTCGTTGCCCTCCCCTTCGACAGCCAACCGTTCGTCCTGAGCGGAGTCGAAGGAAAACGGTTGGCATGCTCAGGACAGGCTTCGGCGCTCGTTGAGGCGTACTAACCCAGTACGCCTCACTCGGCCTCAGTCGGGCGTCTCGTCTAACGGGCATTTCTTGCGTTTGCGGGAAAGGACAGCAATTACTTTGCCGACGGCATTTTTGTTTCCCGGACAGGGATCTCAGAAAGTGGAGATGGGGAAATGGCTTTGCAAAACCTATCCTCAGGCTCGATCGCTTTTTGAGGAGGCCAGCGATACCTTGGGGAAAGACCTTTATCGACTTTGTGTCGAGGGGCCTGCCTCGGAGTTGGATCTTACGGAGAATGCTCAGCCGGCGATTCTCACGGTCAGTGTCGCGGCCCATGCCATTTACTCCTTGCAGTTCGGGAAACTTCCCGATTTTGTTTTGGGTCATAGTTTGGGGGAGTATTCGGCCCTAGTGGTTGCGGGGGTTCTTCGCTTTCGGGATGCTGTGAAGGCGGTATCGTTGCGAGGAAGATGGATGCAAGAAGCCGTCCCTCCGGGAGAGGGCTCGATGGTGGCGGTGATGGGGTTGCCTGAGATGGAGGTGCGTGAGATCTGTTTAGCCGTGAACTCGGGGAGAATCGTGGTAGTAGCCAACGTGAATGGAGAGAATCAAATGGTCCTTTCTGGACATCGAGATGCGGTAGAGGAGGTAGCCTCTCAAGTCCAAGGGAGGGGGGCTCGCACCCGTTCTCTTCCTGTTAGCGCCCCTTTTCATTCCCCTTTGATGAGGCCGGCGGAGACCCAACTTCGAAAACATCTGGAGGATTTGCGATGGGGTTCGGCGCAAGTTCGTTGGGTTTCCAATGTCGATGCTCAGGTTTATCAAGAACCTCAGCTCATCCGAGAGAAGCTGATCGAACAGGTTTGTGCTCCAGTGCGATTTAAAGATTGTGTGGGGGTTGTTGCGAAGGCCGGTGTAGAACAATTTGTCGAGTTAGGAGCAGGGCGAGTCCTTTCAGGGCTCGTTCGTCGGATTGTTTCGGGAGCTCAAATAGAACAGTTTGGAGATGGGGAGTAAGCGGAATGGAACAAGATTTTATAGGCAAGATTATTGTCGTTACGGGGGGAACGCGCGGCATTGGGGCGGCTATTTCAAAGGAACTGATTCAAAGAGGGGCCATCGTTGTTGCCATTTATGCCCAGAATGATGCTGCTGCCAGGCGTTTCTTGGAGGGGGCGTTGGATCGATCGCGGGTGCGAACGATTAAAGCGGATGTGACCGATGTGGCCGCGATTCAGTCGGCATTCGATCAGATTCTTAAGGAATTTGAAAAGATCGATGGATTGGTGAATAATGCGGGGATCGTTCGAGATGGATTAATTATTCGAATGAAAGAGGAGGATTGGGACTCCGTCCTCAATGTGAATCTCACTGGAGCATTTCGGTGCACTCGGCTTGCCGCCCGGGCTATGATGCGGCAACGAGCCGGGGCCATTGTTAATATCTGTTCTGTGGTTGCAGAGCTTGGGAATATCGGTCAAGCCAATTACGTGACTTCTAAAGCGGGGTTGGTCGGATTGACCAAGGCCTCCGCGCGAGAGTTAGCTCCTCGCGGAGTGATTGTTAATGCGGTCGCTCCGGGATGGATTGAAACGGAGATGACGCAAAAGATTCCTCAAGAGGTTCGCGATCATTGGTTAAAATTGATTCCACTTCAACGTTTGGGGAAACCGGAAGAGGTTTCCGCTTTGGTTTGCTTTTTGTTATCGGATCGAGCTAAGTATATTACGGGGCAGTTGTTCCATATGGGTGGCGGTTTATACATGTAATTTTAATGAAGGAGGGTCATCATGGCGACTTCAGTGGAAGATCGTGTTCGAAAAATTGTCGCAAAACAACTGGGACTTCAGGAGGATGAAATCACCCTGGACAAGGCATTCATCGATGATCTTGGGGCAGATTCCCTGGATATCGTGGAGTTGGTGATGGCGATGGAAGAGGAATTTGGAATCGAGATTCCAGATGAAGAAGCTGAAAAGATTCAAACGGTTAAAGACGTCGTCGATTATATTACTGAAAATTCATAAGAGAACAGAAAGTTTATATGCTGGAATTGGAGAGAATCGATCCTGAGATAGCGGAGGTCATCCGTCGCGAGACGGAGCGGCAGTTGAGCCGCCTGGAGCTCATCGCTTCCGAGAACTTTGTCAGTCCCGCTGTGTTGGAAGCTATGGGCACGGTTCTCACCAATAAATACGCTGAAGGGTTGCCAGGCAAGCGGTACTATGGAGGATGCGAGTTTGTCGATCAGGCGGAGAACTTAGCGATTGATCGGGCCAAGAGGCTCTTTGGAGCCGATTTCGTGAATGTGCAGCCCCACTCCGGTTCTCAGGCCAATATGGCGGTTTACTTTGCCGCGCTCAAGCCCGGTGAGACTGTCTTAGGGATGAATCTTACTCATGGCGGCCATCTCACTCATGGCAGCCCCGTCAATTTTTCAGGGTTTCTTTTCAATGTTGTTTCCTATGGAGTTCGGAAAGAGGATGGAAGGATCGATTTCGATCAGGTGCGGGGGTTGGCCCGCGAGCATCGCCCTAAACTGATTGTTGTGGGGGCAAGCGCTTATCCTCGAATCATCGATTTTAAATCTTTTCGTGATATTGCGGACGAGGTGGAAGCGAAGGTGATGGTGGACATCGCCCATATTGCCGGTTTGGTAGCCACAGGGCTTCATCCGAGTCCCATCCCCCATGCCGAGTTTGTAACGACCACCACCCACAAAACCCTTCGAGGACCCCGAGGAGGGATGGTCATGGGGAAAGCCGACTTTGAGAAGGCTCTCAATAGCAAGATTTTCCCTGGAATTCAGGGGGGGCCTCTCATGCATATCATTGCCGCCAAGGCGGTCGCTTTTAAGGAGGCTTTGTCCCCGCAATTTAAGGACTATCAGAATCAGATTGTAAAGAATGCTAAAAAACTGGCTGAGGTTCTTCTGGAACAAGGATATCAACTGGTGTCTGGAGGGACCGACAATCATCTTCTCTTGGTGGATCTTCGCAACAAAGGGCTTACAGGTAAAGAGGCTGAAGAGGCTCTGGATAAGGCGGGGATCACTGTCAACAAAAACACCGTCCCTTTTGAGACCCAAAAACCGTTTATTACGAGTGGAATCCGGATCGGAACCCCCGCGGTGACCACGCGCGGAATGAAAGAGGCCGAGATGGAGAGAATCGGTCGGATGATCGACGACGTATTGAGCCATCCCGCTGATTTTGATATGCTATCCTCGGTTTCGAAGAAGGTCCGGGAGCTTTGCGAAGGGTTCCCATTATTTCGCTAGCTAGAGGGAGGGAGTTTTATGAAATGTCCTTTTTGTTCTCATCCGGAAAGCTCCGTGATCGATTCTCGAACGAGTAAGGACAATCTTTCAATCCGACGTCGCCGAGTGTGCGATGAATGTGGCAATCGTTTTACCACCTATGAACGCGTGGAAGAGGCGGTTCCCCTCGTTGCTAAAAAAGATGGCCGACTCGAGGCTTTTGATCGCAGCAAGATCTTGAATGGAGTCATTAAAGCGTGCGAGAAGAGGCCGGTCACTTTAAATCAGATCGAGAAATTAGTGGAACGGGTGGAGCATCGCGTTCAAGATTCAGGGGACAAAGAGATCAAAAGCTCTCAGATCGGCCAAGAGATCATGAAAGAATTGCACGAACTAGATCAGGTCGCCTATGTGAGATTTGCATCCGTTTACCGGCAATTTAAAGATATCAATGAATTTATGGATGAGTTAAAGGATCTCATTGAGAAGGATAAGCAGAAACGCGTTAAGCAGCAACAAGAATTTCGTGGAGTTCTGTCCTCTGAAAAAATGGGAGGACAGGGTCGATTGTTTTGAAAGCTCAAGATGAATTTTTCATCGAAAGGACGTTGCAATTAGCTCGAAAGGGGATTGGTTGGGCCTCTCCGAATCCCCAGGTGGGGGCTGTGGTCGTCCATGAAGGCAAGGTTTTAGCGGAAGGTTACCACCGTCGGGTGGGGGTTCCCCATGCCGAGGTGGAGGCTTTGAAGAGGTTGTCAGGGAAGTTGCCGTCAGGGGCGATCCTCTACGTCAATTTGGAGCCTTGCGATCATCATGGCAGAACCCCTCCTTGTACGGATCTCTTATTGAAGTCAGGGCTCCAGAGGGTGGTGGTGGGCATGATCGATCCAAATCCTCGGGTGCGAGGACGGGGTGTTCGTCGCTTGAGAGAGGCGGGGGTGGATGTTACGGTTGGTGTTTTGCGAGAGAAATGCTACCGTCTCAATGAGTCTTACGCGAAGTGGATTCGGAGAGGGATCCCCTTCGTCACGTTAAAGATGGCGGCCAGTTTGGATGGAGGGATTGCCGCGGCTGATGGTTCTTCTCGTTGGGTTACCGGTCCGTTGGCTCGCCAGAAAGTTCATCGGCTACGAAGTGAGGTGGATGCGGTTTTAGTGGGGGTTGGCACGGTTTTGAAGGATGATCCCTATTTGACGACGCGGCCCCTGCGGAGCGCTCATCAGCCGGTTCGAGTTATTTTGGATACTCACCTTCGAATCCCTGAGCGTTCTCGGTTGGTTCGGGGAGCCTCTCAAGTTCCGGTTTGGGTGGTCTGTGGCGTGAAGATCGTGACATCGAAGGTCCAGAGATTGAAGGATCGAGGGGTTCGCATCATTCCTGTGATCTCCAAGCAGGGAGAGGTTTTGTGGCGGCCTTTGTTGAAGCGATTAGGGGCGGAAGGGATCACGAATCTGTTAGTGGAAGGGGGAGGGGAGGTTGCCTCGAGCGCTCTGGGCGCAGGGGTGGTGGATAAGCTTCTGTACTTTGTGGCGCCCAAACTTTTTGGGGGAAAAGGGACGCTCTCTTCTTTTCCAAAGTGGGGAGTACGCAACATCCGGCAAGCTTTAGAACTTGAAGAGATTTGTGTGGAGAAAATTGGCGAGGATTATTTGTTCGAAGGATATTTAAAGAGGTAATGGGATGTTTACAGGGTTAGTGGAAAGCAGGGGGAAGATTATCTCTTCCAAGAGGGGTGGAAAGTCGGCGGAGATTGAAATCGAGGGCGGGGGAAGGTCCGCTCGTTGGGTTCCTGGAGCCAGTGTGGCAGTCAATGGAGTTTGCCTCACGGTCGTTGAGTCGAGAGGGAGGCGATTCCGAACACAGGTTGGACCTGTGACTTTTCAAGACACCAATTTGGGGGAGCTGCGGGTTGGGAATTGCGTCAATCTGGAGAGGCCCGTTACGTGGGGTAAGGAGTTGGGAGGACATTGGGTTCAGGGGCATGTAGATGGAGTTGGGATTGTTCGTTCTTTGAGAAAAGAGGGGGAGGCATGGCGATTAGAAGTGGGATTGCCTGTGGGGCTTCGTCGTTACTGTGTCCAGAAGGGGTCGATCGCAGTGGATGGGATCAGTTTAACCATTGCGGAGACTTATTCCGATGGCGTTTCATTGATGATCATTCCTTATACCTGGGAGAAAACGAATTTACAGAGTCGGAAGAGAGGGGATCGGTTAAACATTGAGGTCGATATTCTTGCAAAATATGTGGAAGGTTTAGTAGGCCAGAAAGAGGGTTAAACAATGTCAACTCATACTGTTGAAGAAGCTATAGAAGATATTCGCGCCGGAAAGATGGTGATACTGGTGGACGATGAAGATCGGGAAAACGAAGGGGATCTCACCATGGCGGCCGAAAAAGTGACGCCGGAAGCGATCAACTTTATGGCAAAGTACGGTCGAGGGCTCATCTGTTTGACCTTGACGGAAGCTGAGGCGGAGCGGTTGAAACTCTCGATGATGGTCCCTGAGAATAGCGCCCCTTTAGGGACTGCTTTTACGGTTTCGATTGATGCCAAAACAGGGGTCAGCACTGGGATTTCAGCCCAAGATCGCGCCCAAACCATTTTGTTGGCCGTCGATCCTGCCTCCAAGCCCGAGCAATTTACGCGTCCTGGGCATGTCTTTCCTCTTCGCGCGCGAAAAGGGGGGGTCCTTGTCCGGAGTGGACAAACGGAGGGATCGGTTGATCTGGCTCGATTGGCGGGGCTCCGTCCTACGGGGGTAATCTGTGAGGTGATGCGAGAGGATGGTGCGATGGCTCGGATGGAGGATCTTAAAAAATTCTCTAAACAGCACGACGTCAAGATTATCACGATTGCGGATCTGATTAAGTATCGGCTTTACAAGGAGCGTTTAATTCATCGAGTGGCTCAAACGGTCCTTCCTACCCCGTATGGGGATTTTACGGCCTATGCTTATCAAAACGAGGTCGATTCTTCGACCCACGTGGCGTTGGTTCGCGGCAAGGTGGATGCGGAGGTTCCCGCGCTGGTTCGTGTTCATTCGGAGTGTTTAACGGGGGATGTTTTTGGATCTCAACGTTGTGATTGCGGAGCTCAGTTGAGTCGGTCTTTAGAAAGGATCGCTGAGGAGGATTGTGGTGTTTTGATTTATTTGCGGCAGGAAGGGCGTGGGATTGGCCTTCTCAACAAACTCCGGGCCTATGCGCTTCAAGACGAGGGGCATGATACGGTGGAGGCCAACGAAAAAATGGGTTTTAAAGCCGATCTGCGCGATTACGGCATTGGGGCTCAGATCTTGGTCGATGTAGGGGTGCGAAAGATGCGGTTGCTGACGAACAATCCCCGAAAGATTGTGGGGTTGGAAGGGTATGGCATGCAGGTCCTAGAACGGGTACCGATCGAGATCGATCCGAACCCCAGGAACTTAGCCTACTTGCAAGCTAAGAAGGATAAAATGGGGCATCTGCTCAAACTTCAAAGACAGGTGGGCAAGACGTGAAGGGAAGCAAACCTCTGGAAGGGGTTAGCGCTCGTGGCATGCGGATTGGGATTGTCGTGAGTCGTTTCAACGGGGAGATTACACAGAGACTTTTGGATGGAGCACAGCGCACGCTTTTAAAGAAGGGGGCCTCCAAAAAACAGATTATTGTAGTTCCCGTTCCAGGCTGTTTTGAACTTCCCGTTGCAGCCAAGAGGTTAGGGACTTCGCGTCGACTGGATGCCATCCTCTGTTTGGGGGTATTGATTCGAGGGGAGACCTCTCATTTTGACTGGATTGCTTCGGCGATATCAGTTGGATTGGTTCAGGTAGGAGTCGAACTGGGAATTCCCGTTATTTTTGGGGTTTTGACAACCGATACAGAAAAGCAGGCGTTGGAGAGAGCGGGAGGGAGAAGCGGTCACAAGGGGGTTGATGCCGCTTATGCGGCCATTGAGATGATTCATTGCTTTCGTTCTCTTCGAAAGGGGAGGCGGAGGAGTGGATGAGGGGCATCTTTGAAAAAACCATGGCGAGTTAGGGAATGGGCTTTGCAGATTCTGTATCAGAATGAGGTGACTCCGGAAAAAGTGGAGGAGTCGCTGAAAGCCTTTTGGGAGGGGCATCCCACCTCGGAGGCGGAGAGGGTTTGTGCGGAGGAGTTGGTTCAAGGAGTCACCGAGCATCGGAGGGAGATCGATTCTTTTTTGGAGGAATACTCCCAAAATTGGTCGTTAGAGCGGATGAGCTGGATCGACCGGAATATTTTGAGGATCGGGTTGTTTGAGCTCTTCTATCGAAAAGAGACGCCGGGTCCCATCGTCATTAATGAAGCGATCGAGCTCGGGAAGCGATACGGTTCCTCGGAATCGGGAGCCTTTATCAACGGAATCTTAGATCGATTTTTTAAGGAGCGATGTGGGGATGTTTCGCATTGAGATGAGCAATACCTTGGTGGACGAACTCTCTTGCGATCTTTTGATGGTTCCCTTTTATCAAGGGCAAAGGCCTCCCCGAGGCGATGCCGGTTGGATCGACTGGAGGCTTTACGGTCGGCTTTCCCAGTGGTTGCTCGATGGGAAAGTGGTTGACGATTCTTTTGAATCCATCCTTTTAACCTCGGAGGGGAAACTTCAATCTCCATGGATCTTACTCGTAGGGCTTGGAGAGGATAAAAAAATCCCCCCCTTGCAAGGGAAAAGTTGGATCGCTCGCATCTTGAAAATTGGGATGCGGTTGCGTGTGGAGTCGCTGGCGATTTCCCTCTCTTTTGCTCAGCAAATTCATCTTCCTGTTCAGGAGATTGGAGAGGGGATTGTAGAGGCTCTCCAAGAGTCGCAAAGTTTGCCTCTTTCTTTAAAGAATCGGAGACTCGTTCTTGTGGGACATCCCACCCTCCTCAAAGCGGTTTCAAGCTCTCTGGATCTTTTGCGCTCCGCTTATCCTATGGATGCGGAGGTTGCGCAGTCTCAAGGCTTATCATGACGGAACTTGCTAAGCGTTTTGTTACCGCCAGCGTTTTGATTCCCATGGTGTTGCTCGGAATTTTCTGGGGAGGTCTCCCATTTCTCCTTTTAGTGCTGGCGGCTATTGCTTTAGGGGAAGGGGAGTTTTTTCGTTTGATGGAGGCTAAGGGGGTTGTTCCTCTTCGGAGGGTTGGAATTCTCTGCGGGATTTCTCTGGGTATCAGCGTTTATTTCAGAGGGGATTCCATCGTGGCCACAGGATTTACGGCGGTGATTTTATTATTGATGATCTCCCAACTTCGTCGTAGATCGGTTGAAGGGGCTATCGCAACGATCTCTACAACGTTATTGGGGGTTCTTTACGTCGCGTGGCTTTTGAGTCACGCGATTCTGCTTCGCAACAGTGAAAATGGACTCGGCATCTTTTATTTGGTATTGGTGTTGGCGGCAACCTACCTTGGAGACACAGGAGCTTACTTTGTTGGGAGACAATGGGGCAGACACAAGTTGCTTCCTCTCATCAGCCCTAAAAAGTCTTGGGAGGGGCTTGTAGGAGGAATTTTCGCCTCCGTCGTCGCGGTGTTTATCGTTCGATGGATCTTTCGTTCCGATATGGGAACGATTTCTTGTGGAATCTTAGGGGTGTTGTTAAGTGTGGGGGGACTCTTGGGAGATCTTGCGGAATCGTTATTCAAACGGGAGGCTCAGGTGAAAGATTCGGGAGGGCTATTCCCTGGGCACGGAGGGCTTTTAGACCGGGTGGATAGTCTCCTCTTTACACTTCCCATCGCTTACTACTATATTAAGCTATGCTTGTAGCTCGGTCTATGATCCCTACGGTGGTGGTGTCGCTCAAATATCTGGAGATGCGCAATTGGGTGGTGGACATCCTCAAAGGGCGTTTTAACAAAATAAAGATGATTGTGGTTCCCTCGATCTCGCGTCGAGATGTGACGGCGAATTTGAAGCACTGGGATGGGAAGTCCCCTCTGCTGGTGATTATGGATGTTCCCCAGCTGGCTACGGAATCGGATTGGGTGGCTTGGAGGAGAAGGCTTCCTCAAAAAGCATCCACGTTGTATTTGGGGCCTGCTTCTCCGTTGACTCGTTACGTGGGTTTAGTGGAAGAGGCTTTTATTCAGTCGGTAGAGTATTTTTTGGACGTGCGAGTGTCGCAAACGCAGTAAAAAAAGGAGATTTTTATGGCACGCATTACGGTAGAAGATTGCTTAGGGTTTGTTCCCAATCGTTTTGGTTTAGTGATGGTCGCCGCAAAACGGGTTAAACAAATCATGAGGGGTTCCCGATATTTGATTCCTAACTCGGATGATAATCGTGAAATGGTTATGGCTTTGCGAGAGATTGCGGCAAAGAAGGTTCATTTTGTTCTCCCCCCTGAGACGTCACGCGGCTAACTCATACAAAATTGTTATTCCTTGTTTTTTGGGCCTACCTCCGATAGACTTTCCTTCCCCTTATGTTACGACTGGATGATATACTCGAGCGCGTTCAGTCTTATAATCCGCAAGCGGATCTCGATTTCATTCGCAAAGCCTACGTCTTTTCGGCGAAGTTCCATCAAGGGCAGCTCCGCTCCTCCGGGGAACCGTATCTCATTCATCCGCTCGAAGTCGCGGGGATTCTCACCTTGCTCCGCCTAGACACCCCTTCGATTGCCACAGGCCTTCTTCACGACACCGTTGAAGACACTCTAACCACGTTGGAGGAGATCCGCTCTTATTTTGGCGAAGAGGTGGCTGCGCTTGTTGATGGCGTTACTAAGATTAGCAAAATCCAATTTGCCAGCGCTGAAGAGCGACAGGCGGAGAACTTCCGAAAAGTGTTGTTGGCGATGTCGAAAGATATCCGCGTAATCCTCATTAAGCTTGCCGATCGCTTGCACAATATGCGCACCCTGGAATATCTCGCTTCGGATCGAAGAGAGGTGATTGCCAAAGAAACGTTAGAGATCTATGCCCCAATCGCCCATCGGTTGGGGATTTCATGGATGCGAGTGGAGCTCGAGGATCTGGCCTTTAAATTTTTAAAGCCCGAGAGCTATGCCAAGCTCAAAGAGGGATTGCAGCGTCGCGTGCAAGAGCGAGAGAAATATGTGGAGGAGGTTCGAGCTTTAATTTTACAAAAACTAAAAGAGTATGGTTTAGAGGCGGAGGTTCAAGGGCGCCCCAAGCATCTCTACGGGGTTTATCGCAAGGTGCAAGCTCAAAATATCTCTGTTGAAGAATTACACGATCTCATCGCTTTTCGAATTATTGTGGAGACCGTTCGTCAATGCTATGAGGCGCTGGGGATTATTCATATGCTATGGAAGCCCGTTCCTGGACGATTCAAAGATTACATTGCCATGCCCAAACCGAATTTGTATCAATCGCTTCACACCACCATTATTGGGCCTCAAGGGGAGCGGATTGAGATTCAGATTCGGACGCGTCAGATGCATCGGTTGGCCGAAGAAGGGATCGCTGCCCATTGGAAGTATAAAGAGGGGAAGCTCCATGAAGACAAAGATGACAAGGTTTTTGCCTGGCTCCGCCGTTTGATTGAGTGGCAACAGGATGTCCAAGATCCCTCCGAGTTTCTTGAAACTGTTAAGGTGGATCTTTTTCCAGAGGATGTTTTCATCTTCACTCCGAAAGGGGAGGTTCGAGAGCTTCCCCGCGGAGCCACCCCTGTCGATTTTGCTTATGCGGTTCATACCGATATCGGTCACAACTGTGTTGGAGCAAAAGTCAATGGCAAACTGGTTCCACTTCGCTATGCTCTTCATAATGGGGACACGGTTGAAATTTCCACCAAGTCCGGGCATGGTCCCAGTCGAGATTGGTTGAAATTTATTGTGACTTCTCGGGCTCGACACAAGATACGTCAGGAGATCCGTCGACAAGAACAAGAGCGGAGCCGACAACTGGGATTGGAAATTTTGGAGGCGGAAATCCGAAAACAGGGGCTTCCCCTCAAAGGTCTTTCCGAATCGGAGGAGGCCCAAAAGGTCGCTCAACAGTTGGGTTTCCGAGATGTGGATAAGCTTTTAAGCAACGTTGGTTATGGAAAGATTTCTGCGCAGAAGGTGTTAGCCAAATGGATTCCGACTTCCGTTTCAGTTACTGCGCCCAAGACAGGAAAGTTTTTTCAGCGTTTCTTTAAACGGCCTCCAAGGGGCTCGAAGGAGGGAGTTGTTGTCAAAGGGATCGATGATATTTTAATCCGCTATGCTCAGTGTTGCAATCCCTTGCCTGGAGAGTCCATTATCGGTTTCATTACCCGTGGGCGAGGGCTTGCGATTCATGCGAGTCAATGCCCTCGGATATTGGAAGGAGATCCCGAGCGGTGTGTGGAGGTTCAGTGGGATCAAGCCAAACAAGAAGAGCCCCGATCGGTTCGAATTGAGGTGATTTGCGATGACAAACCAGGGATGCTGGCCAACATCGCCCATTGCATAGCGACCGAAGAAGTGAATATCTCCAATGCAACCTCGCGTCCCACGCGACGTGACAGATCGGTGACCCTCTTTGAGGTTCAGATCAAAGACACCTCACAACTTCAGGCTATCTTAAAATCGATTGAGAAACTGGAGGGTGTTGTGAGCGCCAAACGAGCTTCTCACTAAGCGGCTTTGAGGATGGCTCCGGATTTAATGCAGCGGGTGCAAACTCGGAGGCGTCGCACCCCTCCCTGAAAGTGGATTCGAACCGGTTGAAGATTGGGGAGCCAACGCCGTTTTGTTTTATTATTAGCGTGACTCACATTGAGCCCCACCCGGGGCTTTTTTTGACAGATTACACAAACCTGCGCCATAAATCCTCCATTTTCTGAGCTTTACCTTGTAACAGATTCTAAGTGTGAGGTCAATAACATGGATTTATCGGTGGGAAAAGTTCATGGGAGTGTTTTTTCTCGCTTCACTCGCAAGATTTTTGACCCATCTTATGGGAGGTAGGTCTTTGAACTCGCTAGCATTTCTCGCCTAGCCACTGTAGGC
>JACQOV010000011.1 GCA_016202395.1 Deltaproteobacteria bacterium
ATAGCAGATAGCGTTTAGCGTATAGTTTTACTTGCCTAAACGCTATACGCTAACAAGATGAATGCTTATGCCTTAATTATGGCGGGGGGGGAGGGGACTCGGTTTTATCCTCTTTCGACTCCAGAGAAGCCAAAGCAATTTTTGAATCTTTATGGTCACGCGAGTTTGATTCAGCACACCTTTGGTCGCGTTCAGCCGATTTTCGGAGATTCTCAAATCTGGGTTGCAACGAATGAGCGTTTTATCCCTTTAGTTCAAGAGCATCTTCCGAAGATTTGTCTGCGTCAATTAATTGGCGAACCGATCAAGAAAAATACAGCCCCTTGCATTGCTCTGGCGGCCTACCTTATTTCATCTGTCAATCCGGAGGCCGTTATGGCGGTGTTCCCTGCAGATCATTTTGTTGCGGACGAGGAGCAATTTAGAAAAACAATTTTGAAAGCGATTGAAGGAGCCAGCGACCAAAAGAAGTTAATTACCTTTGGAATCCGCCCCTCCTGGCCTTCGGCCGAATATGGTTACATTCGATGTGGGGCCTCTTTTTTGGAGGATTCTTTTCGGGTGGTGGATCGATTCGTTGAAAAGCCAAACTCTAAATTAGCTCAAGATTACATCAAGGAGGGGAACTATCTTTGGAATAGTGGAATCTTTGTTTGGAGAGCCGATGCCATTCTTCATGAGATCGAAAATTATTTGCCCCGAACATTTAATTTATTGCAATCCCTTTCTGTAAAAAATGGGGCGCTCTCTCAAGAGGATCTTCATCGATTTTTTAATCAGGTGGAATCTGTTTCGATCGATTATGGTGTTTTAGAACGTTCAAAGAATGTGCTGGTGTTGCCTGTCGATTTTCGGTGGAGTGATCTGGGCTCTTTTGAGGCTTTAAAAAGATTGGCAGACCAAAAGGAGATTGAGTTAAGTCCAGAAGCCCTTTCCCACATTCAACGAGGGGTCCGATGAAAATCAACAAACCTTGGGGGAATGAATGGATTTGGGCTAAGACGGATCGGTATGTTGGGAAGATTCTCACCATCCGTCAATCCCATCGTTTGTCGTATCAGTATCATAACACGAAAGAAGAGACGATCTATCTCATGAAAGGGGAGATGGATCTCGAATACGAAGAAAATGGGGTTCGCAAGACTCTCCGACTGAAAGAAGGGCAAAACTTTCACATCCCTCCCAGAATGAAACACCGCATGATTGCCGTTACCCATTGCCAGGTGGTCGAGGTCTCTACACCGGAGCTCGATGACGTCGTTCGCCTTGAAGATGAATACGGTCGTACCAAGCCTTCCTAAAGGTGGACATCTTATAACTTATTGAAGTAATCGAATCTCCGCCCTTTAGGGCGGAGATTCGATTACTCATGGATTGGCTTGGCGGACAGCCCACCATTGTTCAACTCCCTACGGAAGTTGCGGGGAGGATTCCGGATTATTCTTATCTTCAATTCCAAAATGGGTATTTTTATGCACTGACGGAGGAAGGGGATCTCAGCACGTTTGCAATCTGTGGGAACTCGATCCTCTTGACGGATGAGTTGAAGGATCTGGTGGCTTCTGAACACCAGATCGTCGCGGCTCGGTTCTTCAATGATTGGCTCTATTTTAATGATAACGATCCTAAGAAAAACGGCTATGAAACCAATGTCATGGGGGCCATTGACTTGTCCACTCCTGCGATCCCTGCGGTGTATGGAACCATCAGCCTCCCCGGAGATACGTTCGACTTTATCCAGGATGAGGATTTTCTGTGGAGTTTTGGATTGATCACGGTGCGATCCGAACCGACCTTGTACTCCTTAGGGAAGGTTTCTCTTTTTACGGAAAGGATTGAGGAGGTCGATCACTTGCTACTTGGAACGGATGGCAGACAATTCTCCTCTGCGTCTCGGTCCGACGATCAGGTGTTCCATTTTGATGAGAATCTTCATCGGCTTTTCTTCCCTTATACGGTTTCTGGATTCTTGAATGGGATCGGTTGGGACACGGAGTACCGCCTCTCGGTGATAGATCGAGTGGATCAAGATTTAATGGAGGTGGTGAGCGAGGACTTTCCAGTGTCTGTAGAACGATCGATCAGTTACGATTCTTCTAACTTTGTCACTTTCTCCGATGCGTTTCTCTACCAGTTCCAAAAGATGGGGGAGGAATGGGAACGCGTTCCGTTGCTCGAAGCCCGTGTCCCCTCCTCGGTCTTTTTCGTTGAGGTAACAAACTGGGCTATCGTTACAACAGGGAAATCCGAGGGGTATCTCTTGGAGGTGTACCGTAAAGACAGGCTTTATTCGGGAGATTTGTCCGACCGGCAGCTTGTTCCTCGTGGAGAAAGCCATGTCTGTTTGGCGCCGGAGATCTTCTACACCGGTAATGTGGTGTTTGTTGTTCAAGAACAGGAAGGGATCTTTGTGACAACAGAGGATTGTCCTGATTCATTCTCCCCCGATCAACTCCGATTCATCGGATTTGAGGTTTCGAGCGATGGAAAATTGAAGGAGTTGGATCCCGAATCGCTTTGGGAGGTCTATGAGATTGTTCAGCGTCCTTATTGTGTCCAGGATTTGACGAACTGTGATGGGACTTTGGTTGAAGAGAGAAGGGTCGATGATGCGGAAGCCACCTGTTTTTCGGAAGAGGGTTATTGGAACCTGGCTTATCAGTGTTCAACTCGATAAGAAGGGGCTCATTTTTCATGACACAAAGTGTGTCGATCTCTTGTCCTGGTGGGTTGAACTGGACCTCACCCGCCAGGGCGAGGGGATTTTGGCGCTGTGTCAAAAAGATACAGAAAAGGCAATTTTTGCGTGTATTCAGAGAGTTCACGGGGAACTTAGAATAAAAAGTCTTTATTAATCAATAGGTTATAAAAAGGTAGCGATGGCACGGCTATTGCATGACTAATAAGGGGGCAGGGGGGGAAGGAATGAACGATGGGAGCAAGAATTAGCCAGAAAAGACCGATCCCATGGGTATCCATAGGGTTTTTCAGCATCGGCCTCGCTATAGCCTTTTGGTTTCAAGGATGTGGAGGATGTGATGATGACTCTTCAGAAATTGCCGAGTCTCTTTCTGTGAGTGACGTGGATCCTGCCTGTATCAAAATAGACACTCTTTCGACTTTATCCATCCAAGGATCTGGCTTCTCTTCCGACATGGTGGTTGAATTCCAATCGGGTGAGCTTTCCATGAATCCCACCTCCGAAAGTTTGGTTTCGTCCCAAGAGTTGAACGTGGAGATCACTTGTCCTGGTGAGGGAGCTTATGATCTTACGATTGTAAACGGGACGGAAACAACCCAAAAAAGTGGCATTCTAGAGTGTGCTTTAGAATGTGAATCCTCTCCACCGGGTCCGATAGTTTCAACATTGACTTACGTTCCTCAAGAAGGGACGGGGGGAACGACAGTGCGTGTCATTGGGACGGAGATTGGAACGTATGGGCTTCAAGTCGGTCCTGTGGAGGGAGGGGAACTCGACCCCGAATATACTGTAATTGTAGAGCGGACTCAGAAGGTTTTAGACGATTTGCAAGCAAAATTTACACTGCCTGAAAATGAGACTTTCGGTGGAGTTCCTGGAGGGGAAGTGACATTAGGGATTCAATGGGTTGATGCCAATGGAGAAGTTCTCCAAACAGAATATCAGGGAGAAACACTGGATTATCTGGAGTTTAACTACACCGTTCCTGAGGATGCGCTAACCGATGTCGTGGTCCATTCTTTTACGGCTTGGGCCACTTGTGGTGATGTTGGGAAGATCCAAGGAACCGGTCTCAAAGATCTCGGACTTCAAATTGGGCCCCTCCAAGATGAGGACCAGGATGGGGATCTCGAGGTTACAAACGCTGTCGAATTCCAAAGGAAAGAGCTCTTGGCAGCAAATTGGCAAGTGAAATTTAAATTTGATGAGGACAACTGCCCTAGTTTCCTCCCCGATTCTATCCTGGAGAATCTTCCAGAGGATCGAGTGGTGAAACTAGGGATGCAACTCGTCGATGAGAACGGGAATGTCGCAGATCTCACCGGCGGAACCGATGAAGGGACCCACGGTGATTATCTGGCGCTCGATTTTCAAGTTCCTCTCGTTGCGGATCGGAGCGTTTCTATCACCAATTACACCAACAGTGGGACCTATGGAACAAAAGTCAAGATCTTTGGTTCGGATCTCAGTAATCTTACGATGAAGGTGGTGGCTCTCAATTCATCGGGGTCTGCTGTTGGGGAATATGTCTCAGTGACTCGTGATGAGAAAGATTGGGCTTCGAAGTGGTATGCCACTTTTGAGATGCCTTCTTTTGATGATTTAGGCTCTGTAGGAAGTACGCTCACCGTCGCCATCGGTTTTTTCGATGAGGATGGAGACCTTGTGGATGTCACCTATGACGGGCAAACCAAAAAATCGCTCTCCTTTACTTACACCATCGGTGATCCTGGTGTGGTGATTAGCTCCTTCACCACCTGGTCTACATGCGGCGAATGGGTAGAGATCGCAGGAGTCGATCTTGGAGATTTTGGGGTTCGAGTAGGACGGGTTCAGAATGGGGTCGTTGTGAATCCAGTCACTTTTGAAAGAAAAGAGTTGCTCCTTAAAAACTTTCATATCAAGATATACTTTGAAGAGGATAATTGTCCTGACTTTTTGGGTTCAACCACAGCGGGTGAAACACTGGATTTGGGAATCGAGCTTACCAGTGGCAGTAGCGCCGTGGGGATCAAAGATAGAAGCCCCGATTATCTCCCTTTGACTTTTCGAGTGCCGGATGCGGAGGCGGGTCCATCGATCTCCATCACCCGGTACACCAGCAGTGGGACCGAAGGGGATACGGTCAAGGTTGTGGGGACGGGCCTAAAGGACTTAAGTGTGGAACTTTGGGTTTTGAATTCTGAAACGGGGGATATTGATGAAACTTCTGTAACACGCACGGAGCTGTTGCTCCCCAATCTCCAAGCTAAGTTTGAGATGCCCTCCTTCAACGATTATGGAGATGCGGGTGAGACCGTGGAGGTCCATCTCTTTTTCTTTAATGAAGAGGGGGAACAAGTCGATCTTACATTCGAAGATGCCGATGGTGACGGGAACAAAGATACTCAAAAATCGCTCCCCTTCTCGTATCAAATTCCTCCAGAGAGTGGAGCCACAATTTCATCCTACGATGGTTGGGCCACTTGTGACGATCTTATTACCATTGAGGGCTCTAGTTTCCAAGGCCTCGAGGTGCAGATCGGGAAAATTTTAAGTGGGGTGGTCACCGATCCAGTAGGATTCAAGCGAAGAGAGATCCTGTGGAAAGATAAACAGATCAAGGTCAAGTTCGATGACAAAAATGATCAGACCTGCCTCGATTTCTTAGGGGACTCCGCCCCGGGAGAAACAATAGAGTTTGGCATCCAACTAATCGATTCGAATGGGGACCCGGTCAATCTCATTAATGCAACCAACGAGCCAACTCATGGAGACTACTTCTATTTGTATTTCAGGGTTCCTGATGAGGATCCTATCGATGTCGTCCCGGTTCTGAAGTATGAACCGACCCGGGGGAGTGCAGGGGACAAGGTCAAGATCGTGGGGAGTGGTCTCAAAGATCTTGAAGTGGAGGTTTGGGCGGTGGATTCGGATGGAAACAGTCAGGCCACTCCGATAGAAGAAAGGGAGGAGGCCGATCTTCTTTCAAATTATGTGATCCAATTTACGATGTCATCACTGTCGCTTTACGATGAGACAGGGGAGCCAGGAGAGGAATTTCAAGCAGGAATCCTCTTCTTTACGGCCGAAGGGGATCCTGTTCATATGGAGTATGATGACGATGGCGATGGAGTGGCAGAGGCGCGCAAGTCGTTGCATTTTACTTACGTCATTCCACCGGAGGAGGCGATTCCTGTTTCCGAGTATACGAGTTGGGCGACTTGTGGCGATTATGCGGTGATTGAAGGGACGGGGCTAAAGGGTCTGGAAGTTCGTGTCGGAAGGGTTACCGATATCGCGGCAGGAAACACACAAGCCTTAATCGAGTTTGAACAGAAAGAGATCCTCGATTCCAACTCCAAGATCAAGATCAAATTTGATGAAGGGAACTGCCCCGATTTCTTAGGGACGACCACGCCGGGGGAGACATTAGATCTTGGTTACCAACTGACCGATGAGGATGGCGACGCGCTGACTCTCACGGTGGGAGAGGGAACCGGAAATTACCTTCCTTTTCAGTTCAAAGTTCCGGAAGAGGTTATCGTCTCAGGGCCGAGTGTCACGCTCGACAAATATGAACCGACCTCTGGAACCGGTGGAGATCAGATTTTGATCCAAGGGAGGGATCTCAAGGATCTCGTTGTCAAAGTGGTTACATTGGATTCGAGTGGGGAGTGGGTTGGAACGGTGGCCACTCGAGAGGAGAACGTTCTTCTTTCGAATCGATATATGAAGTTTGCAATGCCCTCGTTTGATGTCTATGGAGATCCTCTTGAGACCATCGATGTCCGAATCGTTTTCTGCACCGATGCCTCGTGCGATAGCGCTGAGGAACAAGTGGACATCAAGTACGATTTCGATGGCGACGGTGAAACAGAAGTTCAGAAATCGCTCCTATTCGAATACTCGATTCCCATCAGTTTAGGAGATCTCGTGGATGATCTCAATGGAATTCTGGAGGATGTCCGGGATCGCCTGGACG
Organism: Deltaproteobacteria bacterium; assembly: GCA_016202395.1. Classification (GTDB taxonomy): domain Bacteria; phylum JACQOV01; class JACQOV01; order JACQOV01; family JACQOV01; genus JACQOV01. Next base: position 6,666 of record JACQOV010000011.1, read on the forward strand.
ATTTTGATGTCTCTGATCTAAACGAGTTTTGGGAAGATTTTGTGGATAATCACACAAAAGAATTGGAGGGTAGAGGTGTCACTTGCGAAGATTGCAGTGCGCAACCCAATCTCTCCTGTTTAGGAACTTTTTCGGCACCGAATTCCAGCACGGTCTCCTTTACTCCCGATTCCGATTGCTAGCCATTCGTAACGTCATCCCCGCGGAAGCGGGGATCCAGTAACCCATCGAAAGAACTGGGTTTGTGTTTTGTAGGCGAACTGTGTAGATTTAGCCTTGATGAATAGTGTCGTCATTTTGACCGGCGCAGCCAGTGGCATTGGGCTTCATTTGGCGGGTGTTTTTGCCTCGAGGGGCTACCCTCTTTTGGTCACCGACATCCACGAACAGATCCTTCAGGAACAGGCTGAGAAGCTCCACTGGAGGTCGCCACAGGTTTTAATCCAAAAATTAGATGTGCGGGATCGTGAACAGTGGAAGCAAACGATCGATCTTGCGGTGCAAACGTGGGGGCGGGTCGATATCTTAATGAATATCGCGGCTTATCTGAGGCCCGGTTTCATCCATGAAATTGACGCGAGTGAGGTGGATCGGCATATCGATGTGAATATCAAAGGGGTCCTCTATGGCACTCAGGCCGCCGCTCGCCAGATGATTTTGCAAGGGAAGGGCCACATCATCAACATCAGTTCTTTAGCGGGGATTGCGCCGACCCCCGGAATCTCACTTTATAGCGCCTCGAAATTTTCGGTGCGCGGTTTTTCTTTGGCAGTTGCCGATGAACTGCGTCCTCATGGCGTTTATGTTACGGTGGTTTGTCCGGATGCCGTCCAAACGCCGATGCTCGATCTTCAGTTGGGTTATAGAAAAGAGACCGCGCTCGTCTTTTCAGGGCCTCATCCTCTTCGTGTTCAAGATATCGAAAGGGCCATTTTTGAAAAGGTGATCCCCAAAAGGCCGTTAGAAGTTCTATTGCCTGCCCATCGAGGGTGGCTCGCGAAGCTGGCGAATCTTTTCCCATCTCTTTTAAAAACGCTCGGTCCGATTTTCCGAAAGAGAGGCTTATCCAACCAAACAAAATATGAACGGGGTGAACTGTGAAAAAAATCGCTCTAGGACTCATTGGGTTTCTTCTTTGGAGTTCTGTGGCTACAGCCCACGTTTACTATTCTCATACAGACCATTTAAATTCGGCGCAGTTGATCACAAATGAGGTGGGAGAAGTCAGCCAATTGGAAAGCTATACCCCTTTCGGCGAGATTTTGCAGGAAAAGGGCTGGGGTGATGGGCCCACTACTTATCTCTACACCCATCAAGAACTCGACCGCTCCTCGGAGCTCTACTACTATGGCGCCAGGTATTATGATCCAGTGACGGCGCGGTTTGCGAGCGCGGATCCTGTTCTAATGAATCTGCCTTATAGTTATGTTCTCAATAATCCGATAAAATACACCGATCCAAACGGTTTAGAGGAAGAGGAAAAAACTCAGCCTCCTCCCCCCTCGTGGCGGGAGAGTTTACGAAATAGATTGGGCGCGACCTTTCCACCGTTCGGTCCTCCAGGGGAGTTGCCGGCGGTTCCAAATTCATGGGGTGGAGCTTACAACACCTCTCTCCCAGGTCCTGTTGTTTCCCCTCCAAACGGGAGACCTGGCGTGAAAACCGTCAGGAGTGCGGTTGATCGCATCCTGCCCATTTATTACGGGACAGAGCCTGTGACAAAAGAGGCTATTGATCAGGCCTTAGGTGAGCTCATGAGAATGAGCTTTCAGATCGTGCCTTATCCTTTGGGTTCTCCTGAAGGGGAAGGAAGCGAAAAAGATACAGATGTAACGTGGATACGCAAACGATTTTACCATCCCATTAATCCCGAGGCGCGACAACTCCGGACGGACATCTACAATTACCTTGTGCAAGAGAGTCGGGATGCGGGAACCGATCTGGATCCCTTATCCACGGTGCACGATCCTTTGGGAGTGAATAACCCAAAAGAATTTCAGAAAAAATTTCTTCATTTCGTCATGTCCCTTCATAAAGATATTGGTCGCTATCGGGATAATCCCGCGGGTCTTCAGGGGGATTTACAAGCACGGTCCGCCCTGGATATTGCTAACAGGTTACAAGAATTAACGGAATCGAGCGAAGGAGGATGAGATGCGCGCAACGAGGGAGGTCTTCATGAAAAACGGACAGGTTTACCGAGGGACGCAGGATTACATCGCCTCGGAGGATTTGCAGAGGGTGGTCAATGTCTCTTTAGCCATCGGTCGCCCACTTCTCCTTAAGGGAGAGCCGGGGACAGGGAAAACGCTCCTTGCCGCCTCCATTGCCAAGTCCATTCATCGTCCTTTATTGCGATGGAATGTCAAGTCGACAACCCAAGCTCAAGAAGGGCTCTGCGTTTACGACACCATTCAACGTCTCAACGATAGTCGTTTTGGCGACGGCGATGTGAAAGACATTAAGCGTTACATCAAGCTCGGAAAACTGGGGGAGGCATTTGTTTCGGAAGAGCCGGTGGTCCTTCTGATCGATGAGATTGACAAAGCTGATCTCGAGTTTCCAAACGATCTCCTGGCCGAACTGGATGAGATGCGTTTTTATATTCCAGAGACGAAAGAGGAGATCGTGGCCAAACATCGCCCGATGGTCGTGATTACCTCCAATTCAGAAAAAGAGCTCCCCGATGCGTTCCTGCGGCGTTGTGTTTTCCATTACATCGCTTTCCCAGACACTGCGCTCATGACGGAGATCGTCAAAGTCCATTTCCCCGATCTCGAGAAGAGGCTCTTGGAGGCCGCTCTTCAGAAATTTTATGAGATCCGCTCTGGGTCGCACTTGAGAAAACCCCCTTCAACCTCGGAGCTGATTGACTGGCTCCATGCCCTTTTGGCCATGGGGATCTCTTCCAAAGATATTTTGCAGGAGATTCCACCGCTTCTGGGCTGTTTGATTAAGAAAACTGAAGACATGCGGATCTCCAGCAACCCTCTTAGAATGACATCCTGAGTCCTGTAAGCCATGTTATTGCCCTTTCTTTACACACTTCGGGCTCATAAAATTCCTGTAGGGACGCAGGAGTGGCTTGCGTTGATGGAAGCCCTTTGCAAAGATACGGCGAACTCTTCCCTCACCGATTTTTATTACATCGCTCGATCGATTCTCGTAAAGTCCGAGGCCCTTTTCGATGCCTTTGATCAAGCTTTTCTAGTTTGCTTTAAAGGGAAAGAGGACGATTTTAATCTTAAAAAAGAGCTTTTGGAATGGCTCGACCGCAATGTCGATCCCTTGCAGCGCCCCAAGATGCCTTTCGATATCCCGCCGCTTGCTTTGGAAGAGTTGCGGCGGCGGTTTTTAGAACGTCTCAAAGAGCAAAACGACGAGCATCACGGAGGCTCTCATTGGATAGGGACGGGAGGAACTTCCCCCTTGGGTCACTCGGGGGCCCATCCTTCAGGGATTCGTATAGGAGGGGCTGGAGGAGGACGTTCGGCGGTGCAGGTGGCCGAGGAGCGGCGTTTTGCCAATTATCGCTACGATCGAGTTTTGGATATTCGCCAGCTTCAAGTGGCTCTCAAACGCCTTCGGAAGTTGGAACAAACAGGACCCAAAGAGGAACTTCAATTAGAGGAGACCATTGATAAGACGGCTAAAAATGGTGGGGAGATAGATCTTATTTTTGACTCTCCCCACAAGAACATCTCGGAGCTTCTTCTCTTGATGGATACCGGTGGGAGTATGGACCCTTATGCCGAATTAGTAGAGACCCTTTTTTCCGCCGCGCATGCCTCCAAGCATTTCAAAACGTTTCGTCATTTTTACTTCCATAATTGTATTTATTCTCGGGTTTATACCGATATGGTCCATGGGAAATACGTTGCGCTCGAAGAGCTTTTTAGAAACCACGGCAAGAACTTTAATGTGGTGCTTGTGGGGGATGCTTGCATGAGCCCTTACGAGTTGGTTTATGCCGGTGGATCGATAAACTACTGGGAGAATCCGCTCACCCCTGGAATCGACTGGTTCCAACGGTTCAAGCAGCACTATCCGCGATCCATTTGGCTCAATCCCCAGGAACCGCGCACCTGGAATCATCCCACTATTGCATCGATTGGGAAAGTTTTCAGGATGTTTCCCTTAACCGTTGAAGGGATTACAGAGGCCATCGATCATTTACGCGGTATTTTTTAAAAGTACACCACGGCGATATAAAGAGCAACAAAAGCAAAGGGAACTCCGAGCATAGAGAGATAAACATCTCGGGTCAGGTCCTTGCCTCGTTCGAGCTGGAGGGGCCAGGCGTCTTTGGCGATGCTTTTGGCCCAACGATCTCGGTCGAGAACTTTCTTGACACAAAAAAGATTAGCTGCCGCGGCAGCAAGTCCACAGCCGATCTTGACATAAAGAGGCCCTGACGGATTTGGATATTTCATGAGTAGGAAAAAACCGGTGATGAGGGTGACCAAAAATCCCGGAGTTTCTAAGGTTTTATCAATGATTGCATGAAGACGGATTAAGGTCAGTTGTCCCTCTCGGCTCGAGGTCTTTCTCAGAACGAGTTCAAGGATAATGTCGGCTGCGGCAGATCCGAACCAAAGAACGAGCGCTAAGACATGGAGGTACTTGATCCAGGACATATCATTGACTCGACCTTATTCTCTCGGAAATGGGGCTCGTCGTCAATCGTTTTATTTGACATGCTGCGTAAAATTTGATATAAGATAAGGGCGCAGAGGTGGGATTTCTTTCTAATATTTCTTTCTAATAAAGAAGGTGGCTAAAGGTACGGTGGTCCCTAAATCCCGCTGTCTGAATTTCTTAGAATTATCAAATAGTTAAGCGAACAGCCCAGCTATCCTTCAAACACCAAAAGGGGGAAAGTGATGAGCATTATTGTGAGGAACGATGTGAAGGTAAACGGCTTTAAAGTGGGGGATCTTGCGGTTTATCCGGCTCATGGAGTCGGGAGGGTCGAGAAAATCGAGAAGAAAGAGATCTCAGGAAGTATGAACACCTTCTATATCCTGAAAATCCTCGATAATGGCATGACCGTGATGGTTCCTAAAGAGACCGCGCATCAAGTAGGAATGCGGACTGTCATTCAAAGAAAAAAGGTCACAGAGGTTTATTCTGTCCTCAAGAGCAGCAAATCAGGCAATGGGGATTATCAAACGTGGAATCGTCGCTATCGGGAGTATTCTGACAAGATTCGGTCGGGCTCTGTTTTAGAGATTGCCGCGGTTCTGAGGGATCTCTATATTCTGAAGCACACCAAAGAGCTCTCCTTTGGCGAAAGAAAAATGCTGGATACGGCTCGGGCGTTGTTGGTAAAAGAGTTATCGATTGCTGAGAAGAGAAAGGAAGAGGAAGTGGAGAAGGGGATCCTTACTATCTTTAAAAGAAACGGGAGAGGGATCATTAATTAAAGGGCACCTCTAAAAACTATGTTCGTAACGAAAAAACAGGATTTGAGCCGAGACGAGGAAGATGAGAGAAAAGCCCGCAAACGTACCTGGAAGGTACGTTGAGGACTTTTCCCGAAATCTGACAAAGTCGCAGGCCAAAGCATGTTTTTGTAGTAGAAGATAGTTTTTAGAGGTGCCCTGAAGGCGCCGCTTTGTTTTGGTATCATCCTCCAGTTTATGAAAGAGCTTCAATGGCATCGCGCTCTTATTATTGTCTCCGCAGGGGAGGGGAAGCGTTTCCGAGGAGGGACGCTCAAACAATTTTTGAAGCTGGATCAGCGATGGATTGTTCATCATGCCCTTGAAGCCTTTATCTCCACAAATCTCTTTGAGCAGGTTATTTTAGCTCTTCCCGCCTCCCATGTTCAATCCATTCGTAAAGATCTTCAAAATAAAGTTCCTTCTTCTATTCGATTCGAAACAGTCAGAGGAGGAGCCACTCGACAAGAATCGGTGGAGAAAGGGCTCGGCGCTATTCAGTCCCCGTGCAATCTCGTTTTGGTCCATGATGGAGTGCGTCCTTTTCCATCGCGAAAATTGATTGAATCGGTAGTGGAGGTTGCGCAGGACCAGATCGCAGCGATTCCCGTCATCCCAGTCCGAGATACCGTTAAGCAATTGGATAAGCAAGGGCACGTTCTAAAAACAATTCCACGAGAGGATTTTTGGATGGCTCAAACTCCTCAGGGATTCCATTATACTGTTTTAAAAAATGCGCATGCTTGGGGACAAGAAAAGGAGTACAAGGGAACAGATGATGCGACGCTGATAGAAAAGATGGGAATTCCGGTCAAGACTGTTCCCGGAGAGGTGACTAACATTAAGATTACCACTCCAGAGGATTTCGAATTGGCAAAGCGTTTGTTACAAGGAAGGTGAAGATGAAAATTGGTTTCGGCTATGATATTCATCGATTGGTCCCGGGGCGGCCGCTGCGACTTGGCGCAGTGGAGGTGCCGTTCGACAAAGGATTAGAAGGGCATTCCGACGGAGATGTGTTGTTACATGCCATCGGAGATGCCTTGCTGGGGGCTTCCAATTTGGGAGATTTAGGGAAATATTTTCCGTCGGGAGATCCCCAGTATCAGGGGATTTCCAGTGGCATACTTCTTGCTGAAATTCGGGCGATGCTAGCGTTAAAACAATGGGAGATTGTGAATATCGATTCTACCGTGGTTGCTGAGCAGCCCAGGCTCCAATCGTGGATTCCAGCGATGAAAGAAAAGATCGCTCAGATTTTGGGAATCGAAGGATCTCAAGTGAGTGTCAAGGCCAAAACCAACGAAGGAATGGGGGTTGTGGGTCAAGGGGATGCGATGGCGGCCTTTGCTGTGGCGCTTCTGGATAAAAAATAAGAAATGTCGCTCAAACTCTACAATACGCTCACACGAAAAGTAGAAACTTTTGAACCTTTGGGAGGAAACAAAGTTCGAATCTACGTGTGCGGGGTGACGATCTATGATCGTTGTCATCTGGGGCACGCCAGAGCCTTGGTGATTTTCGATCTTCTTTATCGGTTTCTAAAAGACAAGGGGTATGAGGTTGATTTTGTCCGGAACTTTACCGACATTGATGACAAGATCTTGAGTCGAGCCCAAGAAGAGAAGGTTTCCTGGAAAGAAGTGGTTCAGCGAAATCTCCATGCCTTCCAAGAAGACTTCAAAGATTTTGGATTGCTAACACCCATGGTGGAGCCGAGAGCAACGGAACATATCGCCGACATGATTCATCTGATCGAGTTGTTGATGCAAAAAGGGGTTGCCTATGCCTCGGATGGAGAGGTTTTCTTTTCAGTGAAGAAGTTTCCAGCTTATGGGAAGCTCTCAGGGCAAACACTTGAGGAACTTCGCTCTGGAACTAGAGTTGAAGTGAACCCCAAGAAAAAGGATCCTGAGGATTTTGTTCTTTGGAAAGCCAGCCGCGAAGGAGAGCCTTCCTGGCCGAGCCCCTGGGGGCCAGGCCGTCCTGGATGGCACATCGAGTGCTCCGCAATGAGTTTGAAATATCTTGGATCTCCCTTCGACATTCATGGCGGTGGAACCGATCTAATTTTTCCGCATCACGAAAACGAGATTGCTCAGTCCGAAGGGGCCACCGGAAAACTTTTTTCTCAATTTTGGATTCACAATGGGATGGTCACACTCCAATCCGAGAAGATGTCAAAGTCGACGGGGAACCTCACCCGTGTTCAGGAGATTTTAAAGAAATATCCGGCCGAGGTGGCGCGATTTTTTTTATTGACAGCCCATTATCGGTCGCCACTGGAGTTTAGTTGGGAGCTTTTAGAACAAGCCGAAAAAGCGGTCTCCAGGGGTTACACGGCTTTGAAGAGTCTTAGAGAGGGATTGGAAGAAGATCAACTTCCGGACAAGATCCAGGACCTTCTTCCGTTGCAAAATATCTGGCAGCGATTCGAAGGGGCATTGGACAACGATTTAAACACCCCCGTCGCCATCGCTGTTTTTTTTGAAGCGGTCAAAGCCATCCATCAAGCATTTGCTAATTCGAAACGGATCTCTCATTCTTCTCATCAGCCCATTTTTGAAGAAGCCCAAAAGGGATTTCGGAAAATAGCGTCCATTCTGGGGGCTTTTGAAAAAGATCCTAACGATTACTTCCAAAAGAGTCGCCTCACCCAAACCTCTTTAACCGATAGTGAGATCCATGCCCAGATCCGCTTGAGAGAAGAGGCCCGCAGCAGAAAAGATTGGAAACAAGCCGACATCATCCGCCAAAAACTCTACGACGAAGGGATTGTTCTCGAAGACACTCCAAAAGGGACTATTTGGAAGATAAACTTCTAATGCTCCGACAATATGGCACAATTTGAACTTATCTCTGAATTCACCCCCAAAGGGGATCAGCCCGAAGCTATCCGAGCCCTGTCTGAAAATTTAAGGAAGGGGGTTTCTTATCAGACACTGCTGGGTGTCACCGGCTCGGGCAAAACCTTCACGATGGCTCATACCCTGGCTCGCATTCAGAGGCCCACCCTTGTTATTGCGCCGAATAAAACCCTTGCAGCCCAGCTCTATAGTGAGTTCCGTCAACTTTTCCCCAACAACTCTGTTCATTATTTCGTAAGCTACTACGATTATTATCAGCCGGAGGCCTACGTTCCGCAAACCGACACCTACATTGAAAAAGATGCCTCTATCAATGATGAGATCGATAAACTACGCCATGCCGCGACTCATTCGCTTCTCCAAAGATCCGATGTGATTATTGTTGCCAGTGTCTCGTGCATCTACGGTCTCGGTTCCCCCGAAGCCTATCATTCAATGCTTCTGCGTCTCTCAGCGGGTGAGACTATCTCCCGGGACAAGATTCTGCGAAAATTGGTGGATATCCGATATCAAAGGAACGATTTCGATTTTGATCGGGGGACTTTTCGTGTGCGGGGTGACGTGGTGGAGATTTTTCCCGCTTATGAGGAAGATCGAGCCGTTCGAATCGAGTTTTTTGGCGATCAGATCGATTCCCTGGCTTGGATCGATCCTTTGCGCGGGAGGCGAATTCAATCCCTACGGGAGGTCGATATTCATCCGGCGAGCCACTACGTAGCTCCTGAAGAGACGATAAAAAAAGCGCTCCGATCGATTCAAAAAGAGCTCCAGAATCGATTGCAAGAACTCCGAGCTCAGGAAAAGCTACTGGAAGCTCAACGTCTCGAGCAACGGACTCTCTACGATATCGAGATGCTTGAAGAGTTCGGTTTCTGTCCTGGAATCGAAAATTATTCTCGCCACCTCGATGGGCGAGCGCCAGGGGAGCCTCCTTGGACGTTGCTCGATTATTTCCCAAAGGATTTCATCCTTTTCATCGATGAAAGCCACATTACGGTTCCGCAGATTCAAGGGATGTATCGCGGAGATCGATCGCGCAAGGAGACATTGGTGGAGTACGGTTTTCGACTCCCTTCTGCGCTCGACAACCGCCCCCTTCGATTTGAAGAGTTCGAGGCTCGAGTGAATCCCGTGATTTACGTCTCTGCAACCCCCGCAGAGTATGAACTTCGGAAGAGTCAGGGGCTGATTGTGGAGCAGATTATTCGACCCACGGGATTGCTCGATCCCGTCATCGAGGTCCGACCGGTTGTGCATCAAGTGGACGATCTCCTACAAGAGATACGACTTCGTGTGGAGAGGAAGGAGCGGGTTTTGGTCACGACACTCACCAAGAAAATGGCTGAAAACCTGACCGAATATTACCAAAATCTGGGGGTTCGAGTCCGTTATCTCCATTCGGATATCGACACGTTGGAGCGGGCTCAGATTATTCATGATCTTCGCGTAGGGGCTTTTGATGTTTTGATCGGAATCAATCTCTTGCGAGAGGGATTAGATTTGCCTGAGGTTTCATTCGTGGCAGTTCTCGATGCCGATAAAGAGGGATTTCTAAGATCCACACGATCGTTAATCCAAATTTTTGGAAGGGCATCACGGAATGTGGAAGGGAAAGTGATTCTTTATGCCGATCAAATGACGAAATCGATGCGAGTGGCTATTGAAGAGACAGAGCGGCGTCGGAAAAAGCAAGAGGAATACAATCGGCATCACGGGATCACTCCCGAGACAGTTCGAAAATCGCTCCATAGTCTTCTCGATTCTATCTACGAGGCGGATTATGCAAGAGCTCTGGAGCCTTCGGAATTTGAGGAGGTGGTTCAGGTGAAAGAGGTCTCTGAGAGAATCGAGGAGCTCCGCCAACAGATGCGGGAGGCTGCCCAAAAATTGGAGTTCGAAAAAGCAGCGGAGCTCCGCGACCGAATCCACACCCTCCAATCTCAAGATCTCCTCCTGCGATAACTTTCTCCATTTTTATTGGTTCGGTGAGAAAAGTTCACGGGGATGTTTTTTCTCGCTTCACTCGCAAGATTTTTGACCCGTGCTGTTTGGCCTCGCGGGTCCTGTCATGGGGCTTCCCCCAGGCGTGCTCCACGGTCCGCGCGCCTGGGGGTCCCCCGCCCCATGCCACCCGTGAGGCCAAACAAGAAAAGACTATAGGTGAAGGTTAGGAAAAGTTTGCTGGAATGTTTTCTGAGCGAATGTTCACGAGATTTTTTGGAGTGTCCCCTAGAGGAGGCAGGTCTCTAAACGAGCGGTTCATTTCGAGCCGTGTAACTGTTAGCTCCGCAAAGCAGCGGAGCGGATGGCTCACAATCGGTGTCGATCCGTGAGACCTATCCTTTCCGTACGTGTTCCTCCAGGGTGAAATTGGGGGACGTAGCTGCTTTGCGAAGCCTATCCCGCCTTAGCGGGACCCCGCCGAAGGCGGTGGCAGTGGCTAGGCGAGAAATGCTAGCGAGTTGAAGATCCCCGAGAGCCAAGGCTCTCGGGGAATCTTCGAAATGGAAGGATAAAAGGCATTTTTGTTATTTCGCTCGCTAGCCGCTCGCGATTGCATTTTCAGAGACCTACCTCCCTTAGAGGGGTTAAAATTTCTTGTGTGAGCGAAAAGGATATCTTGACCTAAAAACTGGGGGGTCAGCAAACCGCCCTTTTCCGTTGACATCGGGGGTGTGGATGTGGTCTAAAAGAGCCTATGGCGTTTTTAGATGGTGGACAGCTGGTTGCTCGCGCCCTCAAACAGGAGGGAGTGGAATGCATCTTCACATTGAGTGGTTTTCATATCGCCCAGATCTACAACGGTTGCCTCGACGAAGGGATCCGGATCATCGATACCCGCCACGAGCAAGCTGCCGCGCATGCCGCCGATGGTTGGGCTCGGATCACGCGCAAAGTGGGGGTCGCGGTTGTGACTGCGGGGCCGGGGGTTACGGATGCTGTTACCGGGGTGGCCAATGCCTATCAAGCCGATAGCCCGATGCTTCTGATTGGAGGACAGGGGCCTCTGATTCAGGCCGAGATGTGGCCGCTTCAGGAGATGGACCATGTCACGCTAATGCAATCGATCACGAAATGGTCCCGCTCCGTTCATGAAGCCCGTCGCATTCCGGAATATCTTTCAATCGCTTTTCGACAGGCTCTTTCGGGTCGAATGGGGCCTGTTTTTTTGGAAGCGCCGTGGGATATCCTTACCAACTCCATCGATGAAGAGAACGTTTTATTCCCCAAAAAATATCGGACGGAGGCTCAAACCTTAGGAGATCCTGTTTATATCCAAAAGGCGATTCAAACTCTTGAAAAGGCCAAAAGACCGGTTCTCATCGCAGGAGGATCGGTGTGGTGGGGACATGCTGAGAAAAAAATGGTGGAGTTTATCGATCGATCTCAGATTCCGGTTTATCTCAACGGAATGGGGCGCGGTTGTGTCCCGACCGATCATCTCTGCTTTTTTCAATATACCCGAAAACACGCGTTAGCCGCGGCCGATGTCATCTTAGTGATCGGAACGCCCCTCGATTTCCGGCTCGGCTATGGAAAGGGCTTTAATCCGGAAGCGACGGTGATCCGAGTGGAGGTGGATGCCGCACAGATTGGCCACAATCGGGATATTGATATTGGGATCGTAGGCTCGACCGGCGCGGTTTTGGAGCAACTGACACAAGGGATTTCAGCATGCGATACAAAAGAATGGCTTGCAGAACTTCGAACCGAAGAAAAACAAGCTCGCGCTCGAATGGAGCCAGCGATGCATGCGAACTCTTCTCCGGTTCATCCGTATCGATTCGCCTATGAGATTGATCAATTTATCGATGAGGAGACGGTGTTAATTGGCGATGGAGGCAATATTGTGGGGAATGCCTCGAAGGTGATTCGTGTGAACCGCCCGGGCCAGTGGCTCGATCCAGGGCGTTTTGGATGTTTAGGAGTCGGAATGCCATTTGCGTTGGCGGCCCAGGTGGCGCGGCCAAGGTCTAAGGTTTTGGTAATCTATGGCGACGGCTCTTTCGGTTTTAATGGAATGGAATTTGATACGGCGATTCGTCACAAACTTCCCATCGTTGCCATTGTGGGAAACGATGCCGCTTGGACGCAGATTCGGGAGCCTCAAATCTCTGTTTTTGGCGAGGATCGCGCTCCAGCCACCACACTTCTCCCCACACGGTACGATAAAATTGTGGAGGCGATGGGGGGGCATGGAGAGTATGTGGAGCGACCGGAGGAGATTCGGCCCGCGTTAGAGCGAGCGTTTGGTTCCGGCAAGCCTGCGTGCGTGAATGTGATGATTGATTCGAAGGAGAACAGGGGGAGCTACGGCGGAGTGGGATTATGAACAAACGCAATAAATGCTCTGATACTTCGTTGGACTCCCTCGGCACTCGCTCAGCGTACGCCGCAAAGTACGCTTCGCTCGGCCTCGGTTGTCCGCCTCGTCTCAGAAGCATTTCTTGCGTTTGTTTGAGGGCCATTTAAATGGACCCAACATTGAGAAAATTTACGCCTAAGTGTGGGGAGAGCGTGCTGGTTGTGATCGATGTACAGGAAAAGCTTTCCAATGCTATGAACCCGGCAGAGATGAAGTGTGTGACGGAGAGTATCGTTCGGTCGATTGAAGGGGCTCACACCTTGCGTGTGCCGGTTTTGGTGACGGAACAGTATCCGAAAGGTTTAGGCCCTACTCTTCCGCCCATCCAGCAGGCTTTAGGGGAGGCTCCCGTTTTAGAAAAAGTTGTTTTTAGCTGTTGCGGAGCTCCTAATTTTTTGGAGAGGCTCAAACAAACGAAGGCAAATACTGCCGTGCTTGTGGGGATGGAGACGCACGTCTGTGTGCTTCAAACAGCTCTAGATCTTTTGCAGAAAGGTTATCATGTACAAATTCTTGCGGATGCGGTAATCTCTCGCAGTCCGGAGAATAAAAGGATCGGTCTAGATTTGATGCGCGAGGCCGGAGCGGTGGTATCGTCTGTGGAAACAGTATTGTTCCAATGGACCGAAAAAGCTGGCACGGAAGAATTTAAAATGATTTCAAGATTAGTTCGATAATGAAACTTGAATTTTTCTACGATTTCAGCAGTCCCTATTCTTACCTGGCTTCCACTCAAGTTGAAGATCTAGCAAAATACTATCCGGTTGAGATTGTGTGGAGGCCCTTTTTGCTGGGCGGGGTTTTTAACGCAATTGGGAGTGGTAACAACATGCGGGTTCCCGCCAAAGGTCGGAACATGATCCAAGATGTGCAGGATTGGGCCCGTTACTATGGAATCTCTGTCAAATGGCCTTCGATTTTTCCTCTGAACTCCGTGAAGGCTTTGAGAGGCTGCTATGTCGCGGAGAAAGAAAGGAAACAGATTCCATACTCTCAGGCTTGCTTCAAGGCTTATTGGGTCGATGACAAAGATCTCAATCAAGAACCGGTTTTAAGAGAGGTTGCCGCGCAGATTGGACTCGATCCCAACGTTCTGCTCGAACAGATCCAGAGCCAAGAGATCAAGGATCGCCTTCGAGCCGATACCGACGAAGTGATTCAACGAGGAGGTTTTGGAGCCCCACTCTTTTTTATTAAAGATAAGATGTTCTGGGGTCAAGATCGTCTGCCATTGATTGAAGAATTCCTCAAAAAAGAGGCGCAACCATGACGAAAACGGTTGAGTTCTTCTACGACTTTGCAAGCCCCTACACTTATCTCGCCTCCACTCAGATTGAGGAGATTTGCAAGCATCATGGAGCCAAACTTCAATGGAGGCCGTTTCTTTTGGGGGCCGTTTTTAAGGCCTCCGGCAATGTGCCTCCCTCTCAAGTGGCTCCCAAGGCTCAATATATGCTGCGGGATCTCCACGACTGGGCCGAGTACTTTGAGGTCCCTTTTAAATTTCCGAGCACCTTTCCCCCCAATTCTCTCAAGTCCATGCGAGCTGCTTTAGTGGCGGAGCGAGAAGGGAGGCTCGTCCCTTTTTCTCATGCCTGTTTCAAAGCCTTTTGGGTCGAAGATCGCAATATCTCTGAGTCTGATGTGATTGCGGCGATTGGAGAACAAGTAGGGATTCCGCGTGAAAAACTTCTCGCAGGCGTTGAAGAGCCAGAGATCAAAGACAAACTCAAGGCCAACACGGAGGAGGCCGTTGCGCGCGGCGCCTTCGGCGCTCCCGCCTTTTTCATGGGTGACAGGCTATTCTGGGGTCAAGATCGCCTCGTCCTCCTTGAAGAGGCATTAAAGTAAAGTGATTTATATCTTGAAAATTTTGAGAGGGGTACAAGAGGCGATTTTGTCAAAATCGCGATCGTTATGGAATAGAGGCAAATCGTTCTCTATGGCAACAGCAGCTACTAAACAATCCGCCGTTTTTCTCACCGTTTCCCCCTGTTGGCGACAAATTCTGTAGATCTTAGCTGCGTGTATGTAAGTTTGAAGGTCGTCGATAGGGAGGATGGGTAAGTTTAAAAGGTAACGCTTAGTCCTTTCAAACTCAATGTCGTTTTTGGTTCCCTGGAGGATTTCCGTGAGATGAAGTGATGTCAGGGCAGCTGGATTCCCTTCTTCGATCCAATCGTGGAGTTTATGTCGAAAGGGGGTTTCCTTTCCCTCAAAGAAATCAATCCAAACCGTTGTATCCACAAGGATCATACGCGGCTCTTGCGCATTTCGTCGAGATTCCCAACCCACTGGATTTTCCCTTCCAACTCGAGGATCTTCTTAAGATTTTTACGACGGACAAAATCGCGTAGAGCAGTATTCACAAGCTCTTTTTTCGTTTTAATGCCTGTCAATCTCATTCCTTTGTGAACTAAACGATCATCCAACACAATATTGGTTCGAGCCATGTTTTCCTCCAATGTGTATAAAGTATCAGTTTTAGGTGTATATGTCAATGGCATTTGTTTTGTTATTTTCTTGCATAAGCAGTTTTGTCTTGAACCTTAGCTTGCTTGAAAGCTTTTTGTCTTTCGGCGCATTTGTTGCAGTGGCCGCAGTGTTTCCCATTTTTGGGGTTCAAACAGGAAAAAGTAAGCTCTAAGGGGAGTTTTTCTCCTCTTTGTATCACCTCCATCTTCGTCATTTGAAGATAAGGGGTTTTGATTTTTAGCGCGAACCCTGTCCCTTTGCGAATGAGCCGCTCGAACATCCTAAAAAATTGGGGCTTGCTATCGGAGAAGGGGTTTCCTTGAAGAGGCGCGAGATAAAGCTGAGGGATCTTTTTCTGAACGCAGTAAAGAGAGGCGAGCGCAACCAGTCCGAGATTTCTTCCGGGGAGATAAACCGCTTGGTCTTTGGAGTGGAAACCAGGAACTTTTTTATTTGTCACACTCCAATGGTTCCCATAGATCGGTTGGATCGGAAACTCCAGGATCGTTAAGGGTTTTAGAGAAGAGGTGTGGATCGCTTTTAAAAAACGTTGCAGAGATTTTAATTCGTCAGTCTCCCAGCGAAGCCCTTCCCGAATGTAGAGGGGATAAACGATGTTATCCCGGCAGACCCGCTCCGCCAGAAGTGTGGCGCTATCGAGCCCCCCACTGACCAACACCGCAGATTTTTCTATCATACCTTTCTTGACGCTCATTTTCACATCCACTATTATCCCTTTATCACATGAAAATCAAAGGATCTACGGTTTTAATTACGGGGGCTGCAAGAAGGGTGGGTCGAGAGATTGCTTTAGCCATGGCTCGCGCAGGGGCCCATGTCATTGTCCACTATCGAAATTCGCAGAAAGAAGCAAAAAGGCTAGCTGCCGAAATTCAATCGTTAGGCGTAAAAGCAAGTTTGATAAAAGCGGATCTTTCTCAGATAAGACAAGTCCACAGACTCTTGACAACGATTTCGAAGCGATCTTCTCCCATCGATGTTCTCATCAATAATGCCTCTGTTTTTTATAGAACTCCGCTTCAAAATGTGACAGAGAAACAGTGGGACGAAATTTTCAACACGAATCTTCGGGCCCCCTTTTTTCTTTCACGGGATATCGGCTTAAGAATGAAAAAAGCGGGGAAGGGGAAGATTATTAATATTGCGGATTGGAGCGGCCTTCGCCCTTATAGTGGGTATATCCCTTATTGCCTTTCCAAGGGGGCTTTGATGACGATGACTCAGGCTTTAGCTCGGGATCTCGCCCCTGAAGTGCAAGTGGTTGCCGTGGCTCCAGGCCCCGTGATGTGGCCTGAGGGCTTGGGAGAAAAAGAAAAGAGAACTGTTATTGAGAAAACTCCGCTACGCCGTTTGGGATCGCCCAAAGATGTGGTGGAAACAGTGCGATTTTTAGTGGAGGGCTCTGATTTTATGACCGGCTCAACGATTTTTGTCGATGGAGGCCGACTGATTGCTTAAATGTATCGTGTGGTGAAACAGATCGATTTTTGCTATGGCCATCGTCTGATGAATTATGAAGGGATGTGCAAGCATCCCCATGGCCACAATGGGCGTGTCGAGATTGAACTCTCTTCGGAGGGGCTTGACGAGCGTGGGATGGTTGCTGATTTTGGCGATATTAAAAAAGCGGTAAAAAAGTGGATCGACGAAAAAATGGACCATCGCATGATTCTTCGCAGAGACGATCCCCTGATTTCAGTCTTCAGGAAGATGAAAGAGCCTTTTTACCTCATGGATGAGAATCCCACCGCAGAGAATATCGCGAAAGAGATTTACCAGTACGTTGCCTCTCAAAAATTCCCCGTAACAGAGATCCGTTTTTGGGAGTCGGTTTCTTCTTTTGCCGTCTATCGCCCTTCCTCTCAACGATCTGGTTAAAGATTTTCAAAGATTTATGTTGCATTGGGCCCTTTTTTGTGACAAACTGCGTTTGTCCTTTCGGATCCTCATGCTTTCTTAAGGGGATCAGGACACACCTCGCAAGGCTAGGGTTGGTTCGAGGGGCCAGCGTAGTTCGCCGGTTGCTTTTCAACCAGAAATTAACTTGTCGCGTCATAAAATATGATGCGATGCGTCTAACTTAGTGATTCTAAAAGCTTTTTATCTGTTGGGTGTCAAGCTCTTTTGACAGTAGGGGTGTCAAGAAGTTCAACACCTTATTGACTCTATTTTTCAAGGAGTTATCTCTTTTATGGGGTTTTATGTGTGAATTTTTTTTAACAGACTCGGTGAATCTTCAGGCATGGAAATTCCTAAAAACTAAGCAGATTCAATGCACTAGAAAGGGGAGAGTCCGATTATGAATATGGCATAGTTTTTGCAGCTTATAGGACCAGACTCGAGAGGATAATGATGCGCTGCATCATTAAGAAAGGAGCTAATGATGAAGTTAATTCCTAAAACTCTCACCTTCTTAGGGAAGGTACTGTTGGGGGCCCTGGTTTTTATGTTAGGGACCCCTCTTATCTTTGGGTCTAAGCTCTTTGAACGAGATTTGGATAGGCCAGGTTGGCCCGTCGATTTCATTTATAGGAATCCCAATCAAAGCATTAATCCTGCTGATTTACCCCATCCCTATACTGACTTCAATCTTCTAAAATATAACAACCTTGAAAAATATCCTGCGTTTTTCAGTCCGGTCTTTCGATACAATGAGGAAGGGAGGGCCTACGTTGAAGCTTTATCCGTTGAAAACGAAACCGCCGTGTTACCTTCGCAGCACATCTACCGTTTTCCGGTGATGTGGGAGGACCGCAGCCTTATTGACGGTGGCGAAGAATGGGCCAAGCCTCAATGCGTCACTTGCGGAGAGAATAACGGGACGTTCGAGACGAGAAATACTTATCCTGACTACACGCCTGACGGTAATTATGTCATTTTTATTTCGAATCGTCACCGAGGGACTGGGATTACAGCTCCCCTCACTTGTGGGGAACTCTATCTGGTGGGGGTCGATGGCTCGAATCCAACCCGATTAACCAATACGACAGAAACTGGGTTAGGATGTATTCGGGTTCCACAGGTTCATCCCGCATTTATCGATGGAGAACCCACCGTGGGTTGGACTCAAGTGTCTCCGAATGGGGTGATGCGTCTGTTTTATACAAAGCTTGTGGATCGAGAAATGAACCCTTCAGAGCCCTGTTTCTATGATGATCCGATGAAGCCTGAGGTGTTGCGTGGTTCATCTACTCGGCCTGGTGTTGCCCGTGGGGGTACACGCGCCCTTCCATCTCAAAAAACGGCCAAATATTGTTTAAGCGCCGATGTTCGGGAGTTACGGATTGGATATAAAGATGAAAATGAATCCCCCGAGGCGCTGGCTCGATCTCGAGCTTGGAAAGAGTGGCATTTTTACACGCCTGGACTTGGGGATTGGTGGGGGGTCTCCACAACGTTGGACTCCATGTTAAATGTTGATATGTTTTTTGTTTCATATCATCGACAGGAGGCCCGTCGAGTCACACAGAACCGTGGAGACCAAGAGGTGTGCATCCTGGATCCTTCGGGGTTAGGGATGTTTTGTCAGGAGGGGCCGGAAGAACAGGTGGCCCGAGTGATCCCTGAACCGCTCCCCTCCTTTTTTGATAGTTTCCTCATCGGCTTTGCAATTCTTTTCATCCAAACCCATCGGGCAGGGGATTGGACCTCGGATGCTGTATATCACGATTATTTGAAGCGTCAGAGTAAAATAGTGGGGGGGAAAGAGAAAGGGTATATGGTCGGGCCTGGTCCGTATATAGAACTCACCGATTGTCAAACGTTTGGTCTATTCCGATCAGGATGGGCCAATTCCGATCCCGATCCGGACCAGTGGACATGGGAAAGGGGTTGCATTGTTTTGGAGGGGGACCCTGAACAGGTTTACACTCGCGAGGGGATTTTCCCTAGAGGGGAGGCTCCCAATAACGTGATTCCTCTCATCTTAACCCGAGACGATTTTGAGATTTGGCCCACAACAGAGGTTTCGATTCAGGAGATCGAAACGGATCCAGAACCACTTCGCCTAACCTTTACTCCGGATATTCCAGCGAATCCCGGAGATCGGTTCCCTATCAATCCGGGGGGAAGAATGAACATTATTTTGAATACGGTGCTTACCGAAACCGCGATTTATTCCGACAGTTATGTGGAGTTCTACGAATTCCCTTTTAAGGAATGCACTATTACCGGAAGAATGGATTTTACTTATGAGACTAAGGACATGGAGATTTTGGGGTATCCCATTGCATCGATCCCCGATTTTAATCTGGACACCAGCGACTTAGAAGGGCATCTCGGGCAGCCTCTTCTATTGAATTGCGATGGAATCGAAAAGAAGGTGACGATGGACTGGAGTATTTATCGAGGTCTCAAAACGACTTTGGACATGCCCAGCACCACGCAGTACAAAACACATTTGAACCTACCCCTGTGTTATCTCATCGAAGTGGTTGCGGGAATCAATATTCCGGATGTGCTGGAACCTTTTCTAGGATGTGAATGAACATTGAGAGGATCGTTATAAAGTAAAAAGAACACGTATCTAAAGGAGGGGCAGGAAGAGAGGCGCTAATGATGAAGTTAATTCCTGAAAATCTCACCTTTTTGGGGAAGGTACTACTGGGGGTCCTGGTTTTTATGTTAGGGACCCCTCTTATTTTCGGGTCTAAGCTCTTTAAGCGAGATTTGGATAGGCCAGGTTTGCCCGTGGATTTCGTTTATAGGAATCTCAACCAAAGCATTAATGCTGCCGATTTACCCCATCCCTATACCGGATTCACTCTTCAGAAGTATGATTTTGAGAAATATCCCGCGATGTTCAACAAATATTCCGCGATGTTCAACCCGGTCTTTCAGTATCACGAGGGGAGAGCTTACGTCGAAGCTTTAGCCGTGGACAGCGAGATCACGGAGGGTACCTCACAGCATGTTTATCGTATGCCAGCGATGTGGGAAGACCGCAGCCTTGTTGATGGTAACGAGGAATGGGCCAATCTTCAATGTGTTACCTGTGGGGCCGATGGTGAGTCAACCCAGGGGACGAGGAATGCTCATCCGGACTACACGCCTGATGGTAATTATGTCATTTTTGTTTCGAATCGTTACCGAGGGATTGGGATTAAAGATCTTATGTTTTCCTGTGGGGAACTTTATTTGGTAGGGACGGATGGCTCTAATCCAACTCGATTAACGAATACGACAGAAACCGGATTGGGATGTATTCGGGTTCCGGAGGTTCATCCGACATTTATCGATGGAGAGCCGACAGTCGGTTGGACTCAAGTCTCCCCCAATGGAGTGATGCGTCTGTTTTATACAAAGCTTGTGGATCGAGAAATGAGTCCTTCAGAGCCCTGTTTTTATGAAGAAGGGATGGCCAAATATTGTTTAAGCGCTGATGTTCGTGAATTGCGGATTGGGTATGAAGAGGAGACCGAATCACCGGAAGCGCTGGCTCGATCTCGAGCTTGGAAAGAGTGGCATCTTTACACGGCGGGTCCGGGTGGGAGGCCTGCTCTTGGGGATTGGTGGGGGGTCTCCACAACGTTGGACTCCATGTTGAATATCGATATGTTTTTTGTTTCATATCATCGACAGGAAGCCCGTCGAGTGACATACAATCGTGGAAATCAGGAGTGGTGTGTCTTGGACGATTCGGGGTTAGGGATGTTTTGTCAGGATGGACCGGAAGAACAGGTGGCGCGAGTGATCCCTGAACCGCTCCCCTCCTTTCTTGATAGTTTCCTCATTGGCTTTGCACTGTTTTTCATCCAAATCCATCGGACAGGGGATTGGACCTCGGATCTTGTATACCATGATTATTTGAAGCGTCAGAGTAAAATAGTGGGGGGGAAAGAGAAAGGGTATATGGTTTGGCCGGGGCAGTATGTAGGACTCACTCATTGTCAGATGTTTGGTCGAGTCCGGACGGGGTGGGCTAGTCCCGATCCGGGTGTGTGGAGCCTCGATGAAGGCTGTATCGTTCTGGGGGGGGAACCCGAGTATACCTATACTCGCGAAGGGGTATTTCCTAAAGGGGAGGTTCCCGATGACGTGATTCCTCTCATCTTAACCCGAGACGATTTTGAAATTTATCCCACAACAGAGGTTTCGATTCAGGAGATCGAAACGGATCCAGAACCACTTCGCCTGACCTTTAATGCGACTTCTTCGGGAAAGGGATCCCCTATTAATCAAGAGGGGACAATGGAAATTTTCTTGGATACTGAGCTTACCGAGACCGTGATTTATTCGGACAATTATGTGGAGTTCTACAAATTCCCTTTTAAGGGATGCACTATTACCGGAAGAATCGATATGACTTATGAGACTAAGGACATAGAGATTTTGGGGTATACCCTTGCATCGATCCCCGATTTTAATCTGGACACCAGCGACTTAGAAGGGCATCTCGGGCAGCCGCTTCTATTTAATTGCGATGGGATTGAGAAAAAGGTGACGATGGATTGGAGCATTTATCGAGGTCTCAAAACGACTTTGGAGATGCCCAGCACCACGCAGTACAAGACGCACTTACAATTACCTCTGTGTTATCTCATCGAAGCGGTTGCGGGAGTCAATATTCCGGATATTCTTGAGCCACTTCTAGGATGTAAATAATTCACTAGAATAGGAGCTTGAACAAAATAAACAACACTGCAGTGAGCGCAAATCCGGCCGTGATGGCTCCCTTCACACTATCCAAAGGCTTCTTAGTGGGTCCCTGGGAACCGATCAAGGAATTCAGTTCTAGAGCGCCGATCACTACAGCTAAAAAGAAGGCTATTCCCCATTTGCAACCTTCGCTGGCATCATAAAATAGCGTGAAATGGCTTGCGGCCCCCATAAAGAAAAGCATCGGAATGGAAAAAACAAAATTGGTTCGTGAAGACAGGGCAGCTCGTCTTCCTGCAGCTGCGGCCGTGGGAAGGGCTTGGCCTCCTTGGGCGACTTGAGTCGTTGAAGCAATCACTATTTTTTGTTTAGGCCAGATGACGAGCCAAACATTGAGGAACATGAGAGTTCCGAGCAATCCCCCCGTTGTAATGGCCCAACCGTACGAGGTGTTGAAAAATCCAGAACCGCCCCCTAGCTGATGAAGCTTTGCCATGTACATAAGAATGCCGCTCAAGAAGGTGAACATCGCTCCCCAACGGAACCACCCTAGCGCATCTGGGACGAGTTTTTGAATCATCCCGTTTTTAACCGGAGCCTCTGCTTTTGCGAAGAACGGGGTTTGGACGAGATTAAAATAGTAAAGCAATCCAATCCATGTAACCCCCGCTAAGAAATGAATCCACCTGAGTGTAAAAAGATAAGTTTCCATGGCCAACTCCTTTCATTAGTGCAAATGCAATAAATGCCTTGATACTTCGTTGGCCTCCTTCGGCACTCGCTCAGCGTACGTTATCAAGTACGCTTCGCTCGGCCTCAGTTGGCCGCCTCGTCTCAAGTCATCTCTTGCATTTGCAAGTGTGTTCGTTATTTAAACTTCAAATGCCGAGGGGGGGAATCGAACCCCCACGGTCCTTGCGAACCTCAGGATTTTAAGTCCTGTGCGTCTGCCAATTCCGCCACCCCGGCTCCCAGTTGATAATATATCGAATTGTCTTTTTATATCAAGATAGGCCTTGTTCTGGTGTTCACTGGAATGTTTTTCCGTCACTCTCTCACGAAATTTTCGACCCCTCTAAGGCTCGGTC
>JACQOV010000014.1 GCA_016202395.1 Deltaproteobacteria bacterium
GCTGCTTTGCGAAGCCTACAGTGGCCAGCCCGCATTGCTGCGCAAAGCGCTGCTGGCGGGCTAGGCGAGAAATGCTAGCGAGTTCAGAGACCTACCTCCTTTAGAGGGGTTAAAAATTTCTTGCGTGAGCGAAAAGGATATCCTGACCTGAAAACTGGGGGCGAGTGGCGATGAGCGGTTGACTGAGGTTCTTCCCCTATGTTAGTCTGCGGGCATTTCAGGAGGGATTTTCATGTCATGGGTCACTCGAGATTTTATTCGGGAATGTGAAACCAAAGTTCTAGCTGGAAAACAGCTCGAATTCGACGAAGGGCTTCAACTCATCTCTGTGGAGGGGCCCGATGTCATTGATCTCATCGCGGCGGCCAATCGGGTGCGCCATGAGTTTAAAGGGGACATGATTAGTCTCTGCTCGATCGTCAACGCTAAAAGTGGAGCTTGCTCGGAGAACTGTTCGTTTTGCGCTCAATCGGCCCATTTCAAAACCGAAATTGAAACCTACCCCTTGATGAATGCCGACGAGATTGTGCAGGCGGCGCAAGAGGTGGAGAGCCATGGGGCACAAGCCTTGGGGATTGTGGCGGCTTGGAAGGGTTTGAAAGAGGGGCCTGTCTTGGAGAATGTTTTGGATCGCCTTCGAGTGCTCTCCAGCACGGGGCTTCAGGCCGATGCATCGTTGGGAATTATCTCCGATCCTCAGATTGCTCATAAGCTCAAGGAGGCGGGGCTTCACACCTACAATCATAATTTGGAGACGGCCGAGAGCCATTTTAACCAGATCTGCACGACGCATACCTACCAAGATCGAGTTCAGACGATTCGGTTTTTGAAAGAGGCGGGGGTCCGAATCTGTTCCGGTGGAATTTTTGGGATGGGGGAAAACCTAAAACAGCGCGTTGAGATGGCCATGGCGCTGCGCGAGTTGGAGGTCGATGTGGTTCCGCTCAATTTTCTTCACGCGATTCACGGGACCCCTCTCGAAGGAGTGGAGTCCTTGGTTCCGATGGAGATTTTAAAGATCATTGCAACCTATCGCATGTTGCTTCCCGAAAAAGATATTATGACAGCCGGTGGACGAGAGTTGCATCTGCGCGATCTGCAATCTTGGATGTACGCGGCAGGCGCAAGTCACACCTTAATTGGAAATTATTTGACTACCGAGGGGCGCAAAGCCGGAGAAGATCTTCGCATGATTCGAGACCTCGGTCTCAAGGT
The DNA here is from genome assembly GCA_016202395.1 of Deltaproteobacteria bacterium. Classification (GTDB taxonomy): domain Bacteria; phylum JACQOV01; class JACQOV01; order JACQOV01; family JACQOV01; genus JACQOV01. Next base: position 1,216 of record JACQOV010000014.1, read on the forward strand.
GGCTAGCGATGTCGTTATGGCTTAAGGTTTGGGCGCCTGCAAGCATTGGGAACGTCGGTCCTGGATTCGATGTTCTTGGGATGGCCGTCAAAGAATTTGGGGATGCCGTTTCGGTCCATCGCTCCGATCATCGGGGGATTCGAATCGTTGAGATCGAAGGGGCTGAAGGGCTCCCTTTGGATCCGCGTGAAAACACCGCGGGGATTGCGGCTCAAGAGGTTTTGCGCTTAACGAAGCGTTCCGTTGGAATAGAGCTCCGTTTAAAAAAAGGGGTCCCGGGAAGTGGCTTGGGCAGTAGCGCGGCGAGCGCCGTGGCGGCGGCATTTGCGGTGAATGAGCTTTTGGGCAGGCCTTTGGATAAAACGATTCTGCTCCGAGCCGCTCTCGAGGCAGAGTATCACGTCAGTGGCGCCCGTTTTCTCGACAATGTGGGGGCCTCTCTTTACGGGGGGGTGGTGGTTGCTGATCCTTTGCGTCGAGAGGTCCTTCCGCTTGGGACGGTGTCACGAGCCGTGATCGTTCTACTGACCCCTGCGAAAAAAGTTTCGACGCGTCTGGCTCGGCAAGTTCTTCCTAAAAAGGTTCCGCTTCAGGGCGCGATCTCTAATCTTTCTAAAGCCTGTCAGATCGTGGCTGCGGTCGCCCAAAATGATGTAGCGTTATTCGGCGCTTCGATCCAAGATTTTTTGATCGAGCCCCATCGCGCTCGACTCATTCCCGGTTTTCAACGAGTGAAAACGGCAGCCCTTCAAGCAGGCGCGCTCGGATGCGCCATCAGCGGGGCCGGTTCCACAATATTCGCGGTTTGTGGAGGTCATCCACAGGGGGCGAGAGTGGGGTTAGCGATGAGAAGAGCCTTTCCTGCGGAGGCTAGCTTTACAATAACCTCGATAGATTCCCACGGCGCCCGCCGAATCGCGTGAAGCGGGGGTGACCTGGATTCCCGTTTGCACGGGAATGACGAAAACAGAATTCCTATCTCTTGGCAATAGAGTTGGAATATGGCATAAATAGGCCCATGATTCTAGATGAACTCACGTGGTTTCAGCATTCTGCGTTTCTTTGGGACAGAGGGATCAAGATCTATTTGGATCCCTGGGGACTTCCTGAGAGGCCTGAAATCGCTGATATCATTTTGATTACTCACGATCACCACGATCATCTCTCTGAACAGGACCTTCGAAAAATTCTTTCTCCAAAAACAGTGATTGTGGCTCCCCCCGATTGTCAGAAGAGGCTCGTTGGGAACGTCGTTCTCTTAAAGGCAGGTGAGAGTACCACAATTCAAGGGGTAAAAATTACCGCAACCCCAGCCTACACGATGAAGACCTCCCATCATTCTAAAGAGAAAGCCTGGGTCGGCTATCTTGTGGAAGTGGGAGGAGAGAAGATTTACCATGCCGGTGATACCGACTTTATCCCGGAGATGAACTCGATCAAAACCGATCTTGCGTTGTTACCTATCGGCGGCGCTACCACAATGAATTGGGAAGAGGCGGCCAAAGCGGCGGAAGCGATTCAACCTCGAGTCGCTGCCATTCCGATGCATTTTGGCGCTGGGGTGGGATCTCTTTGGGATGCGAAGAAGTTTGCCGAAAGGGTGAAGGTTCCTGTCGAGATTTTAACCCCCGTGTTTGGGTAGAAAACGTCTATGGTCCAATTTTAAATATCACTTTACATTTGGCCAGCCAAACGTAAAGTTAACTTTTCACCTAGCTTCCCCGATGTCCTTCGCCAAGAGGGATGAGCCTTAAACATTGTTTCACTATGGCATCATTCGTCAATCGATAGGTATTACCTGCGAATCGTCGCCCATTGCGGATAGCGGGAGTTGCTTGCTATAATGAACTTATGGACATTCGACATTACAAATTTAATCGAATCACGTTAAACCCCGATAAATGTTTTGGAAAGCCCTGCATTCGAGGATTAAGGATGCCCATCGCTTCTATTCTCGCTTATTTGGGTTCTGGGATGACTGTTGAAGAGATGCTGAAAGAATGGCCCGAGTCGGAGCTAGAAGATATTTATCAAGCGTTGGGATACGCGGCCTTATCGATGGAAGAACGCATTGTTGCCGTATAATCTGGACGGTGTGGCATGAAGTTGTTATAGAGGACAACGCGCTTCGTCTCCGACGTCTCCCTATCGATGGGATATAGCTGCTATTTTAGGATCGAACGGATCTCGGCGCGGGCTTTTTGGAATTCGTCTTCGGATAAAACTGGCCTGGGTGAGCCAATTTCGATCGAGTCTTCTAAATCGACCCACGAGCGACAACCTAAATAGCTTTTTCTTTCTTCACAAATTTGAGGTTTTCCCAAAAGAAAAGTCCGGACGAAAAGTATTTTAATCGATTCCTTGGGCCGAAAATTTTGATAGCGATCTAAGAGGGACTGCGGCGTATAAATCGTTTTTTCGCTCAACGCTTTGAGCGTTTCGATGTCGGTGGTTTCTTTAGAATCGACCACTTGAGCGAGGCTTGAGATCCGAATCTTCCCTTCCGCCGGCTGCAAAGCTCTCGCTTGCCCCAAAATCGATTGAAACTGCGGCCGTATCTGATCCTCCGATTGGTGATAGCGCGTGGGGTAGAGGAGGAACATCGGTGATTCCACGTCGAACCCCGGGTCCATGATTCCTCCTTTGCGGAGCAGAATCACCTGCTTTCCGGATTCTAGCGCCGCCACCACACTGGCCCATTCTTTGAGCGCTTTTTTAAGATCAGGTTGAGTTTGTATCATGCTTTGATTCCCTCCTCATGCCGCTCTTCCCATGCCCTTTGCAAGCAGGTAAGAGATGTACTGATTTAGACTAATTCCTTCATCCTTTGCTTTTTCGCTCAAAGCTTTATGGAGACTCCGAGGGATCCGTGCGAGCACCTTTCCGCTGACTTCTTCTGCAGCAGGAGTCGCTTGCGGGACGGAGCGCCCTTCCTTTCTAGCTACTTCAAGCCATAAATCTGAGGCCACATGAATCTCCTTTAGAGCTTCATCTTCCGTTTCTCCAAAAGCGGAACATCCAGGAAGGTCTGGAATGGTTGCAATATACCCTTGATCTTCTTTGCTATAGAAAACTTTGATAGGGTAGCGCATTTTATTCCACCTCCTTCAGTTTGTAATCTTCGATTAACCTTAACAGTTGCTTTACTTGATACGGCTTGGCCTTTCCTCCCACATTCTGAAAATTGAGTAACTATCGTATATAATATCATCTGTCAATCAGCCGAGGGTGGCAACCCCTTTTCTGCGACAGGGTGTTAAAGATTCTTCACACCTCCACTGTGAAGGAAATTTCATAGGTAATACAATGGAATATCAATGGGTTAAACAATCTTTTCGATTTGTGTGTTAATTTTTTTTAACAGAGGTTTTAAGCCCAAGCTTAAACCCCATTCAGAGGTTTTTAAAAAAATCATTTAAAATCAA
>JACQOV010000018.1 GCA_016202395.1 Deltaproteobacteria bacterium
CGGGTGGCATGGGGCGGGGGACCCCCAGGCGCGCGGACTGTGGAGCACGCCTGGGGGAAGCCCCATGACAGGACCCGCGAGGCCAAGCAACGCGGGTCAAAAATCTTGCGAGTGAAGCGAGAAAAAAAATCCCGTGAGCTTTTCTCACCGAATCCGTGGCCTGCTAAGAAAGTTTTTTGAGAATCTCCCGAACTGCAATGGAGGGGGTAGGGGAGAGGAGCCCTTGGATCATGGCGATGGCGTGAGGTTGGGCTGCAAGAACGGCCTCCAGATTTTGAAGATGGATCCCTCCAATGGCCACCACCGGATGGCGGGATCGTTTCACCGCCTCTTTCAGCAGAGACGTTCCCACCACAGGATCAGGGGCCTCTTTGCTTGAGGTGGAAAAGATGGGACCGAAACCGATGTAGTCGATGGAAAGAGGATTGGCTTGTTCCACTTGATCCAGGTTGTGTGTGGAGAGGCCGATCGTAAAATTAGGACCTAATCGTTTTCGCGCCGTTTGCGCGTCAAGATCTTGACTGCCAAGATGAACTCCATCAGCTCCACACCGAAGAGCTAAATTCACAGAATCGTTCATAACGAAAAAAGCCCCATAGCCTGATGTTAACTTCCGTAATTCCTGGCATAGGGGGAGTAAAGATTGAGGCTCTCTTTTTTTGGCTCGAAGTTGGAGGATCGGAGCTCCTTCTCTTAAGAAGATCTCCGCTGTCTGAAGGATCGAAGATTCTTCAATGGAGTCGAGGTCGAGGATCGCATACAATCCTTTCGGCAGGTTTTTTTTCATTTAAGTAAGGCGGAAAGTAGCATGATTCCCAGTCCGAAGGAGAGAACCAAGAGGATTTTGATCTGGGAGTAGGCTCTTTTATGAATTTGGGGCAAGATGTCGCTAATGGCGATATGAAGAAACGTTCCCGCTGAGAAGGCAATCAGGATGCCGATCCATCGGTTTTCAATCAAAGGAAAAACTAGGGTTGTGAAACCCGCCACCATCGGGACAATCAACGCAAAGATGAGATTGAGCGTTAAGATCTTCCCCTTAGAGGATTGCGTGACCATCAGAAGAGAAGAGAGAGAGAAGGCATCGGGTCCTTTGTGGATCACGATGGATAAAAAGATAATCGGCGCCAGAGAAGGGATGCTCAAGCTGCTTCCCAAAGCGATCCCCTCTGTCACCGCATGGATCGCCAGCCCGATGAAAGCGAAATGTCCTGCGGCTTGATGCACTTCACACTCTTGGGCTTCACAAGCGTGAATCATCCAGAATTTTTCGATGAAATAGAGAAGCAGGAAACCGAGCAGAATAAAGGGGCTGGCCGTGGCCCCTGCAAGTTCGATAGCGTCAGGAATCATATGGAAGAAGGCGGCTCCTAAGAGGATTCCCGCGCTGCAGGTGAGCGCCATGTGGAGCGAGAAAACGCCGATCCTTTTCCAAAAAGGAAGAGATCCTCCTAAAAGGGCGGCCAGTGTGATTGAGAAAGCGTAAAATGTGAGTTCTCCCATGACTATTCCTCTTTCAATCTCAACTCCTCGATCTTTTTTCTTAGAGTGTTCCGATTAATACCTAAAAGTCGAGCTGCTTTCAACTGATTTCCATGAGTTTTTTTGAGGACCGCTTCGATCAGGGGTCTCTCGATCTGCTCCACCGCCTCGCGGTAAAGATTCTCCTTGTTGTTCCATTCGGCGCACAAACGATTCTCAATCTCCTCTCGGATTTGGTTCTCAAAACGGTTTTCACCGGAAGTGGAGGCCTTTTTCAATTGAGGAAAGTCTTGAACGGTCAGTTGAGAATCGGTAGAAAGGATGAGAGCCCGTTTAATGGCATTCTCCAGCTCTCGGATGTTTCCAGGCCATGGATATTCTAGGAGCGGATCCATCGCCTCCGATGGGATCTCTTTGGGGGAGGCGCCCAGCTCTTTTTGGTATTTTTCGATAAAGAATCGAACAAGTTCTGGAAGATCTTCTTTTCGTTCCCTTAACGGCGGGAGTTTCATCGAAATCACGTTGAGTCGGTAAAAGAGGTCGCTTCGGAATCGGTTTTTCTGGATCAACTGTTCGAGATCCGCGTTGGTGGCGGAGATCACGCGGACATCCACAGGAATGGAGGCCTCTCCTCCCAGAGGCTCCACGCACTTTTGTTCTAGGGCTCGGAGCAGTTTCCCTTGGAGCTCAAAGGGCATCTCTCCAATCTCATCCAAAAATAGGGTCCCTCCCGATGCTTGCTCGAATCGTCCCTCTTTTCTTTGAATGGCTCCCGTGAAAGCGCCTCTCTCATGACCAAAGAGCTCGCTTTCAAGCAGATTGTTGGGGATGGCCGCCATGTTGATCGCCACAAAAGGCCCCTCTTTGCGCGAGCTGTAATAATGGATGGCTCGCGCAACCAGCTCTTTCCCGGTTCCACTCTCTCCTTCGATAAGAACGGTGATATCGCTCGCTGCGACTTTGCCAATCATCTTAAAGACGGTTTTGATGGCTGGACTTTTACCGATGAGAATCGGCATCTCCTCTTTCTTCTCGGAAAGTTTCGATCGAAGTTCTTGAACCTCTTCCACCAAACGCCAATTCTCAAAAGCTTTAGTCGCTAGAACCTCGATTTCATCCAGGTCAAAAGGTTTGGCGATGTAGTCGAAAGCTCCCGCTCGCATCGCTTCAATAGCATTCTGCATGGTGTCTTGAGCCGTCATCACAATAATCCGCGTGGAAGGAGAGGCCGATCGGAGGTCCTGAATCACCTGAAGACCCGAGTAATCGGGAAGACGAATATCGAGAAAAATAAGAGGGTAGGGATGGCGGCGTTGCAGCTCCATCCCCTCTTTCCCATTGGCTGCGGTGTCCACTTCATAGGAGGCGTGTTCCAACGATTTTTGGAAAACCCAGCGGAGATTCGAATCATCATCGATGACTAGAATTCGCTTCATCGTTTAAATTCCCCTTCCCATTCCGATGTTGCCAAGGCGATTTGGAACAGTGTCCCTTTTTCCGGTGTGGAGTGCGCTTTGATCGTTCCTTTGTGTTCCTTAATGATTTGAAGGCAAAGGGGGAGTCCGAGACCGGTCCCCTTCGGTTTGGTGGTGTAAAAAGGGATAAAAATCTTTTCTTGTTCTTCTTCGGGAATGCCAGAACCGTTGTCTTCAATTTCCACCAGGATGTGCGTCTTTTTCTTTTCTCCAGGGTCGATCGTGACATATTCGGTTGCGAACTTCGATCGGACCCACACCGTTCCTGTCTCTTTTATTGCCTCCACCGCGTTACGGATAAGATTTAGAAAGACCTGGCGCAATTTTTCTTCATCTCCCGGAACATAGGGGAGGCTGGGATCAAACTCTTTGATGAACTCTATTCCCTTAGCCGTAGGGGATTTGGATTCTAGAAGGATCAGTTCATCTAGAATTTGGTTGATGTTGACAGGTCGAACCTCGATCCGGTGAGGACGTCCTAGAGTGAGGAGCTCTTCTAAAAGTCGATTCATTCGATCGGTCTCTTCGACAATCACTCTACAGCATTGGATCGATTCCGTCCCTTGGGGGATCTCTTTCGCCAAAAGTTGGGCGGCTCCTCGAATGGCGGTTAAGGGGTTTTTAATTTCGTGAGCTAGACCGGAAGCCACCAATCCGATGTAACTGAGTCGATCGGATTTTAGAAAATGCTCTTGGACCTTTTTGATGAGGGAGAGATCCTGAAAAACGAGAACAGCCCCCACAACCGTTCCACGGACAGCATCTTTTTGTCCCCAGAGAGGAGAGATTGTCAGCGATACCGGAACTCGGTTTGAGAGACTTTGATCGTGGAGAGTGACACTGTTTCCATGACGCAAGAAACGTTGATAAAGTGGGTGGAGCCATTCTTCCGCAGGAAACACATCGGCAAGGGATTTTCCTAAGGTGGATTCCCGGGAAAGTCCACACGTTCTTTCAAGCGAGGCGTTAAAGACCTCTATCTTCCCTTGCGCATTAAGCGCCAGGATCCCTTGTTCCATCGCGTCAAGAATTTCTATGGGATCTTCTGGTTTTATCATGACTGCCTATTTTTTAGGCAAATATAACACATCTAATGAAAATAACAAATAAATCTTTGATTTTGCTTGACTTGTTGCTGTAACCTCTTTATTCTGCTAGTGATATTTAGGGTAGACCAAGAGGTGTAATGAAGTCGATCAGAGGTTCTCTTATCATTGTTCTTTTCGTAGGAGGTTGTGCCACAGCCCCTTATCCCTCCGTCCATAGACCCCAAGACCTTCGTTCTCATCTGACAGGGGATCCATCGGATTTGAGTCTGCTTCAGCGCTACGGCTCCGAGGGGGACCTGATCTGGGTAGAAACCGAAAATAATCAGAGAGGGTATGTTTTTGAAGAGGACCTTTTGCAGATGGCCCGAGTTCGTGAGGCCATAAAAACTCCTCTCACCATTCGTAAAGAGCCTGTTCAGGAAATTCCAGAGGAGGGGGAAGAGCCCCGTTACGATGTTCCCATTGTTATTAATGAGAGGGTGGAACATTTCGTCGAGTTTTTTCTTACCGATCATCGAGAGTATTTCGCCAAGTGGTTAGCGCGATCGACCCGTTACCTTCCCATGATGCGCAAAATCTTTCGAGAGCAGGGGCTCCCGGAGGACCTCGTCTATTTGGCGATGGTGGAGAGCGGGTTTAGCCCCAGGGCTTATTCCCGCGCGAAGGCTATGGGGATTTGGCAATTTATTGCGCCCACAGGAAGGAGGTACGGGCTTGAAATCAATTCTTGGGTAGATGAACGAAGAGATCCGGTGAAGGCAACCTATGCCGCGTCTCAATATCTCAAGGATCTTCATGAGATGTTCGGTTCTTGGTATTTAGCGGCGGCCGCCTATAATGCTGGGGAAGGGAAGGTGTCTCGAGCCATTGCCCGTCACGATACCGATGATTTTTGGAAGCTTGCGGAGTATCGCTACCTTCGTCGAGAAACAAAAGACTATGTTCCCAAATTTATTGCCGCAACTTTGATTGCCAAGAATCCTGAGAAGTACGGTTTTGTGGGAGTCCCTTACGAAGAACCGCTTCAATACGATGAAGTTTCTGTGGAAGGATCTTACGATCTACAGGTTATTGCGCAGGCTGCGGGAACCACATCGGAGATGGTCACTTTCTTGAATCCGGAGCTTCGTCGCAACGCGACCCCTCCTTACTCGAAGGAGTATCCCATTAAACTTCCTCCAGGCACGGGTGAGTTGGCGCTACTCCGTTTGGCGTCGATCCCTCCCCAGGAGAGAAATCTTTACGTCGAGCATCGGGTGCGGCGAGGGGAGACGTTGGGCGCTATTGCGGCTCGGTATGGGGTTCGGACGAGTGATGTCGTCCATTTGAATCGGCTCTCTTCCGCAAACAAGATTTATGTGGGACAAGAACTTCGGATCCCAACGGGGTCTCAAACTCCTATCGTGATGGAGGCAAAATATTCCCCGGAGCCAAAAACCAGTGTCATTCGTCATCGGGTGCGACGGGGAGAGAGTCTTTGGAGCGTTGCTAAACTCTATGGGGTGAGTGTGACGGAGCTCAAGAGGTGGAACGATTTGGGGAGAGGATCGGTCGTGTATGCGGGGCAGCGTTTGAAGATATACACCTCGGGGAAGTCTCCTCTTGCAGAGAATCAAGATTTTGTTTTTCACGAAGTAAGGAATGGTGAAAATTTGACCCGAATCGCAAATCGATATGGAGTCACTATCTCTCAGATCCAGCAATGGAATGGGATGGGACGACGGACAAAAATCTATCCGGGGACACAACTCAAAATCTTCACTTCCGACCCAATCTAGGGAATAGGGGGGTGGTTCCAACAATACCTTATGATATATTAATTAATCTGTTTGTTGGGTTGTGGATCCCTTTTTGCGCTCGGAAGCAGTTGCGCAACGAGGCCTCTATCTATGGAAATCCCTATTTTGAGTTTGCGCTGCTGTATCAGATTTTTATCTTTCTTCCGGTCAGTTTTTATCTCTATCTAAAATATCCGGCCTGGAGTTGGATGTATTTTTTGGACCCTGAGGAAATTCCCGCCTACAGCGCGGCGATCACCTTTCTTTCCTATCCGGTGGCTATGTTGATCGGGTACGGTTACGCCGCAAAGGCAGCGAGGCGAGATCAGATTCGGCCGATCTATTCGGCGATGGGAGCCACCCTCTTCGGATTGGCGATGTTGGTGATCTCCACTTTAAGAAGGCTTTGGACGGTGGCCAGTTATGCGGACTATCATCAAGGTTTAGGGGTTCCTCTGTGGGGAGATCCCTTGAGCAGTCAACTGATAGTCATTATTTCAATCAATTTTATCCCTCTTCTTTTCTTTTCAGTCAAATTCTTGAGAGAGGCAGACCAAATCGCGTAGCGTATAGACAAGATAAACTAAACGCTATACGCTATCCGCTATGAAAGCAAAAGCTGTTATCGAAGCGATAGAGGCGCTGGAGCCGGAGCTGTGGGAGCTGGCCTCTTTTATCCATTCTCATCCTGAGTTATCGGGAGAGGAACATCGTTCCTCGCAAGCCGCGATCGATTTTCTTCAAAAGCATGGGTTCTCAGTGACAGCTCCGTATCAGGAGATTTCTACTTCGTTTCACGCAGAGGCCTCCAAACCGTGGGAGGGGCCTCGGATTGCTTTGCTGGCCGAGTACGATGCTTTACCTCAGATCGGACATGCCTGTGGGCACAACCTGATTGCTGCCATGAGTGTGGGAGCTGCCGTCGCTTTGAAAAAAGGGGCGCCCGACTTTTCTCCTGGGATTGTGGTTATCGGAACTCCAGAGGAGGAGCGAGGAGGGGGGAAAATCAAGCTCCTCAAGGCAGGCGCTTTTAAAGATATCTCTGTCGCGATGATGGTCCATCCCTCGAACACCACCGAGGTTGCCAAGAAAGCGTTATCTTTGATCGAGGTCGAGGTCGCTTTTCACGGCAAAGCTGCCCATGCCGCCGCCGCACCGGAGAAGGGGATCAACGCCCTGGATGCCGTGATCCTCCTTTTTAACGGTGTGAGCCTTCTGCGACAGCATCTTCGGCGTGACGCTCGAATCCACGGGATCATCTCCAAGGGGGGGGATGCCCCGAATGTGATCCCCGATTATGCCGCAGCCCACTTTTACCTGCGCGCTGCCGATATGACCTATTCATATGAACTTTTGAACCGATTTCAAGAGATCGTTGCTGGGGCAGAGAAAGTAACCGGGGCTCGGGCCGAGATCCAGGTGAATGAGATCCTCTACCAGCCCTTTCAACCGAGCCTTCCTTTGGCTCAGCTTTTTGAGAGGCATCTGCGAGATCTGGGGGTGGAGGTGGAAGAGAGCTCTGAAGGCTTTGGCTCTTCGGATATCGGGAATCTCAGTCAGGTGATGCCGACGATCCATCCCACACTTGCGATCTCTCCTAGAGAGATTGTTTGCCATTCGTCAGCATTCACAGAGGCCTCTGTTTCAGAAAAGGGGCGACAAGGGATGTCCGTGGGGGCTAAAGCATTAGCGTTAACGGCCTTGGAGTTATTTGAAGATCCAGATCAACTGCGAGCCGTGGTGGATGGTTTTAAAGCTCGCCATTCCGTGGAGCCCTGGTGAAGGTTCTTGGATTGATGTCGGGGACCTCAGTGGATGGGATCGACGTGGCTCTCGTCGATATTCAGGGAAAGGCTCCAAAAGCTCTCATCCAACCGTTGGCTTTCAAAACATTCCCCTATCCCTCTCAAATTCGGCGCGAACTTTTGAGCCTCTCTCGACAAACCGCCCTTTCTTTGGAACGACTGGTAAGACTCGATTTTGCCTTGGGAGAGCTTTTTGCTCAAGCGGCGCTAAGGCTTTTAAAAGAGGCTCGTGTCTCTCCCAAAAAAGTGGAATTGATTGGGAGTCACGGACAAACCATCTGTCATAGCCCCAATCGGCGACGGGGTTTGTTAGGAGGTGGAGGAACCCTTCAGATTGGGGAGCCTTCCGTGATTGCGGAGAGGACCGGCATCCCAACGATTGCCGACTTCCGCCGTCGAGATATCGCTGCGGGGGGAAAAGGGGCTCCCTTGGCCTCTTTCCTTCACTGGGCTTTGTGTGCCGATGCTAAGAAAGATACGATCGTTTTGAATGTGGGCGGGATCGCCAATGTTACTTTTATTCCTAAAGGAGCCCCTTTATCTCGAGTGGTCGCTTTTGACACCGGCCCAGGAAACATGGTGATCGACTCTCTAGTCCGCCATTTTTCTCGTGGGAGATTTCGTTTTGATCCCCAGGGAACTTGGGCAAAACGGGGGCGCGTTCACGAACCTTTGCTCCGTTCTTTGATGAGCCATCGTTATTTTTATCGAAGGCCTCCCAAAACCGCCGGTAGAGAGGAGTTTGGTTGGGACCGCGTGAAAGGATTTCTCGAAGATCCTCGTTGGCGAGCGCTTTCCCGTTACGATTGGGTCGCTACGACAACCGCTTGGACGGTCTATTCCGTCGAAAATCAGATTCGCAGCTACATTCCGAAAGGATTTGAAGCGGACAGAATGATTGTTGGGGGAGGGGGATCGAGGAATCCCACGCTGATGAAGGGGTTACAGAAAAGATTTCCAAAAATTAAAGTGGCCTCCTTCGAATCGATCGGTTGGGATAGCGATGCGATTGAGGCCATTGCCTTTGCTTTGCTTGCCTATGAGGCTTACCACGGACGGTCGAATCATCTCCCCCAAGGGACAGGGGCTGCGAGATCTTGCATTCTTGGCAAATTTATTCCTGGTTTAGGGCGCCTTTAAAAACTCCCCGTGAGCCTGTCTTCGTTCATGGTGAGCCATTCGATAAACTCAGGACAGGCTTGTCGAACCATGAGCCTGTAGCATCTCGATTTATAACGATTCGTCCTTCGACAATGGCTCCAACCCAATTGGTGCCGCGCGGCACCAATTGGGAGGATGATGATCTGCGCGTGCGAATCGTAACGCATTGGGTCAAAAGGGTTCGCTAAAGTTTAAAAATTCGTTTGAGTTTTAGTGGGCTCTGTGGTACAAACAGACAGAATGCAATCCAGTCAAACTATAGGGGCGGCTCTGCTATGAAACCTATCCAAAAAATAGCTCTTATTTCTCCGAGCCCTCGTTTCTTGGATTATTCCCCCAATTCTCGTTTCCCAAATTTTAATGGCCGTTTTATTATGCCAGATAGTGTTCTTCCCTTAGTAGGGACGATCGTAAAAAATGCAGGTTATGATGTCGAGGTTTTTATGGAGGGGATTGCTCCGATTCCCTGGGAGCGAGTTTTAGAGGCTGATCTTGTTGGCTTCTCTGCTGTAACTTGTAACATCAACCGGGCTGTGGAAATGGCAGCTAAAGTTAAGGCTATCAAAGATGTTCCTACGATTCTCGGTGGACCTCATGGGTCTATGGTGCCGGAACACGCCGTCCAGCATTTTGATTATGTAGTGAGAGAAGAAGGGGAAGAGACAATCATAGAATTGCTTGACGTTCTCAGTAATCGGGGTGATTTGACTCGTATAAAAGGGATATCCTACTTAAAGAATGGGAACGTCTACCACAATCCATCCAGAGAATTAGCTAACCATTTTGATGTGGTTCCAGATTCTTCCCTGATTTATGGATACAATCGGTTCAATCCACTCAAAGTTTTTCTACAAGCAAAAGCCCATGTTCACTTTTTAGAGACATCTCGAGGGTGCCCTTATCCTTGTAGCTTTTGCTGGCGAATTGGTGGAAAAAAGATGAGGCATCGCTCTGTTGAATCCGTGATAAGGAATATTCAGCAAAATACGAAATTTTTTAAGGGTCTCCCAAATTTAATGATTATATTAGATAGTTATTTTGGAGTGAATCGAGAAAAGACAAAAGAAACAGCGGAACCGC
>JACQOV010000016.1 GCA_016202395.1 Deltaproteobacteria bacterium
GGCGGTTGCAGCTTTGTGACAAGGAGGGCCAAATTTATCAGGGGGCTGTCGTACTGTTCGGGAAGGAATTTTTACCGCACTACCCTCAATGTGAGCTGAGGATGGCCCGGTTTCGGGGTACGGACAAAACCGAATTTTTGGATCAGAAAAATGTTCGAGCTCCCGCCTTTAAACTTCTCGAAGAGGCTGAGATTTTTTGCCAACGACATTTTCCGCTCCCGGCCAAGATTGTTCCCACACAAATGCGTCGGGTGGAGAAGCCTCTCATCCCGCCCGAAGCAATGCGGGAAATTTTGGTCAATGCCCTGATTCACCGCGATTATTCTATTGTCGGAGGATCTGTTTCTTTGGCCATTTTTGATGACCGTGTTGAAGTGTGGAGCATCGGTGATTTTCCAAAGGGCATTACACCCGCAATGCTCAGCAAGAATCATCCCTCAGTATTGCGTAATCCGACCATCGCCGATCTTTTCCACCGGACCGGACTCATTGAAAAATGGGGTCGTGGCACAAATCGCGTGATTGAGATGTGCAAAGCCGCCGGCGTCAAACCTCCGAAGTTTGAAGAAATTGCAAATGCAGCCGTCGTCACTTTTTATGTCAATGTCGGTGTGACAAGGCTCCCCGCCGCGGATTCGACCGCACAAGTCAGTGAGCAAGTCAGTGAGCAAGTCGGTGAGCAAGTTTTGCGTCTTCTCGATTATTGCGGTACGCCTCGCACCAAACACGACATTCTCGAATTTCTTGGTTTGGCGGCGGTTTATCTGAACTATAAGCGGCACATTTATCCGCTTCTGAAGAAAGGCTTGCTTGAACTTACCATCCCCGACAAGCCCCAAAGCCGATTGCAGAAATATCGGGTCACTGAGAAGGGACGGGGACTTTTGGCGAGATGAACTTGAGGATGTAATGGCGAAAGCGAAAGCAAAAACCAGGAGAAAAACTCAACTGAACAATTTGGTCCGGTCTATTGGAAAAATCATTGCAGGACGAGATGGATTAGCGCGCCAGGCTGAGGAGCAATACACAGTTGAAGTCGAAAATATTCTGCTCACCCAAAGTCGCGATGCACGTCGGATCCAAGAGTTGTTGGACGGTATTCTCGATTTTTGCTTCGACCCAAGCCTGCTTGGCTTATACAAAAAACTCTGCCGTTATTACTACAACATCGATCCTGTCGCGACCGCTTCCTATGTGTACGCCTACCGCGACATGTGGGAGGACGGGGATTTAAAGAAGAGCATGACCGCGGCTTCGCCCGCCGGAATCGCAACAAGGGTGGGAAGAAAGAGGACGGGTGGGAAGAAATGAAACGGTGATTAACAAGACCTCTGGGAGAAGTAGCTGAGGTCACGAATTCACTTCTACACCGGCCGTTTCAGGGGGAGTTGTGAAAAACATCATTCTCCAACCTTTACACCTATGCAGAACACACTAAGCATTCGTATCAAATACAGGCCCATCAAAATCGGATGGTGTGTCCATGAAGGCAATTTTCAGGGACTTGATGAAGCGATGCGCCTCAGTCATACCCTTTGGGGAGGTAGGCATAATCCCATCATACCCATTAACGATCCCAATTATGCTCGCAAGCTCATTAATACGTTCCGTGTAGATGCTCTGTACCCAGTAAGCAGCGATCCTGAAATGGAGAAGTTCATCGGACAATTCCCCCATTTGCCTTGGCCCTTATTCCATAAGGAATTATTTATTGATGGCAAAATCAACACCGTATTGGATGTGCAACATCCGTTAAGGTTCATTTACGAACAGCGTCAGAAAAACCTTCCAGTTCTTCGTGTGGCTCCTTCCTTGTTCCAATGGGATCAAGATGATCCTTTATCGAGAATCTTCTTGGCCACTATGGGGGCATATCCTCCTCAGGAGGAGACGGGACATCAGTACGAATCAATGTTTGAGAACTATCTTAACCCCGTGAACCTCACTCTCAGTAAACAGAACCCCGTCCCCGACGATCTTCATGAAAGGTTTTTCCCCAACACACTGACCGAGGCTCTCTTGCATAGAGATTGCAATCCTAACGGAGAGAAAGCAGGCTTTTACTATGGGGACACAAATAATTTTGAAGATGTGATTAATTTCTGGAACTTGCGTGCCTCTGACATTGATTTGTTTTTTTATGACCCAAGCCATGCACAACGTCTGGATGGTCTAAAAGACAACTACACCAAAGCTCTTTTGGCGCAGCCATCACGGTTTGGTGATGCAACTAAATGGGTTAATGTCTGGGGGAAGAATCATGAGGTGCTGAAGGACATTCCTGCTTTTGGATCAAATGGGATGAGGTGTGCAGTTGATTCAAGGCAGGGGGACGGCGGAATTTGGAATGGTCTAAACATTAAGCCTCCGGTAATGCATTTTGATTCTCAATCATGCTTAGCAACCGTCTCAGAAAATCAAGATCAGCCCGTTGTGTCCTTTGAGTTTCCTGACAAACCATTTTTACAGGACGGTCGCCTCGCTCACCAACACGCAATCGCCTCCCTTTGGCCGATCACTGACATATCCAATGGGGGAGATTGGACATTACAGGTCCCATACATTCCGGAGTTGAATGAATACTTCGGACGCGAATGTCACTTCCAATGGAACGGCGCAAGAGCTGAGAGGGAAGGATTGGGGGTTGTGGTTGGAATCAATCACGACATTATGACCTTGAAGGCTCTGCGCTGTAGAGAAGTCATCTCAAAAATGTTTGAGGCCTTTGGAATAAAATCCAAGCCCAGTCCAGCAGGATTGATTTGCAACCGACTCATACAACAAATGCACGGGCTTCAAGGTTGTCGGGTCTTTAAGATCAGCGGAGTACGTGAACTGATTGAAGAATATGGACCTGATAAGTCCTTTACTCGAAGCGGGGCAATCGAAGCCATACGTCAGAAAGATCCGCAGACCAAAGTAGTGGCATTTTCCAAGTTTGAAAACTTGTTCATAGAACCTCGTGAAACTCAAAAAATATCTCCCGAAGATGCACTGAAATATCTTGTGAAAAATGGAGTATTCAGGGTCGGTTTGGAACTCGAATGCAAAAGTTGTGAGCTCACATTCTGGAAGCATCTTGATGATGTTAAAACTGTTCTGAACTGCGAGTACTGTGGCAATGAATTCAATATTACTCCTCAGCTCCGTGACCGGGATTGGGCATATCGAAGATCAGGGTTGTTCGGCCGGGATGATAATCAATTTGGTAGCATCCCTGTCATTCTCACCTTGCAACAGTTGGATACTCATATGGACCCGGCCATTTATGCCACTTCAATGGAGATCGAACCAAAGACGGCTTCCATCGACAAATGTGAAACTGACTTTGTTTTGCTCACGAAGGCATATGAACCACGAGTGCAAATTGTAATCGGCGAATGTAAAACGAGAAAAGAGATTGCTGAGCAAGATGTCTCTAATCTAACCAAGGTAGCCGATGCCTTCCCAAGAGAAAGATTTGAGGTTTTCATTCTGTTCTCAAAGCTGGATGGTTTCTCGGACGAAGAGGTTGAAAGATGCAAGAAGGCTCAAGACCCATATAGGAAGCGTGTCATTATGCTCACCGACAGGGAGCTTGAACCATACTTCATCTATGAAAGGACGGAGAAGGAATTTGCCATAGACAAACATGCTATCTCTTTGGGCGATCTTGCCAAAAATACCGTGGATATATTTTTCACCCCGAAGCCAATTCCCTCATAAATAAATAGGGGAATATATTGCATCTTCATTGCACCAAAAAATTGATTGAGCTGCTTAGAGAAGTTTGAGGCCGGAGACACGAGTAAAATTTTAAAATCAGAGTCTCGTGTTATCAGGGGGAGCTGGTGATCGAGACACAGTTGGGCAATTAAGGTGTCTGCCAGCCGAGCTTTTTTGCGCAGAGAAAGCACCGATCTTCTCTCAGTTTCTTAAGATCAATGGAAAACTTTACTTTGCCTCTCCATTGCCTCAACCTTTCGTAGGCCCGGCTCGCCGCCACGAGTTCAAGCCCTTGTCGAATCGTCGAGGTAATTCCATGGCCCGTCGATTGGAGGGCTTTTTCGAGTGTAAATACCATAAGTCAATATGGGAACTCACTTATGAGGCCGGTTCTAAATCTCGTCGATTCTCACTTCGAGGATTTCGTATTCGATGAGGCGAGCGGGAGTGGTCACTTCTACGGAATCTCCAGCCTTTCGTCCCACCAAGGCCCGGCCGACAGGGGATTGGACGGAGATCTTCCCGTTTTTAAGGTCGGATTCTTCCTGACCCACCAGTGTGTACTGCCTCTTTTCTTTGGACTCGAGGTCCAGGAGAATGACGGTGGCTCCAAAGGTCACTTTTTCGGCGGACAGCTGGGAGGCCTCAATAATCTGGGCGTTGGCAATCTTGTGTTCTAGATCTCGGATGCGAGCTTCAATGAAGCCTTGGCGATCTTTAGCGGCATCGTACTCCGCATTTTCACTCAAGTCGCCGTGGGAACGCGCTTCCGCGATATCTTGAATCACTTTAGGGCGCTCCACTTTTTTGAGCCTCTCCAACTCCACTCGGAGCGCATCGAGCCCTTTTTTTGTCATTGGGATCGGCATGGTCTTAGGCAATCCATGGAGCGATAATCAGAGAGATCACCGCAATCAATTTAATTAGAATATTTAAACTCGGGCCGCTGGTGTCTTTTAAAGGATCTCCCACGGTATCCCCCACAACGGCCGCTTTGTGGGCATCGGTCCCTTTCTTGTAAGTGACGCCGTTGATTTCGATCCCACCTTCAATCCGTTTCTTGGCATTATCCCAAGCTCCACCCGCATTGGCCTGAAAGATAGCCATCAGAACACCAGAGGCGGTTACTCCAGCAAGCAATCCTCCTAACATGTTTTTCGAAATGAAGCCAATCACTACCGGTGTGGTAACGGCGAGCAATCCTGGCAGGATCATTCGGCGAATCGCGGCTCGAGTGGAGATGTCGACGCAGCGGGCATAGTCGGCTCGAGCCTTCCCTTCGCGCAGCCCCGCGATTTCGCGAAACTGTCGCCCCACCTCTTGAACCATCTCGCCGGCCGCTCGACCCACCGCCCCCATCGCCAGCGCGCTAAAGACAAAGGGGAGGGCAGCCCCCAGCAACAATCCGGCCATCACCACCGGATCGGCAATATTAATCGATCTCAAGTGCGCCTGTTGCATAAAGGCGGCAAACAGGGCGAGCGCCGTCAAAGCGGCGCTCCCAATGGCAAACCCTTTTCCAATCGCTGCCGTGGTGTTTCCCACCGCGTCGAGTTTGTCCGTTCTCTCACGAACCTCTGGAGGGAGCTGCGCCATCTGGGCAATCCCGCCGGAGTTGTCTGAGATGGGGCCGTAGGCATCGACCGCCAACTGAATTCCGGTGACCGACAGCATTCCTAAAGCGGCAATCCCAATTCCATAGAGACCGGCAAAGTGGTGGGCTCCGATGATCCCGATCGACAAAACGATCACAGGGAGGCCGGTGGAGAGCATCCCCACGCCGAGGCCTTCGATGATATTGGTGGCAGGCCCTGTCACACTCTGCTCCGCGATTCGAAGTGTGGGTTTGTTATGAATGGAGGTGTAGTATTCAGTGATCAGTCCAATAAAGATCCCTGCGGCAAGTCCAATGATCACCGCAAGATAGACGCCGTAATCGGTGTATTGAACTCTCCCTATTCTCCATTCATCGGGGAGCATCCCCACGATAATAAAATAGGAGAGGATCGCCATGAGGATGGAGGCGCCAAAGACTCCAATGTTGAGGGCCTTCTGAGGGTTTCCGCCTTCTTTTACTTTAACAAAGAAGGATCCTGCAATCGAAACCAGAATTCCCACACCGGCCAAAACGAAAGGGAGGAGGATCGCGGAAAGAGGGTCGGCATCGGGGATTCTTCGGAAAACAGGGATAAAACTCACCCCCAAAACAAGGGTTCCCACGATAGCTCCCACGTAGCTTTCGAAAAGGTCGGCCCCCATTCCAGCCACATCTCCAACGTTGTCTCCGACATTGTCGGCAATCGTTGCAGGATTTCGAGGGTCGTCTTCAGGGATTCCTTCGTAAACTTTTCCAGCAAGATCGGCCCCCACATCGGCCGCTTTGGTGTAGATGCCTCCTCCCACGCGGGCGAAGAGGGCAATGGAGGAGGCGCCCAGAGAGAATCCAGAGATGACGTTGACCACCTTTGCGGGACTCCAGCCGAAGGCGTTGTAAAGAAGGAAGAGGAGACCCAAGCCTAAGAGGCCGAGTCCCACGACGCAAAGTCCCATCACCAATCCTCCAGAGAAAGCGACGTTTAAAGCCTGGGACAATCCGGTTCTAGCCGCCTCTGTAGTTCGGACGTTGGCTTGGGTGGCCACCCGCATCCCAAAGAATCCAGCTGCTGCGGAACAAAGGGCTCCCAAGGCGAAACTGAAGGCGATCATCGAAGAAGAATCGCGTTGCCCACTATTGGCAAGGGCTAGAAGGAGCGCCACCGCCACGACGAAGATTGCCAGAACCCGATACTCTCTTTTGAGAAAGGCCAAAGCCCCCTCACGGATGGCATTGGCGATCTCCACCATGCGAGGGGTGCCAGAGGGTTGCCTCACAATCCATTGGGTTCGGGTGTAAGCGTAGGCAAGCGCAATGGCCCCTGCTAGCGGAATCAGATACGTTATCCATGGAACATTCATTTATTGCCTCCCCTTTTAAACGGGAAGGAGTATAGCGAGATTTTTTTGCAAGGGTCAAGAGCCCCCAGTTTAGAGAGGTAGGTCTCTGAACTCGCTAGTGTAGTGTCCCATTAATCTCTTTACAGGCCGTTCGTGGTGAGCATGTCGAACCATGAACGGAACCCCTTGATATATTTCACCCTTCGACAGGCTCAGGGTGAACGGGATATGTAGAGAAGTGTTGGTTACACTACACTAGCGAGTTCAGAACCTACCTCCCTTAAAAACTGGGGATGGGCAAACGTCTAGTTTCGTGACTTAGGAGAGTTTGTGATATAATGTTGCCAATCTGTCACTTACAACAAGGAGTCCAAAATGAAAAAAGGTCTTGTTTTAGGATTTGTCATAATGTTGGGATGCTCACCGAGCGCGGAGAATATCGGAAAGGTATTAGAGGAAAATCCGGAGATCTTGGCCCGGGTGATTGAAAAACACCCCGATAAGATTATGGCAGCCCTCCAAAATGCGGCTCGCACGGCTCAAGAACAAGAGGGAAAGAAAGCGCAGCAAGAAGAAGAAGGGCGTGTGGCGCGTGAGTTGGAAAATCCGTTGCAACCGACTTTGAGTGACGATCGAGCCTCCAAAGGGAAAAAATCGGCTCCAATTACCGTTGTGGAATATTCCGATTTTCAATGCCCCTACTGTGCGCGAGGTTTTGCTACCGTTCAGGAGCTTTTGAAAGAGTATGGGAGCGACATCTATTTCGTCTACAAACACCTTCCTCTCTCATTCCATCCCATGGCGATGCCAGCGGCCAAGCGATTTGAGGCCATTGCCTTGCAAAGCGCCGAGAAGGCCTATCGTTTCCATGACGAGGTTTTCACAAATCAACAGCGTCTAGGCCAAGATGGAGAGAAATTCTTAGACGAGGCTGCCCGTAAAGCGGGAGCCGATATCGCTAGGATGAAGAAGGACATGGAATCGTCGCAGGTCGCGAGTCGGATCGAGGCAGATACGCAAGAGGCCCAAAAATTTGGAATCTCAGGGACTCCTGGTTTTATCGTCAACGGCGTCTCCATTCGCGGAGCCTATCCGGTTTCTGCGTTCAAGGATATCATCGAGAAAACCCGCCATCGCGATTAAACAGGTTTCTGGCGCTCAAAACGGGAGAGGAGGCTGTAGGCAGCCGGAACTACATAGAGGGTGAGGAGTGTTGAGAGAAGCACTCCGCCAATCACGGCAATGGCCATCGGCGCACGAACCTCCGCCCCTGGGCCAAAACCGATCGCAGCAGGGATTGCAGCAGCCACGGTTGATAACGAAGTCATTAGAATCGGACGAAGTCGGATGGGGCACGCCTTTTCTAAAGCGGCAGTAACGGGCATCCCTTCTTGTCTCATCTGATTCGTAAAATCAACGAGCAAAATCGAATTCTTCTTCACGATTCCCATGAGTAAAATCAATCCAATCATGCTATAGAGATTGAGCGAACTTCCAAAGACCCATAGCCCTATCAATGCTCCGGACAGGCTGAATGGCAGGGCTAGCAAAATTGTGAAGGGGTGGAGAAAGCTATTGAATTGGGAAGCGAGGATCATGTAAGAGACGATAATTCCAAGCCAAAGAGCAAAAATAAGACCGTGGAACGATTCCTGAAAAGTCTGAGCAGAGCCACTGAATACAAGACGATAGCCTTCTGGCAGAATCTCTTTCCCCATGTCCTTCACTTTCCTTAACGCCTCCGTTTGCGATCCTCCCGTGGCAATATTCGAGAATATCTGAACGGCCCGTTCTCGATCTCTGCGAGTGATGGTTAAAAGGGTGGGCTTTTCGGTTAGGGTTGTCACTTCGGAAAGAGGGACGAGTTCTCCCAGATTATTTCGGACATGAAGAGCTTGAATCTGCTCCGCCCGGATTCGTTCCTCCGCCTTGAGTTGCACCCGAATGTCGTTTCTTCGCCCCCCCTCCGTAAATTTCCCAACGCGAATTCCCCCCACTGCGGCGTTGATCACTTGAGCGATGGTCTCTACACTCACGCCTCGTCGGGCAGCCTCTTCGCGATGGGGGCGAACTTGGATCTCCGGCATGTCGGTTTGGTAATCGGTATCGATATCGAGAAAAATAGAATCCGCCTCCATTTTCCCTTGGATCGCTTGAGAATACTCCACAATCTTTTCCCAGTCGGGCCCTCGAATCGTAAATTCCACGGGAAAGCCTCGCCGAGCCGTAAATCCGCGAGTCGAAAGATCTTGGACGAAGGCTTTGGTATCCGGAATCTGAGCCAACTCTTTTCGAATCATGTCCATAAACTCTTGTTGAGAAAGTTTTCGTTCTTTTTTCGGCTGGAGTGTGACGAAAAGCATCCCGGTGTTGACTTCTCCCCCTCCAAAACCTCCGACTGCGGCGAAATAACGATTCACCTCGGGTCGATCCTTGACCAAACTCTCTGCTTGTCGGAAACGATTGTCTGTAAAGGCCAGAGACGAGCCCGCCGGCGTCTGAAGTCGAACAAGAATCATCGATTGATCTTGGGAGGGGACAAACTCTTTTCTTAAAAAGAATAGGCAAGCCAGAGAGGCGGCAAAAAGCGTCACAGAGAAAAAGATTACTTTCCATCGGTGCTTTAAGGCCAAAGATAAACTCTTCTCGTAGCCTTCTGAGAGTTTATCAAACAAGCGATCCATTTTTTGTCCCAAACGAGATCTCCTTTTTCCCACGGAGACGAATTGTGAGGCGCGCATCGGCGTGAGTGTCAACGCTTCTAGCAATGAAAGTAGGACCGCCACCGACATCGTCACGCCAAATTGGAAGAAGAATTTTCCGATGATGCCGCTCATAAAAGCGACGGGCAAAAAGATGGCAACAACGGCTAACGTTGCAGCGACGGCGGCAAAGGTAATCTGTCTGGCCCCCTTCAGGGCCGCGGTCACTCGATTCTCCCCCATCTCCTGGTGGCGAACAATATTTTCTAGAACCATGATGGCATCATCCACCACGATTCCCACAGCCAGAATCAATCCGAGCACCGTAAAATTATTGAGTGTAAATCCAGCAAAATAAAGGACCAAAAAAGTTCCCACGATCGAGGTAGGGATGGCGAGCCAGATATTCAATGTGCTTGTAAACGATCCTAAAAAGGCCCAGCAGACCAAGCCGGTGAGGATTGCGGAAAGGATCAAAGTGAAATTGAGCTCTCTTACGGACTCTTCAATAAAACGGGTGCTGTCGAAATTGATTCCAATTTCCAGTCCGGAAGGAAGATCGCTTCGCAATGCCTCAACCTTTTGTCGCACATTGCGGGCGACGGCCACCGCGTTGGCCCCTCGCTGTTTTCGAACGCCGAGCCCGATCGCCATTTTTCCGTTCACACGCGAGATCCTTCGAAAGTCACTCATCCCGAGTTCCACTTCAGCGATCTCTCGCAGAGAGATCGGCTTGTAAATCGGCTGGCCTCCTCGTCGGAGAATCAAGATCTTGCCAAAATCTTCAGGGGTTGTGACCTCTCCCATGGCTCGGACATTGAATTCCTTTTCGGATGTTTCAATTCGTCCCGCAGGCATCTCAACGTGCTCCCGTTCTATGGCCGTGATGACATCTTCCACGGTAAGTTCATAGGCGAAGAGTTTTTTGGGATCGATCCAGATTCGGAGATTCGGTTCTAGAAATCCTCCTAGGAATACTTCCCCAACACCCGAGACTGTTTGAAGCTGATCTTTGAGATAGTTTTGAGTGTAGGTCATCAGCTCTCGAACAGGTCGGTCTCCCGAAAGGCCAATCCATAGAATGGGTTGGTCCTCCGGATTGGTTTTGGTGACAACGGGAGGTTCCATATCGTTCGGGAGTCGAGACTGTGATTGAGAGATCTTCGTCTGAACCTCTTGGAGAGCGGCATCGATATCTCGCTCTAACTCAAATTCCACAGTAAGGACAGCCTCCCCTTGACGACAGGAGGTATTAATCTCTCGAATCCCCTCGAGCGTCGTTAAAGCCTCTTCCACGACATCGGCCACATCGGTCTCCATAATCTCGGGGGCGGCTCCCTCTAACGACAGATGAACGGCGATCACAGGGAAATCGACGTCGGGCATCTCGGAGATCCCCATACGAGAGAATCCGATGGCGCCAAACAGGATGAGAGCGACCATCAACATCCACGCAAAAACCGGCCGACGTATGGAAAGATCCGATAATGTCATAATCTCTTTGCTGTCATTCCCGTGCAAACGGGAATCCATGTCATTCCCACGGAAGTGGGAATCCAGTCTATCGAAAGAACTGGATCCCCGCTTTCGCGGGGATGACGCTCCTTATAGGACTTCTCCTGTGGCTACTTTCAATTGTAAATAATCGAGTTTCGTTTGAAAAAAAGCTCCATTCCATTCTCGTTGACGCTCTTGCCAATCCCGCAAAGCTTGTAAAACATCGAGATTATTCACCCATCCATCGCGATATTCTTTGACATGAGATTGATAATCGGACGCCGCATAGGATTCCGATTCTTCTAAGGATTTTTTGAGAGCTTCGGAGGCGGTCCAATTATTGTAAACCTGCCGCACTTCGAGATCGCCTCGGCGCAAAGCCTCTCTTCGAGCGAGCTCTGCCTGACGCAGTGTGGCCTGCGCTTCCCGAATCCTCCCTTTAATTTCCCCTCCATAGTAAAGTGGGAGATTCAGGCTCAATGTTACGTCCCAATCAATATCCTCCCAGAATCCCACGCGGTACAAATAATAGTTTCCTCCCAAGTCCACCGTGGGCCAGCGAGCCCCTTTTTCGTAGAGGAGCCGTCCTTGAGCGATCTCCACCTCCTGCTCGATGGCTTGGAGATCGGAACGAAAAGGGAGAGGGGCCAAAAAACTCTCCGCAGAAGGGATTTCTGCGGGGGTTGTGATTTCATCGACCAGTGGCTCATCGGTTTCTTTGCCTCGGAAGAAAGAAAGAAGATCCCGCGCAGACTGGGCGAGCCCCCGAGTTTTTTCTATCTCTCCTTTCGTTCGGGCCAGTTCCGAGCGGATGGAAAGGATTTCGCTCTCACGAGATTTTCCGAGCCGGATCCGTTCCTGGAGCTCTTGCAATCGTTGATGGAGAGTTTGCTGGATTTCATTGAGAATCTCTAAATCCTTTTCAAGTTTGAGGGTCGTGATATAGGCTTGGGCCACATCGAGATAGAGAAGTTGGGTGGCTCGGTCTTTTTCGAGAGAGGTTCTTTTTTCTTCAGCGTGGGCGATTTTGAGAGATTGAAATTCTCGCAGCCCTTGGAAGAGAGGTTGCGTTACAGTTATGGCCGCCTCCGGAGTGCTCGATCGAGTGAACGTCGAGCTCACCGTACCGTTGGAGCCATCATTTACCGTGTCTTGAAAACGATTCGAGGCCTGGAGCGCGAGATGAGGAAGAACGCTGCCGAGCGCTTGTTGGTACTGAGCCTGCGCGATTCGGATCGATTCGTCTTGAATGGCAAGGCTTTCGCTTTGTTCGAGAGTTTCCTGAAAACATTGTTCCAGCGTAAGAGAGGCCTCCTCCGCTTTCGCTGTGGCAGCAAAAAATATCAAAAGCCACGCCCATCGTTTCATGGCCTAGATCATTCCTTACCGCCCCTGTCCTGTCAAGTTCCACAATTTTCTGGTCATTGCGACCCCGCCAACGGCGGGGGAAGCAATCTCCTTGCATTATAGAAAAAGGAAAGTGTAATAGCGGAGCCGGATCCCATCC
The DNA here is from genome assembly GCA_016202395.1 of Deltaproteobacteria bacterium. Lineage (GTDB taxonomy): Bacteria > JACQOV01 > JACQOV01 > JACQOV01 > JACQOV01 > JACQOV01. The sequence continues at coordinate 12,346 of JACQOV010000016.1, forward strand.
TCATACTTCATCAATCCATGTCATCAGCTAAAAATGGTTCGTCCGACAAGCGAATGCTTCCCCAGTTCCTTTGTCGTTGGATATAATCGGGCTGTCGCATAGTCCCTCTAGGTCCTCCGAAGTATTCTACATCACTGGGAGAGAGACTTCTCTCTCGTGAGAGCAGCTCTGCTGGATTTGAGCTTTCAAGGTACGCTTCTTCTGGAATTGGAATCCCTGATAATTTTTCCGCAGCTTTTGCTGCTAAATATCGATGGCGGCTTAGGACCACTCTTTCACCTGTTTCCTCTATTCTGTACACAAGAACAGGGCTTCTCTGCCAGTCCCATTCTCTACGCAGCATTTCTAATGTAAATCGAGCAATCTTGCCTCGGTGCACGGGCCATCCTGTTTCTCCCGTAAACGGCGCTAGGTCTTGTTCACTAAAAAAATTTGTAACAGGTTCACCTAAGTTGCCGAGTTTTACTTCTATTTCTTTTACTGAAGGCTCAGCCGGTGGATTTGTTTCGGAGCCTTCAGAGCTTGCCATCTGAGATGCTGCCCATGCGGCTGCTGCGGCACTTCCAACGAGAATCCCTGCTTTAGCGAGCCCCCCGAGGCTAATCTTTGAGCCGGCCACTATAGCCGGACCACATCCAATCCCCGTATAACATCCCGCAACAACCACCACTCCTGCGGCCAAAAGAGTTCCTCCTACTACCGCATAGGCGGTGGGACCGGGGCCATTACGATTAGAGAGATCGGGGAGGTCGCCTGGCCCAAAATTAACAGGATGATATTTCTTTTCTCGTTCATCCCTTCCGGAAGGATCGATGAGCCGGATAGGATTATTCGAAACGTAGCTGTAGGGAAGATTTTCCAAAACGGGATCGCGGGAAGTAAATCGGCTCAAAGTAAAATCGTAATATCGGGCGCCGTAGTAGTGGAGAGCGGATTCGGGATCGAGTTCTTGGCCGGTGTAGAGATGGTTTGTTGGGAGATTGCTGGCAGTTTCTTGGATGAGTTCTCCGAAAGGGGAGTAAGAGACAGATTCGATAACATCCCCATTTTGATCTGTAGTTAAATTTACGGAACCCAGATGATCCCCATAAGAATAGAGAACGCCGCCGTTCGCTGGCACGATGTTGGCCAAGACAGCCAGCCCCATTAAAAACAACAACTGAAATTTTCCTTTATAAATCAAGACTTAACTCCTCACGGCCCCATTAGCGCGGGTGAACTCTCCATTATGTAGCATTTTGACCCATCAAAAACAAGGCAAGTTGTCGAATCGAAACGGTTATGTTATACCTCCGCCCGTGATGAAAAGGCGATATACCGACGAGCAGTCTCGGGCTGGGATCCAAACCAAACTTCCATCCATTGAAACGTGGCCAAATCAATATCGAGGCTACACCATTACGATCGCGGTCCCCGAATTTACCTCGGTTTGTCCCAAAACCGGCTTGCCCGACTTTGGAACGATCACCTTGGAGTATCAACCGGACAGATACTGTTTGGAGTTGAAGTCCTTTAAAGAGTATCTGCTCGCCTATCGGAACCTTGGTATTTTTTACGAAAACGGGGTGAATCGAGTGTTGGAAGACGTGGTGAGGGCTTGTAAGCCAGTTTATGCCGTTGTTCGTGGGGAATTTCGCCCTCGGGGAGGGATTTCAGCGGTTGTGGAAGCTCGCTATCCAAAAAAGTATAAAAAAAGACTTGCATTCTGAAAATTCTTTTATTAACTTATACCCCCTTAACTTTAGATAAACATGGCAGCCCGAATTTTCGCTCTCTTGAGCGTCACAGTTTTTTTGAGTATAGCGTTGTTTCTAGGATGTCAGAAGCTCGGCGGCTCGGGTCCCATCCAGCAGCCGATCGCTTTTAGCCATAAGATTCATGCGGGAGATAACCAGATCCCTTGTCTTTACTGTCACACCTACGCGGATCGCTCGCAAGTGGCGGGGATTCCAGCCGTAGAAACTTGTATGGGATGTCATAAAATTGTCGGTCTGGGTAAACCAGAGGTCCAAAAGGTTCATGACTATTGGAACAAAAAAGAGCCCATTCCGTGGAAGCGAGTTCATGATCTCCAAGATTTTGTTTACTTCTCTCATAAACGGCATGTGAAAGCGGGGGTGGCTTGCGAGAACTGTCATGGGCAGATTGCGCAAATGGATGTAGTGGAGCAGGTTTCGTCATTGAAAATGGGGTGGTGTGTGACGTGCCATGAGAGTCGCGCTAAGGATAAAGAGCAGCTAACGGTGCTGAAGGATTGCGCCACGTGTCACAAATAGGAAAGAGCATGCAAGTTACACGACGTGATTTTATGAAAATCTTGGGGGCAACGGGGGCCGGTGTTGCGGCAACCTCGTGCGGCGCCAAACTCGACAAAACTCCCATTGAAGAGATTATCCCCTACGTTGTCCCTGAAGAGGATGTTGTTCCTGGCATCGCGACCTATTACAGCAGCGTTTGCCGTGAATGCCCTGCCGGCTGCGGTTTAGTGGTTCGGACTCGAGAGGGGCGGGCCGTTAAGTTAGAGGGGAATCCAAATCATCCTATTAACAAAGGATCTCTCTGTGTGCGCGGGCAAGCGGGGCTTCAAGGGCTTTACAATCCAGACCGAATTAAAGGGCCTCATAGAAAAAATGAGGTGGGGGAATGGGTTTCCATCACTTGGGAAGAGGCTCAAGGTCTCCTCGTTGAAAAACTGAAAGAGGTTTTGGCCCAAGGGGAGCGGCAAAGGGTTTCATTTCTCACAGGGAACATCAGCGGAAATTTAGACTCTCTGATCGATTCATGGCTCAAGATCTTCCGTTCCGAAAATCGCATTGTCTATGAGCCGTTCTCCTACGAAAGTATGAAGAAAGCGGGAGAGATCGTTTTTGGTGTGGAGGCAGTTCCGACTTTCCATATCGAGAACTCCGATTTTCTCTTGTCTTTTGGCGCCGATTTTATGGAGACATGGCTCTCCCCCGTTCAGTACGCCAAAGGGTTTGCTGAGATGCATCGGCCTAAGAAAGAAGGGGGCCAAGGAAGACAGATGGGGAAATTTGTTCAGGTCGAGCCTCGTCGTTCCATGACCGGCGCGAATGCCGATTTGTGGGTTTCTGTGAAGCCAGGGACTGAGCCGTTTTTCGCCTTGGGGGTTTTGAATGAGGCGCTTCTCCATCTTTGGAAAAAGGAGGGGGGAGACGCCCGCAAGGCGATGCTTCGTTCGTGGTTGAGCTATCAAGGGATCACCACACCCAAGGTTGCGGAGCTTACCGGTGTTGAAGAAATGACGATTAAGACGATTGGGAGGGAGTTTGCGTCAGCTAAACGCCCGCTGGCCATTGGAAGTGGAGTGGCTGGGAGCGGCACTAACGCGACAGCGACGTGGGTGGCCGCCTACCTCTTGACCGCCATCACAGGAAGCATGGGGAAAACGGTCGATTGGGGTCGAGTCCAAAATGTGGATCGCCTCACCCCTTTCACTCAGGTTGTGAGTTGGGTGGAGAGATTGAAAAAAGGGGAGGTGGATGTTCTTCTCGTTCATCAAGCCAATCCTGCCTACACCTTGCCAAAGTCGGCTGGATTCTCTGAGGCGTTAAAGAAGGTCCCCTTTGTAGTCAGCTTCTCTAGCTTTTGGGATGAGACGACAACGCAGGCCCATCTTGTTTTGCCCGATCATCATCCGTTAGAAAGCTTTGGGGACTATTCTCCTCAAACGGGAATCCATGGCCTTTATCAACCTACGATGCGTCCGATTTTCAAAACTCAACCGATGGGTGACACACTCCTCTCTGTGGCGGCAGCGTTCCCTTCCAATCCATTCAAAGAGGGTCGCTATCTCGATTATCTGAAAAGCTCTTGGAGCGCGTTGTATCCAAAAGGTGGACAGAATGGGTCGTTGGAATCGTTTTGGCAAGAATCGTTGAGAAAAGGGGGGTATTGGCAAGAAACCCACTCCAAGGAGGTTTCTATCTCGAATCGATTGTTTACGTTTAAGGTGAAAGAACCGGTGTTAGAAGGGGATGGGGAATATCGTCTCGTGGTTTATCCTTCCGTGAAATTCTATGAGGGGCGAGGTGCCAACAAACCTTGGCTTCAAGAGATTCCGGATCCGGTGACCAAGGTGGTTTGGAATTCTTATGTGGAGATCCATCCGGAGGTTGCTGAAAAATTAGAGGTTCGACATGGATCGGTGGTGGAGCTCCGTTTGGGAGAGAGTTCGTTGAAGGGGCCGGTGTTGCTCAACCCATGGATCCAAAAAGAGACCATCGCTATTCCGTTGGGTCAGGGGCATGAAGAGTACGGTCGCTATGCCCAAGGGAGGGGTTTTAATCCCCTTTCCATTCTACCACTGCAGGTGGAGACAGTTTCAGGAGGGTTTGCCTGGACCTCCAGTCGTGTTCGAATGGCGCCGACAGGGGAGAGAGTTTTGCTTGTCAAAACCTCAGGGAGCATCGACGATCGGAATCGCGATATTGCGGGGCTTGTCTCTTTTGAAGATCTGAAAGCGGGGAGTGTGCATCGTGAAGAGGAAGAGATTCAAGACAAGCTCCTCTACGATGAGAGCTGGCGTCATGAAAAAGGGATTCGTTGGGCTATGGCGATTGATTCTTCCAGTTGCACCGGTTGCTCGGCTTGTGTGGCCGCCTGCTATGCGGAGAATAATGTTCCGATCGTGGGGGAGCAAGAGTGTGCCAAGGGACGGGAGATGGCTTGGATTCGGATTGAAACCTACGAGGAACCCTCTACGAAGGGGACGCATCCTGTTAACGTTCCGATGATGTGTCAACAGTGTGGCAATGCTCCGTGTGAATCGGTTTGCCCCGTTTACGCCACGTACCACAACTACGAGGGATTGAACATCCAGGTTTACAACCGTTGCGTGGGGACTCGTTATTGCAGCAACAACTGCCCCTACAAAGTTCGCCGGTTCAATTGGTTTGCGTACAAGTTTCCGGACACCTTTAATTTGCAGTTGAATCCCGATGTGACGGTTCGAGACAAAGGGGTCATGGAGAAGTGCACTTTTTGCATCCAGAGGATTCGGGAGGTCAAGGACCATGCGAAGGATGAAGGGCGTCTCCCGCGGGACGGCGAGATTGTTCCGGCGTGCGCTCAAACGTGCCCAACAAACGCTATCGTGTTTGGAGATTTGAACGATCCCAATAGCAAGGTTTCTCGGTTGTCTCGAAGCGAGCGCGGCTATCACGCGATAGAGTCCATTAATACAAAGACGGCAGTCACTTATTTAAAGAAGGTTCATAACGGTTTGAGGACAGCATAACATGGCAGAAGAGTCGCTGACTTATCAAAGAATTGATCAAGACGTTCTCAAAACTCTCGAGAGGCCGGGGAAGAAGTATTTTATTCTATTGGGGGGAGTTCTCGCGGTCTTTTTGGTAGGGCTTGCTGCTTTTATAAATCAGGTGCGGATGGGATTGGGAATGGCGGGCTACACCCATCCTGTCATGTGGGCCGTCTACATCACCGACTTTGTCTTTTGGGTTGGTATTGCTCACTGTGGCACCTTAATCTCAGCCATCCTTTTCCTGTTTCGAGCTCGTTTCCGACGGGCAGTCTACCGCACCTCGGAGGCGATGACGGTTTTTGCTGTTATGACCGCAGGGCTTTTCCCGTTGATTCACTTGGGGCGCATCTGGAACTTCTATTGGCTCTTTCCCTATCCGAACCAACGTCAACTTTGGGTCAATTTTAAATCCCCCCTCATCTGGGATGTTTTTGCGGTGAGCACCTATTTTACGGTGAGCGCGACCTTCTTTATTGTCGGTTTGATCCCCGATATCGCTGTGGCTCGGGATCATGCAAAAAATCGGTTTCGGAAGACCCTTTACACGATTCTTTCGCTCGGATGGCGCGGGACCGATCAGGAATGGCGGCATTATTACAAGGCCTATCTCTTCTTTGCTGCGTTGGCGACCCCGCTCGTTCTCTCGGTGCATAGCGTGGTCTCCTGGGATTTTGCCGTGTCGATCGTTCCCGGTTGGCACACCACGATCTTTGCCCCTTATTTTGTGGCCGGAGCGATTTTTTCAGGGGTGGGAATGGTCATTACACTCCTGATTCCCCTTCGAAAGGCTTTTCACCTCGAGAAGTACATCACGGTCGAGTACCACTTGGATCGGCTTGCCAAGCTCGTTCTTCTCACCAGTGGAATCGTAACCTATGCTTACGGCTGTGAATTTTTCTTGTCCTGGTATAGCGGCAATCCCATTGAAAAAGAGGCGTTTTTCAACCGAGCCTTTGGCGATTTTTGGTGGGCTACCTGGATTATGATTACGTGCAACTGTTTTATTCCGCCCCTACTTTTCATTAAGAAGGTCCGTCACAATATTAAGGCGTTATTTATTATTTCGATCTTTGTGAATATCGGGATGTGGTTTGAGCGATTTGTGATTATCGTGATCTCCCTTTCGCATGAATACATCCCCTATGCGTGGGGGAGTTACAAAATCTCTCCGACCGAGATCGCGATTACGGCGGGGAGTTTTGCGTGGTTTTTCTTATGGTTCTTGCTCTTTGTGAAACTTTTGCCGTCGGTTTCGATGACGGAAATGAAAGAGCTGGTGAAACCACCGAAGAGGATGGGGCAATCTTGATGTTGAAGTTTATTAGAAACATACTAGCTCGCTTTGATAAAACCTCTGGCCCCGGGGTTTTGGCGGTGTTTTATTATGTCGATGCCGCCGCCGAGGCCATTCAGGGATTGAAGCAACAGGGATACAAGGACCTTACCGTTTTTTCTGCGGTGCCGCATCATTCGATTGAAGAGATTTTGGATCACCGAGCGAGCCCTGTTCGCTATTTTACATTGTTCGGTGGAATCTTAGGTTGCTTGAGTGGTTATGCCTTTACGGTGTGGACCTCCCTCGATTGGGAACTCCCGCTTGCGGGAAAACCTGTTGTTTCTATCCCACCGTATACCGTTATTATGTTTGAGTTGACGATTCTGTTTGGAGCTCTTTTTACCCTTTTAGGGTTGGTTTTGACGGCGAGGCTTCCGCATCTGGGGAGTCATCGGGTTTATGATCCGCGATTTAGTGGAGATCGGGTGGGTGTTTTTGTGCGGTGTGAGAAGGGGAAATCGGTTCGGTTGGAGGAGTTTTTGAAGCAGGTGGGAGCGGAGGAGGTGCGATTTGAAGGCGGTGTGTAAAAAGAACATGTCGAACCAACGGATCCTGTCCTTCCGCTTCCCCCAGCCGTGCTCCACTGTCCGCGCGGCTGGGGGGCCCCCGCGAGATGCCACCCGTTTGTTCCGAAACGGGCTAATTATTTTTGTGTTACTGGGATTGGGGAATAGTTGGGGGATGCCGTGGAGCACCGATTTGTACGATCAAGAGTCTATGAAGCCTCAAGAGCTGCAGATTCAGGTTCCGGAGGATTCTATTCCTGTGGATGGAAAGACCGAGCGGGTTCCGAGAGACGTTGCGGACAAAACACTCAAAAACCCCATTCCTTCCACTTCAGAGTCTATTGAGATTGGGAAACAACGATTCGAGATTACCTGTTCTCCCTGCCATGGCCTTTCAGGGAAGGGGGAGGGGCCCGTGTCGAAGAAGTTTATTCCTCCTCCCGATCTCACAGGAGACTTCGTTCAAGCGAGGAGTGATGGCTACGTTTTTGGAACAATCACCAATGGAGGAGCGATTATGCCTTCGTATCGAGTTCAGCTTTCTCCAGAGCAGAGGTGGCATATTGTTAATTACATTCGGTCGTTGAAGAAATAAAATTATGAGCGCATCCGAAATCTTACAGTATCTGAGTCCAAGGCAAAAACAGGTTTCTAAAGGCCTGTTGTTTTTATTATCCGGCCTTGTTGCTGTTGGGGCCGTGGCTTTTATCGTTGGCATCCAAGGAGCTAGCCCCAGCCGGATCTGGACTGCCTATCTTGTTAACTTTGTTTACTGGACCGGGATTGCGCAAGGAGCCATCCTTTTAGCGGTAGCTCGCCAGATTGTTAATGCAGGATGGGGAAAAGCGATTCATCGAATCGCCCAAAGTTTCTCCCTTTTTCTCCCGGTCTCGTTTCTTCTCTTTTGGATCCTCTTTTTTGGACGTCACGAGTTATTCGAATGGGTTCGTCATCCTGTTCCTGAGAAAGCCGCATGGTTGAACACCCCTTTCCTATTCCTTCGTGATGGGTTGGGGCTACTCCTCCTTTTTGGATTGAGCCTGCGATTTGTTCTTTTATCCCTAAGAGAAGATCTTATTCTTACTGTCGATCATCTCAGTGATTGGAGGAAGAATCTTTACACCCGTTTGATTCAGAGATGTCCCGATGAAGAAAAGACGAAGAGGCAACTTGCGATTCTCTCCCCTATTGTTGTCATTGCGTATGCCGTTGTTTTCACGATTCTTGCTTGGGATCTGATCATGTCGCTGGATCCTCATTGGGTGAGCACCCTTTTCGGAGCTTTCTACTTTGTGGGATCTTTCTTCAGTGGACTCATCCTAATTTCGATTGTGGCCATTTTTCTCCGTTGGAGGCTGGGTTTGGATCGTTGGATTGGGACATCGACTCTGCATGACATGGGGAAACTGGTTTTTGCTTTCTCGATTTTCTGGACCTATTTCTTTTGGTCACAATATTTGGTTATTTGGTATGGCAACCTTCCCGAGGAAACAGAGTGGTTTGCTAAACGCCAGTTTGGGCCTTATCGGAATCTCTCCCACCTTGTTTTGTGCCTAAACTTTTTGGCTCCCTTTATTCTGCTCCTCGTTCGGAAGGTGAAAGAGACGGCCTGGGCCTTTGGCGCTATCGCTTTTATTCCGTTGATTGGGATGTGGCTGGAGCGCTACGTTTTGGTAGCTCCTTCGGTTTTAGGGACGACACAGGTGTGGCTGGGGCTTCCAGAGGCTCTGATCAGTTTAGGCTTTGCGGCTCTATTCTTCCTCTGCTTTTTGGCCTTCTTCCGCACCTTCCCGATCCTCCCCGTTCAAGACCTCTCAGAAGGGAGTTCCACTCATTCTCATTCCTGAAAATCAATAAGGGGCGATTTCTGGGTCTGATATGGTTTGCAAGGCTCTCAGGAGGTCCGATAAGGGGGCGTTCAGAGAGTCGGTGTCCGTTGTTCGCAATTCATAGAAGAGGGTCTCTACCGTACTCGGGTCGATACCTCCTTCCCGATAAGCGATGGGCCCGTCTTTTCTCACAACGGCCGAAAAGCTTACGCGTCCAATTACAGGGTCCCCGCCATTCCCTGTGCCGCCAGCTGCATAAAAGTTCGTTGATAGAAGTCTGGGATTAGGATCGAGCTCAAATTCTTTTCCTTTCGGTTTGAGCGTTAAAGTGAGCGGGAAGAGGTCGTCGTCCAATGTGCGACGGCCGGGTGTAAAACGGACTTCGATGCTTTCGATCGACCCGCCTGATGGGGCACTGGCCTTGATGATATATGGGATGCGGGGGATTTTTTCAATCATCTCTTTTCGTGAATATTGGAAGATAGCGCCTGCAGCAGGCCGATATCCCTGAGGCGGTTCCTTCTCGTTCCTGTTGAACCATCTCGCAGGATTAAGGTATTTGAGGAAATTAAGGATAGAGTGCCCCGAATCGGGTTCGTCGGAGGCCCATCCTTGTGGATCCGTCCAACGCAGAGGGTTGTTTTGGACGTAGAGATAGGAGTCTGCTTCCATGGGTTGGCGGAACAGGAGAGGGTCGACGCTCAAGAATCGGCTCAAAATAGGATCCTGGTATCGGGCTTCGTAATAGTAAAGTTCAGCCTCGCGATCGAGATCTTTGCCGGTGAATTGAAAGGAGACAGCCCCCTCACCCCAACCCTCTCCCCTCTGGGGAGAGGGCGAAGGGTGAGGGGTTAAAATCTCGCCAAATGGGAAATATTGAGTTGCCTGGGCCACAGAGCCGGTTGTGTTTGTGACGACAGCCGTGGATCCAAGGTGATCGGTGTGCAGGTAGAAAGTTTCAGCGGAGGCCATGCCTGCCTTCCCTAAAACCCCTACAAGAATGATTATCGCTATTTGGAGAAGAGTTTTCATAAGCTTCATAGGCTGCTGAAAAAGCCACTTTTTGTCATTGCGAGGACCCTGAGCGGAGCGAAAGGGGCCGAAGCAATCCCCTGGAGATTGCTTCGCTTCGCTCGCAATGACA
>JACQOV010000015.1 GCA_016202395.1 Deltaproteobacteria bacterium
AAAAAGGCCCAGATGCTAGGCAGGCGGAGGAGGCCGAGTGAGGCGTACTTGAGCGGTACGTCGAACGAGTGCCGACGACGCCAACGACGCAGATGGGCCTTTTTCAACAGCCTGCTAAGTTTCATAGGTTCTCCTAGGTCATTGGATCAATTTGTTGCGCGAGATTAAAATCCTTCTCTGTCAATCCGCTGAATTCATGAGTTGTTAGCGAAAGGGTCACTTTCTTGTAATTAATGGTGATATCCGGATGGTGATTGTTCTTTTCTGCAAGTTCTGCAATTTTGTTGACGAATTGGATGGCCGCCACGAAATTGGGAAACACGAACTGACGTTGGATTGCTTTGCCAACAACCGACCATCCTTGCAACTTTTTAAGCCCTTCTCGAATTTGTTCTTTAGAATAAGTTGACATGAAGTCCTTTTAAGAAGGATCGATCAGCTCTTTTAGGACATTATAAAGTTTTCCGCCTGAATCTTGAACGAGATAATGCCGCTTCCATTCTTTTAAGATTTTGACCTCGTTCCCTTCTTGAAAAGAGGCCTCCTGTGGGGTATCCGTTTTTGTGGATTGCTGTTTTAAGGCTGTTGCCTTCTTAAATTTTGCCATTCCGTCCTCCTCATTCTATCTCCCTACTCTCATATCACACTCCATCGAATTGCCGCAAGGTTTGGAATTAGAGTGCCTGCTTATTTTATTTGGCCCCGTGGGTCCTGTCATGGGGCTTCCCCCAGGCGTGCTCCATGGTCCGCGCGCCTGGGGGTCCCCCGCCCCATGCCACCCACGGGGCCAAGCAAGAGAAACTGTGGGTGAAGGTGGAAAAAAACATTCCTGTGCATTGACGGGTATTCGCTTGTCGTTGGGCGTGGGTTCCTGTATAAACGGAGGGGATGAAAGCCGTTGTTCTTGAGAAGTGTGGTGGGCCTGAGGAGCTTCACTACCAGGATTGGGAGCTGAAGAGGCTTGAGCCTGACGAGGTTTTGGTCCGTGTTCGAGCTTGTGGAGTTTGTTACCGCGATATCCTCGATCGAAGCGGGAAATTTCCGATGATCCAGCTTCCGATTATTCCAGGGCATGAGTTTTCTGGAGAGATTGTTGAGGTGGGATCGGATGTCCATCATTTCAAAGTGGGAGATCGCGTGACGAATCTTCATCGTGCCCCTTGTGGTCGTTGCCGTTATTGTCAAAAAGGGGATGAGATTCATTGTGAGGAGGCCTGGCCCAGTTTTGGACTCACGATCCATGGGAGCTACGCGGAGTTTGTCATGGCCCCTGCGGGGGCTTTAGTTCCAATCCCTCGGGAGCTCTCTTTTGAGAAGGCAGCTCCGTTGATGTGCACGGCGGCGGTGGCTTTGCGAGGGCTTCGAGAGCGCGCTCACGTTCAAAAAGGGGAAACGGTTTTAATCACGGGGGCCAGCGGTGGTGTGGGAAGCGCTGCGGTCCAGGTGGCCAAGCTTCTGGGATGTCGCGTGATTGCGGTTACCACGTCGGAGTTGAAAATTCCGTTCCTCAAACAACTCGGAACCGACGAAGTGGTGGTGAGCGCCGATGGGATCTTTCACAAGAAACTCCTGTCGCAGATTCCCGAAGGGGTGGATGTGGCGCTTGAAATTGTGGGGTCGATCACTTTTAACTCCAGCCTCCGTTCGCTTCGGAAAGGGGGGCGATTGGTTCTCATTGGGAATGTAGCGTCGATGCGGATTGAGATCAATCCTGGCTATCTTATTTTAAATGGGCTTACCATTCTCGGTTCTGATTCGGCCACCCGCAAAGATTTGGAGCAGGTCTTAGAGTGGGTGGCTTCGGGAACTCTCCAACCCCAAGTCTCTGTAAAACTCCCATTGACAGAAGCAGCGAAAGCGCATCGATTGCTGGAATCTCGGCAAACCACCGGCCGCATTGTTTTGGTGCCGTAAACAAATAATATATTGACGTGAGAGGTTTAAGCCTTTAATCTTAGGAGCATGGAAGAGATGCCACAGAACGAAGCGCCCCAAGACAATAGAGGGCGGCCGGATCGGCGGCGAAAACCCACGCCGTTTTTCTCCAAGTACACCTTGGTGGGACGGCGGAAGAATAATCGGCGTGGGAGTGATCCTCGGGCCAATTACTATGTCGATCGGATTGGCTCTAGGGCGTGGTTCTATGTGGTCATCTTAGTGTTTCTGAGCTTTGTGGATGGCGGATTTACGATCTATTTTTTGGACCACCATGATGGTTTTAGCGAAGCAAATCCTGTCATGCAGATTGCTCTTGTGGTGGGCAATGAGGCCTTTATTTTTTCGAAGTATGCCCTTACGATTATTGGAGCGTTGGTCATTTGTCTTCACAAAAATTTTAACTATGTTCGGATCGTGGCCTTTTCTCTTTTTGGTCTCTACATTCTGCTCAATAGTTACCACCTCTACCTTTACTTCAACAAAATATGAACCACGCAGTGGTCCACTACCATGAGATCGCGTTAAAAGGGAAAAATCGGCCGCTGTTTGTCCGGAAGTTGGTTGAGAACATTCGAGGCGCGTTGAAGGATCTACCTCTCCGATGGGTGGAGGGAGTGGGAGGGGGGGTGTTGTTGACCTTTGGTAACCCGGTTTCCTCCGAGGCGGTTGCGGAACGACTCCGGTGGGTTTTTGGGATCGCCAATTTTTCGTTAGGTTCTTTAGGTTCGCGCGATCTCGATAGCTTAAAACAGGAAATCGCTCGCGCGCTCGATGGGAGAGAGCTCCAGAGCTTCCGCGTTCGGACTCGTCGTTCGGATAAAAGTTTTCCACAAAACTCGATGGAGGTCGATCGAGAGTTGGGAAAGTGTCTCGTAGATCGATTCCATTGGCCTGTTCAGCTTGAGGACCCAGAGCTCACCGTTCATGTGGAAATCGCGCCAAAGAAAACGTTCTTTAGTTTTGAGAAAATTGCAGGGCCTGGAGGGTTGCCTGTGGGGATCAGTGGCAGGGTGATGACGTTGATTTCAGGAGGGATCGATTCTCCGGTAGCCGCGTATCGGATGATGCAACGAGGCTGCATGGTCGATTTTGTTCATTTTCATTCTTATCCTTTTTTGAGCAAGGCCTCCATCGAAAAAGTTGAGGAATTAATTCCCCTTTTTCAGCGCCATCAAAAGACGATTTCTCTTTTCTTAGTTCCCTTCGGCGAGATCCAACAAGAGGTGGTTGCGAAAGCTCCTGAGCCGCTTCGTGTGATTCTCTATCGTCGATTGATGGCGCGGATTGCGGAGAGGCTTGCCAAAAAACAGAAGGCCTTGGCTCTTGTTACTGGAGAAAGTTTAGGTCAGGTTGCCTCGCAGACATTGGAAAACTTGCGCGCGATTGAGCAATCGGTAGAGATTCCCATTTTTCGTCCTTTAATAGGAATGGATAAGATCGAGATCGAAAATTCCGCCCGTAAAATTGGGACTTATGAAATTTCCATTCAAGAAGACCAAGATTGCTGCCAGCTCTTTATTCCGAAAAACCCCACCACCAAAGCGCATTGGAGATCTCTCGAGCAGGCAGAAAAAAGTTTAGATATCGAGGGCCTGACTCAACAAGGGATCGATCGAACCATCCTCAAGAAATTTTCATGTTGACCCAGGTGTCTGTCATTGCGAGCGAAGCGAAGCAATCCCCTGGAGATTGCTTCGCTTCGCTCGCAATGACATGCTTTGAACCGCTAATTTCCGGGTGGAAGCCAGAGATACAGAAAATTCGGATCCAAATTGAGCAGTGGCGACAAAGGCCCCAAGAGCGCCGGATACTGCGCTCGAGAATCGATCCCTGAATAGATCGTTTCGCGAGGTTTGTCAGGAGTGGTGTAGATCACCACAAGGGCTTGAATCACGCCGGCCCGCTTTTTAGCCTCTTCAATCGCGTCATCGAGATAGCCAATCTGATCGATCAAACCGGCGCTCAAGGCTTGTTCTGCAGTGTAGATTCTCCCGTCCGCGAGTCGTCGCACCTCTTTTTCTGAGAGGGTTTTTCGCCCCTTTTGCACCACGGAAACAAACGTTTGGTAGTGGCTATCGATCACGCTTTGCAAAATCTTTTGATCTTCGGTGGAAAGATCCTTAAAAGGGGTTCCGATGTCTTTGTTTTCTCCTGAGACGATATTCGTTCCAGAAACGCCGATTTTTTGAAGCAACCCTTCCACGCTAATGTGGGTCATGATGACGCCGATACTCCCAGTGATGGTGGTGGGATGTGCAATCACTTTGTCGGAGGCCATCGCCACGTAGTAAGCCCCTGAGGCGGCTACATCCATCATCGCGACAATAACAGGGATTCGTGTCTGGTCTTTGAACTCTAGTATTTCATGATACAGGATATCGCTGGCGGTGACGGTGCCACCTGGGCTGTTGACACGCAATATGACAGCAACCACATTCGGATCATGGCTTGCGGCTTGGAGTCTTTTCACGACAGCTTCCACGGGGCTCTCTTTGGAACCCAAAAAAAAGGGGCGATCTTCTGTCTCCAGCTTGAGAACGCCCGAGATGTCGATCAAAAGGATCTTTGCGCGCCCTTCGCCGGTAAGCCTCACCTCTTGAAGCGGGAGTGGGCCTCCTCCGGCCAGCGGGCCGAGGTTGGGGGAGATGAAAAAACAGCCATTGAACAGAAAAAACCCTAAGCAAAGAAATTTGAGATAGAAACGCATAAACACCCTCCTTCTAAATCTGAGAGTGTCATAACACGAGTCTCCAACCAGGTCAATCGGACTTATCGCAGGAAGCGCATGATGAGGACGGAGAGTTCGTAGAGGAGGATCATCGGAATCATAATGCACATCATCGAAATAACATCCGGTGGCGTGATAATGGCCGCAACGATGGCAATAATGATAATCGCATAACCCCGTTTTTTTACCAGCGTCTCACGACTTATTACCCCTACTTTATTCAGCAGCACAAGAAATACCGGGAGTTCAAAGGAGAGTCCCGAGGCCAGCATCATCAGAATCGTGAATGACAAGTATTGCTGGATCGAGGGGAGCGGACGGATCCACTCCGAAGAGAAATCGTTGATAAAAAAGGGGAGAACCACGGGAAGAATCACGAAGAAACCAAAAAGGGCCCCGGTTGTAAATAAAATTAAAGTCGATCCCACAAATAGGATGGCGTACTTTTTTTCTTGGTCGTAAAGTCCAGGGACCACAAATCTCCAGATCTCGAAAAGGAGGTAGGGGATGGCAATCAAAAAAGCGGTGTAGAAGCCCACTTTGAAATGGGTGAGAAAACCTTCAACAATCCCTGTGAAGATCAGGGTCTGTCCTTCGGGCAAAACCTGACGCAGGGGAGAGGTCAGCCATTCGAAGATTGTGGAGGAGAGGGGATAAAGAGCAAAAAATAGGACTCCAACAACAATGAAACACCGGATCAACCGTTTTCGGAGCTCTTCCAGATGAGATAAAAAAGGGAGCCGCTCTTCACTCATTGGGTTTTGGGGTTTTAGGGTCTTCTTTTAAAGCATCGGAGAGGACTTCTTGACCCAGATTTTCGACCTGTTGGACCTCTTTTTTGATGTCATCGGTGGCTCTTCGAAATTCGTTGATGGCTCGGCCGAGCCCTTTGGCGATCTCGGGAAGGCGTTTGGGGCCAATAAAGATCAGCGCAATCACTAGAATCACCAAAAGTTCCGACATTCCAATTCCAAACATGCTCCCCAGTCTAGCTCGAAAGGCCCAACGGGGCAATGGCTCATCATTTCCGAACTAATGTAATTGATTCGAATAGTTTTAAGCTCATAATGAGGAAGTAATGGTTCGGAAAGTTCGGAAAACTGAAGAAAATGCTCTGATCCGCTCGGCTGTAATTTTGGTCTCTGGGTGTAGCGGTTTTATTTACTTTTTCAAGGGGTTGGGTTATGTTGTGGCGTGGCGAAAGGAACTTTCCACGATGGAAGAGGTCTTAAAAAAGGGGAAAGAGAGTGTCATCCTGGAGGAGGATCTTGAAGGGGAATTCCTCAGCCGATTACTTCAGGGAGACGCAAGCGCCTTTCAGGAGGTGGTGGCGAGGTATCAGAGAGGGATCTTTGGGTTCTGTTTGAGAATGATTGGGAATGTGGCCGAGGCGGAAGATTTGGCTCAAGAGGTTTTTCTTCGGGCGTTTCGGTCGATTCGGCGGTTCCGAGGGCAGTCGAAATTCTCCACCTGGCTTTATCAGATTGCGCGCAATCTTTCGCTCAACCGGATCCGCTATTTGAGACGGAGGCGAACCTCCGATTTACAGAGTGTGTCCATGGAAAACGAAGCCTCATTAGCCGTGATTTTTGAGAATGGGGAGATCGACTCGCCGGAGGGGGCTGTGTTGGAGCAAGAGAGGAGACGCCATCTTTCGGAGGCGATTGTTTCGCTCGATATCTTGTATCGAGAGGTGATCCTTCTGCGGGATGTGGAAGGGCTTTCTTATGAGGAGATCTCGGAGGCTCTGGGGACTGCGGTGGGGACTGTGAAATCGAGGCTCCATCGCGCCCGAATGGAGCTTCTAAAACAGATGAAGAAACGGGGCATGCTATGAGTTCCGATTGTAAAAATTATTCAGAAAAGCTCTCCGAATATTTAGAGGGGGATCTGATCCTCGTTGAGGAGAAAGCCATAGAGGAGCATCTGGCGGGTTGCTCCGGTTGCCAGAAGGATCTCAAGGATCTTCGTGGACTTCTTCATTCCTTGGAGTCGCTGCGTGGTGAGGCGGTTTCGCGTCAGCTTTGGCCGGCAATTCACGCCAAGCTCCATCCTCCTTCACGAGGGTGGTCTCTAGGATGGCATCTTATTCCTCGCCCTGTTTTAGCCTTGGCTGCGGTGTTGTTGGCGGTAGTCATTGGTTTGTGGTTTCAAGATTTTCCGGGTCATCACGATCTCACCTCGAACGACAAAGATAGGGTCTTAGCTCCCGAGCAACCGGTTCAAGAGTGGTTTCTCTCGATGCCATCGCTCTTGGCTGATTCTCAGAAAGAGATTGATCCCTTGCTCGCATCGGTGGTTCAGCGGATGCGGATGATCCATCATCCCTATACCCTTCGTGTGGAAGGATATCGCCGGCCTCAGGAGGCTGCCCATCTCTCCGAGCTTCGCGCTCGAAGAGCGATGGAGGCCTTAGTGACGTCGGGGATTCCACAGGAGCGGATCTTTTTAGTCGATAAAGGATTGACGCCCGAGTCGGAAGAGGATGAAGATTCTTCTAAGGGGGATGTCCGATTGGTGCTAGAACCGGTCAACCGCTAACCCGATGGAGACCCAACCATTACATCGTTGGGATGTTACACCCCAAGAAGCTATTCAGATCCAACAAAGGCTTCGGCAGCAGGTGGTCCCGTTCCATGATTTCTCAGAGATTCGGACCATTGCCGGCATCGATATCTCTACTCGGAATGAAACGGCACGGGCTGCTGTTGTTGTTCTATCGTTCCCAGATTTAAGATGCATGGACCAGGCTACCGCTTCTCTCCCATTGACCTTCCCCTATGTCCCTGGGCTTCTCTCTTTTCGCGAGAGCCCTGCAATTCTCAAGGCCTTTGGGCGACTCCAAGTGAGACCCGATCTCCTCATGATCGATGGGCAGGGGATGGCTCATCCGCGGCGTTTTGGGATCGCATGTCATTTAGGGCTTTTGCTGGATATCCCTTCGATCGGTTGTGCCAAGTCGCTCCTTTGTGGCGCGTTTAAAGAGCCAGGTCCAACCGCGCCCGGGTTTTCCGATCTCATCGATCATGGAGAGATCATTGGGGCGGTCCTTCGCACTAAGAACAACACCCATCCTCTCTTCATTTCCATTGGGCATCGGATTGACCTGAAGAGATCGATCGAGTATACGTTGCGGTGTTGTCGAGGATATCGATTGCCGGAGCCGACTCGCTTGGCTCATCAAGCAGCTGGAGGATTGCATTCATGAAAACACGCACTGAAAAAGATTCGATAGGGGAGTTCCAAGTTCCTGCGGACGCTTATTGGGGGGTTCAAACCGCCCGAGCGGTTGAGAATTTCCCGATCAGCGGCCTTTGTTTCCATCCCGATTTCTTCTGGGCGATGGCCCACATCAAATACGCCGCCGCCCAAGCCAATCGTGCGCTCGGCAAACTCGATAAGAAGCGGACAGAGGCCATTCTCAAAGCGGCCGAAGAGGTGATCGAAGGTAAATTTAACGATCAATTTGTTGTGGATGTCTATCAAGCCGGAGCCGGCACCTCCACTCACATGAATATGAATGAGGTGGTTGCCAATCGCGCCAATGAGGTTCTAGGGAGCCCTAAAGGATCTTACAAAGAGCTCAATCCGAACGACCATGTCAACCTAGGGCAATCGACCAACGATGTGATTCCAACAACCATTCGAGTTGGCGCTTTGCGTTTGGTGAAGAAGTTATTGTCTGAGCTGCAAGCCCTTGCCGCCGCTTTCAACAAGAAGGCCTGCGAATTTTATCCGATTGTTAAGAGCGGTCGCACGCATCTTCAGGATGCAACACCGGTCCGTTTGGGCCAAGAGTTTGGGGCCTATGCCGAGTGCTTGAAAGGGTGGGGCCAGAGGATCGATCAGGCCTCCAAAGATTTGGAATGGCTTGGCATCGGTGGAAGCGCCACAGGCACCGGTTTAAACACCCATCCTCAGTATCGCGAAAAACTCGTTGCCGTGTTGGCCCAGCGAACCGGTTTTAGTCTCAAACTTTCACCCAATCTCTTTGAGGCGATGCAAAGCATGGCGCCGTTGATTCATGTTTCCAACGCTGTTCGCGGAACGGCTTTGGATCTCATTCGAATCTGTAATGATCTTCGATTGTTAAGCTCCGGGCCTCGCACCGGTTTCGCTGAAATTATTTTGCCACCCGTGCAGCCCGGCTCTTCGATCATGCCAGGAAAAGTGAATCCGGTTTTGCCAGAGATGATGAGTATGGTCTGTTTCCAAGTTCTTGGACATGACTCTACCATTGCGTATGCCTCTCAAGCGGGACAGCTTGAACTCAACGTGATGATGCCTGTCATTGGCTATAATCTCCTTCAGATGCTTGAGATTTTTCGCACCGCTTGCACGGCTCTGCGTGCCCGTTGTGTCGAAGGGATCCAGGCTGATAAAGAACGTTGTCGTTGGTATGCGGAACAAACGCTAGGGTTAGCCACGGCCCTCAATCCCTTCATCGGCTATCTCAAAGCGGCCGAGGTGGCCAAGGAGTCGCACCAATCGGGCCGCACCGTGCGTGAAGTCATTCTCGAGAAAAAAGTTTTAACGGAAAAGGAACTCGAAGAGCGTCTCTCCCCCGAAAACTTGACCGAACCCCACGACATTACACAAAAAGCGTGAATAATTTAGTCGCTTTAAAGATTCGCAAGGGATTAATTCAATGGTATCGTAAACATCGGCGCGATCTTCCGTGGCGTCAGAATAAGGATCCTTATCGTATCTGGCTCTCGGAGGTGATGCTTCAGCAGACCCAGGTCGATACGGTGATTCCTTATTATCATCGTTTTTTGAAGCGTTTCCCAACGGTTCAGTCGCTTGCGAAAGCTCCGCTTGATGATCTGCTTGCCCGATGGTCGGGGCTCGGTTATTACAGTCGCGCTCGGTCGCTTCATCGTGCCGCTCAAATCGTTGTGAATGAAAAAAAAGGGGAGTGGCCTTCCGATTTAGAAGGGTGGATGAGATTGCCCGGGATTGGTCGCTACACCGCGGGAGCCATTCTAAGCATTGCTTTTGAAAAGCGGGTTCCTATTCTCGATGGGAATGTCATGCGTGTCTTATGCCGACTTTTCGCCCTGGATGGAGACCCGCGCGCAGAACCTCTGAATAGTAGACTTTGGAAACTTGCCGAGGAAATTTTGCCTCGTAAGAATCTGGGTGATTTCAATCAATCGTTGATGGAATTGGGGGCTATGGTTTGCACGCCTGTTTCTCCCCAATGTCTCCTATGCCCTTGTCGCTCCCTCTGCAAGGCTTTTGCTTCAGGAGATGTGGAGCGATTCCCACGGCCGAAAAAGCAGGCCTCGACCCTCCATGTTCAGATGGCTGCGGCCGCAGTCCGGATGAACGGAAAATTCTTTTTGCAAAAACGCAGAGAAGGAGAGGTTTTGGGGGGACTTTGGGAGTTTCCAGTGGTGGAGTTCAAAGGGAGAAAGAATCTAGAGTCTCAACTTCAGAAAGAATTAAGTCAGAAATTTTTAGGGCCCTTCCTCTCCAGTCAACATCGAGGAGCCGTTCAGCACAGCATCATGAATCGGCGTCTTAAAGTCGATGTCTACGAGTTTGATTGGCCCATGGGCCGTGTTGCCGAATCGAACGAAGGGTCTCAATGGTTTGAACTTAAAGACCTGAAGAAGATCCCTATTTCCTCCCTCCATCGCAAAATCGCCCAGGTAGTAAGTGATTGAATCTGAAATGTAAATTTTGTAAGATTTCAGAGTAATGGTGAAATCGAGATGAAGAGCCATTTTCGGCTTCCTAAAATTGTTGTAGAAATCGCCTCCAGCTTTTTAGCCTTCTATACGCGGCTTGTTTATCGTTTTGGCGAACATCGAGAGATTGGAAAAGAAAAAGTTCTCTCTCTTTTAAAAGAAGGGCGTTCTGTGATCTGTCCCATCTGGCATCAGCGGTTGAGTTATTACCTAAAAAGAATGGGAGATTTGAACGCGCTTATCATGATTACGACTCATCCTCGATTAGATACGATTGCGCGATTTTGTGAAAAACTGGGGATCGAGGTCGTTCGAGGGGGGAGTGGTGATGGCCATGGCATGGAGGCTTTAGAGGAGATGGCAAGAAGATGTCGGCAACGACCCCGGGTCATCGCGCTGGCTCCGGATGGCCCCGCAGGTCCTTACCATCAAGCCCGTCCTGGAGCGGTTTTGCTGGCAAGCAAGATTGGAGCCCCTATTGTTTCTGTGAGTTGGATCTCTACCCGCGAGCACCGAAGTAAAAAAAACTGGGATCATCGCACCTGGGCCATCCCCGGCGGCAACGCTGTTTTTGTTTACAGTGAACCACTTTGGGTCCCTTCAAAGATTGATCCGATTCAGGTTTCAGAATTTTCTCAAAAGTTGGCTCAGGCCCTAGACAATGTCGAAGCTAAAGTAAAAGAATCAATGTAATATATTGCTATTCATGAGATTCGATGGTATACTTGTATTACAAAGGAGGATAGTCGATGTCAACAGCTCTTTCCATTCGATTGCCTGACGAACTCGAGGGGGCGCTAGAAAAACTAGCTCGTGTCATAGATCGTCCAAGAAGTTATCTTGTTCGGAAAGCCATTGAGACCTACCTCGCGGAGTACGCCGATTATCAAATCGCTTTGGATCGGCTCCGAGACAAGGATGATGAAACTATCGATGGGGTTGAGTTGAGGAAACGCCTTGGCCTATAACATTTCCTACAAAGCCTCTATTGAAAAAGATCTCAAACGGCTCGATCGGCCGACGATCTCTCGAATTCTTAAAAAGTTAGAGCAAGTTTTGGGAAATGATCCCAGTGCAGGTGAGCCTTTAGTTGGAGAATTCAAAGGATGCTTTAAGTACCGTGTTGGAGATTATCGCATTATTTATACCAAAACAATGGATGGGATTTTAGTTTTAAGGATCGGACATAGAAAAGAAATCTACCGGTAAGAACCAATGAAAATCTTATTTCTTTGCACGGGGAATTCGTGCCGGAGTCAAATGGCCGAAGGATATGCACGCGAACTTTTTGGCGAGAAGGCTCAAATATATAGCGCGGGCGTTATTTCTAGTTTTGTTCACCCGATGGCCATTCGCGCAATGAACGAAGAGAATATTGATATGAGTGGACATGTCTCCAAAACCATCGAGGAAATCAAGCCTCAAATCGGAGATTCTGTGGATTATGTTATCACTCTTTGCTCGCACGCAGAGCAGGTTTGCCCTCGATTTCCGGGAGAAAAAAAGCACCTACATTGGCCGATTGAAGATCCTGTTCAGTATTTTGGGCCGAAGGGAGATCGAAAATTTCGCGAGGTTCGAGACCAAGTTAAACAAAAGATTCAGGATTTCTATGAGGAGCTTTATGGGAAAGCTTCAAAATAAGTTGGCATTAATCACCGGCGGAGGCTCAGGAATTGGGCGGGCCGTGGCCATTGCTTTCGCGCAAGAAGGGGCCGATGTGATTATCTGTGGACGGACTGTTCCCACGCTTAAAGAAACAGTTCGAGAGATCTCCCAAAAGGTGGGGCGTCCCGCTTTTTGGAAAGTCGTCGATGTCTCTAAAGAAAAGTCAGCATCCGAGCTGGCTCGGTTTATTGAAAAGAAATGGGGGAGGCTTGATATTTTGGTTAACAATGCTGGAATTTTAGGATTCATGATCTCTATTGAAAAATATCCTTTCAAGGAATGGAAAACGGTTCTTCAAGCCAATCTGGATTCTGTTTTTCTGGTTTCTCAAAAAATGATTCCGTTGTTGCGTAAAGGAAAAAATTCGATCATTGTGAATGTGACCTCCACGGTGGGAAGCCAAGGACGAAAGCTCTGGGGAGCTTATTCTGTGAGCAAGTTTGGAACCGAGGCTTTAACTCAGATCCTCGCCCAAGAATTGGAGAGTATCCGTGTTTATTCGATCAATCCCGGTGGCGCCAGAACCTCGATGCGGGCTCAGGCCTATCCTCAGGAAGATCCCAAAACCTTGCCGACCCCCGAAGAGGTGGCAAAGGCCTTTGTCTACTTGGCCTCTTCGGAATGCGCGCTTAAAAGTGGCGAGCGTTTAAACGCGCGCGACTGGCTTGGCGTAAAAAAGTAGTGTCATCCTGAGCCCTTCGAAAGACTCAGGACAGGCTCCGCGAAGGATCCCTTGACTTTGACGAGATTCTTCGCTTCGCTTAGAATGACGAAGGTAGTCATGCTGAAAGATTCAACTGCTTTAAAATAGCTTCCGAGCCCCGAACATAACGATAGACGGGATTGGGATGATCGGCAATCTCTTCCACATTCTTTACACGGAGCGCCCCTCGTTCCCATAGATACTCGACGTGCGCTCCCGCTTCTTGAAGACCGAGTAATCGATTATATCCCTGCAGCGTCCCGAATAAGGCCTTGCTGATTTCGGCGATCGTTTTGGATTCTCGACAGATCTCCAAAACTTTCAAGAGTCGGCCATAATGAAAATCGACGATCTCGTCAATCCGCTTTTGCAGTCCTTCGAAATCATTACCATGCCCTGGAAGAACCCGATCGATCCCTTTCTCTTTTCGAACTCGCATCAAGGAATTCAGATAATTGTCGAGGCCGCAAAAGAGCACAATGCTAGCCGGCGATTGGTGAGGTGTAATTCCAGGAAGGATATGATCTCCGGTGATCAGAAAATTATCAACTCGGAGACAAATCTCTCCCGGGCAGTGCCCTGGAGTGTGAATTACTTCATAACCGTTAATGATCTCGTCATGATCTTTCATGACGGTGTCGATAGGGTTGGAACTGTAGAGAGCCTTGTAGTGGCCGTACAGAGTCATCAGTTCCTCAACCGTTTCAGCATTGGCCCCCGATCGTTCAAGAAAGATCTGGATATCTTTGGAAGTCAGGATCAATCGTTCTTCAAAAGAGCTTAACACTTTTGTGTCGTACTCATGAACGTAGATCTTGGCCTTTGTGTTTTCGCGAAAATAAGCAATATTTCCGTAGTGGTCCAGGTGGCCATGGGTAATCACCACGTGTTGAATTTCATGAGGCTTGACTTTGCGGCCAAACTTTTCGCGCAGCAAGTCCAAGGCTTCCAAAAAACCTTCCGTTGTTTGAGGCAAAGGGGATCCGACATCCACAAGTGTTACGTGCTTGTGGTCGAGAATGAGGTAGAGATTATTCACGTGATTCGTGAACGTTTCTATTGCCAGTCGATAGACCGTGATTCCTCCGGCCGTTTTTAATTCAAAAATCTCTGGCTTTTTGTAGCTTCTTTCAGTCATTTCTATGCTAGGAAGGATACAAAAGCCGCTCTGGAAACGCAACTGCCAGAGGTATTAGGAAACTCTGAGCAGTGAACTGGATTCGGGGTTCACTTAGCAATTCTCACCTAGCCACTGTAGGCTTCGCAAAGCAGCTCCGTCCCCCGATTTCTCTTCCTGGAGGGGGTGGGAGTGTTGGGAAAGCGGTTCGTGCCGAGAGGGAGCGGGTACCCACCGAGGGCGAGCCGGGCGAGGAAAGCCGGTTATACCGGAAGGCTTTTTCCCGCCGGCTCGCCCCGGAAGGGTGCGACCGGAGGCTCTGAGCCGCTTTCCCAACACTCCCACCCCTGGAGGAAAAGGGGAATACGGATCCGATCTTGAGCCCTCCGCTTCGCTGCTCTGCAAAGCCAACAGTGGCACGGTTCGAATTGAATCGTTCACCCCGAATCCAGTCCACTTCTCAGAGTTTGCTAACATTGCCTAAAGTTGTAAGTTTTTGAGAAGTGACGTAGAATCTCCCTGTGAGTTCAGATAGCGAGCCAATCCAGTTCAATGGGGATGTTCTCCCGCGGGTTCTGTCTGTCTTCGAACAACGGGATCGAGAGATTGTGGATATCCCTAAAAAACAATCCATTCGCATTCTTGTTGCCGATGATGAGGAGAGCGTAAGAACGATGTTAGAGCTTGCCTTGAAGGATGAGGGATATCAAACGGATGTTGCCGTCGATGGAGCGGATGCGGTTCAGAAGATTGCCGCTCAAAATTTTAGTGTCGTGGTCACCGATATCCGCATGCCGATAAAAGATGGGATTGAGGTGTTGGAGATGGCCAAGAAGGTCAACTCCGAAACAGAAGTGATCATGATGACCGGCTATGCGAGCTTAGAGACAGCCAAAGACGCTGTGAGATTGGGGGCCTACGAATACCTCATCAAGCCCCTTCCCAACATCAAAGAATTGATGAAGATTGTCCATCGAGCGGTGGAGAAACAACTCCTCGCCAATCAAAATCGTCAATTGATGAAGGCATTGCACAAAAAGGTTCATGAACTCAATGTGTTCTATGAGATTAGCCAGAGCGTCAATTATCTTCTGGATTACCAACAGCTCATTCACTTGATGATGACCTCTCTCCAAAAGGTTATTGATTGCGATGTCGTGGCCTCCTGCGTTTCAGAGCAAGACCGCGCGGAAATCCACGTCTATCTTTCTCGCCCCGCTTCTTCCGAGGAGATGATCGATCAAATTAAGGAAAAAGTGCTGATCTCCTCCAAAGGTTCTTTTGGAAAATCTCTGGCGATGAAGAAGATAGATGTCTCTGTGGAGGTGCTGAAGAAGTCTGGGGAGCGCGAGATCGGACCGATTCAAAAATTGGAATCTTTCTTGGATCTACCCCTGGTTATTCAAGGGCAAACGATGGGTGTGATTCATGTGGCTTCTGAGAGAGCAAACGCGTTTTCAGAAGAAAGCGCGATTTTGTTGAAAACAATTGCCAATCAGATGTCGGAATCGATGGGTCGGCTCAGGAATGTGATCGCTGAAGAGAAATCGAGGGTCGACTCGATGGTGGCCTCCATGACCGATGGAGTGATTATGACGGATGAAAAAGGGAGAGTGGCGGTCATGAATCCGGTGGCTCGGGCGATATTGGGTTTTTTGCCCGATGAGACCATTGAAGCGAGGCGCTTGGCCTTGCGATTTGAACAATTGGGGGCTCCAGAGATTCGCGTTCGCGAGATCCTTCCTGTGGATGAAGAAAAGGGGAAGGAGATTACGCTCGAGGTGGAGACAAAGCGATATCCTCAACAGGTGCTCGGAATTCATCAAGCTTTTGTAAAGAACATTCAAGGGAAGATCATTGGTCTTGTCACCATTCTTCGAGACATCACAGTCCGCAAAGAGATCGAACGGATGAAAGATGAGTTTATCGGCACCGTATCTCACGAACTTCGCACGCCGCTCATGATCGTGAAAGGGGCGGTGAGCAACCTCAAAGATGGGATTGCGGGGGAACTCACCTCTAAGCAGATCCATGTTGCGGAGACGGCTTATCGGAACATCGATCGTTTGGAAAGGATTATTAATGATTTATTGGATCTTTCGCGGCTCGAATCCGGCAGGGCGAACCTGCGTCGCTCGAATGTGAATTTGAGAGATTTGATTGAGGAGGTTCTGCGTGGATTTCATGTGGGAGGAGGAGATCAAAAGATCGAGCTCCAGTCCGATCTTCCTAAACAGTTGCCCTCTGTTTACGCGGATCCCGATCTTGTGATTCAGGTGCTCAATAATCTGTTGAGCAATGCGCTCCGTTTTGCAAAATCGAGGGTTCGGGTGCGGGCGCGCTCGCGAGAGGATGCCCCCTTCGTTCAGATCGATGTCATCGATGATGGGCCCGGAATTGAACCGGAGAAAAAAGGGTTCCTCTTCAACAAATTTATTCAGCTCCATCGTTCTCAAGGAGGGGGCGGATACAAAGGGACAGGATTGGGGTTAGCCATTTGTAAAGAGATTGTTCAGCTTCATGAGGGGCAGATTGGGGTGGAGAATCAAGTCGGAAAAGGGGCCCGATTTTATTTTACACTCCCTATTTATTCGGAGGAGATCGATTTTCATGCTCGTATGGAGGGGATTCTCAAAGAGGCTCCAGGAGAAGGCCTAGCCTTTGTCGCTTTTTCGATCCAAAATTTTAGGGAGCTGTGTGAGGTTGGTGACGAAAAAGAGATAGAAAAATCCTTTCAAGAAGTAGAAGAGCGGATCCAAAAACAGGCGTTGCGGCGAGGCGACCAACTGTTGCGATATAGCCCGTCTGTTTTTGTGGTATTTTTGGGGCACATCACTCGAGAGGGGGCACAGCGAGTCGTGGAAAGAGTGACCCAAATCATCCAACCCTCGGATTTTAAGCCATCGGATTTTAAGGTGGAGTGGGAGATCGCGGTTTATCCGGAGGACGGTTCGACGGCAGCAATTTTTGTGCAAAAAATGCTAAAAAAGTGGATTTCATAACATATTAAATAGGCAAATTTTGCGTATTAGTGCCATAATAGCTCACATTTATAAAGTTTCTGAAAGCGTCTTTTCTGGGATTGTTCAAAAAATTATTTTAAATTCAA
>JACQOV010000019.1 GCA_016202395.1 Deltaproteobacteria bacterium
AGACCAGATTCCCAGCCTTTGCAGGCATGACATAGGTGAGGCTCATCATAGCCCCACTATACCTCCCTCTACCCCATCTTCCCATCAATACTCCCACTGTTACCGATGTATCTCAACCTCTTCATGGTTAAGAAAGCCCCTTTTTCACTCCATAAAATCTCCTCGGCGCGTATCGTCATCTTCCCCCTCCTTCGCTGCTGGCAAACTCACAACAAATTCTGTGCCCCGATGGACTTCACTCTTGACCTCAATCCTCCCTTGATGCCTTTGAATCACCTGAAACGTAATCGCGAGGCCCAACCCCAAACCTTTCCCCATCGGCTTCGTTGTAAAATACGGGTCAAAGATCCGAGAGAGGTCCTCTTGCGGAATGCCAGAACCATTATCTTGAATCGACACCTTCACCCACTCCCCATCGACCCAAGTCCGAATCACCACCCTTCCCCCCTTCCCATCCGGAATCGACTGGCAGGCGTTGGAAAGGAAATTGATGAACGCTTGGTTGAGTTCCGCTAAAATCCCCCAAACCTCCGGCACCTCTCCATAATCCTTCACCACCTCCACCTTCCCTTTGTACTGCGGCTGCACCATCCGATACACTGTATCCAAACTCCGATGAAGATCCACGCGCTCTCTCTTCCCGCTCCCTTTATGGGCAAACTCCTTCAGCCCCTGAATCACCGAGTACATCGCATCAAAACTGCTCTCTAATTCCATCGTGATCTCCTTGATCTCCTCTAACTCCTGGGGAGTGGAAGACTCCCCTCTTTGACTCAAATCCCTCAACTGATCTTGAACACCCTTTAAACGATACACCAGAAAACTGATTACATTCAGAGGAGAGCCCATTTCATGACTCACTCCAGCCACCAAATTTCCCACAGAGGCCATCTTCTCACTCTGAATGAGCATCCGCGTTTGCTCCTCGACTTTGTTTTCAAGGTTCTTGGCGTAGTCTTTGAGCTGGGTTTGAGCCTCTTTCAACCCGAGATGGGCTTGACTCAATTCCTGATTCTTCCGAGTTAATTCATTGAGTTGAGAACTGATCGTGGAATACATCTCCTGGATTTGCTGTTTCTGACTCTCTAGCTCGGTATTTTTATACTCTAAATTTCTGCTATAAAGATCCAGTTCCGTTAAAGCCTTTGACAAAGCTTCTGATTTCTCGCGGAGCTTCGCTCCCAAAGTCCCCGAGGCATATCCCACCAGGAGCATCAGTCCACTCGTGGTAAAGAGCTGCATCACGCCGTTCTTTTCCAACCCACTGCTAGGATCCCACGAGTTGTAATACCACACTCCCAAATACCCCGCCACCGATACCGCTGCAATCCAGATTCCTCCTCCCTTTTGAAGAACCAATCCCGCATAGAGGATAATCAAGGCGTATAAAATTAAGAAAGGGGAGTATTCGACAAGCTCCAAGTAGTGGATTAAAGCGCTGGCAAATAGAGCGTCGAGGGTGAGTGCAAGGTAAAGGGAGAGGGTTGCAAATCTCTCCTTCTGGCCTACAGCGAAATAGAGGCCTGTCAGAAAAAACTGAGATAGAAAGAGGATCGAGACGGGGCCCAAAGGAAGCTGGATTACTTTAAGCAGGGAGAAATTAAGGATAAGAAGAAAGAGTATAAGGACAACAACAGCCCTAAAGAAGAGATAAGGGCCTCTTCCCTCCTTCGTTATTGCAACTGGAATAATGTCCATGCCACTTCCCTTTATCTCCTACCTCCCTTGTTGAAGACAGGTTACGAAACAATCTCTTCCTCGGGGGGCAAGGATTTAATTTGCGAGACACTTTCTCTCTTATTCCGTTTAGCGACAATCGGTCTGAAAAGGATCAGCAACGCCGGCAACAAGAACAGATCTCCGAGCAAAGCCACCAAAATCGCAAAGCTGGACAACAACCCAAATCGGGCCGCTGGTAAATATTCTGAAAGACCAAGCATCGAAAAACCAATGGCTAATACGATTGCGGTAAAAATAATCGGCTTTCCCACAAGCCTAAAAGTATTTCGTATCGCCTCCTCATAATCTTTCCCTTCTTGTAACTCTCTTTTAAATCGAAAAAGATAATGCACGGTATCATCCACTACGATCCCGAATAAAATGCTCGCCACCATCGCTGAGCCAACATCTAAGTTCACGTTAAGCCAACCCATTAGCCCTAGCGTCGCTACAATTGGGAAGAGGTTTGGGAACAGAGCCAATACCCCTAGAGAAAGAGATCTCATCACAAAAATCATCACAATCGAAATCACAACAAGAGCCACACTAAAACTTTTTATCTGACTGGAAAACAACAAATGCACAAGGTGGTGCTGAAGTGTATAGGTCCCCGTTACTTTCACCTTCATTAAATCACCCACTTGATTTTGGATATCCGACTCTATCCTTTTAGTAAACGCAGCCGCTTCCCCAGATGGAAGCAACCATAAGGACATCCATACTACCCCTTTCGAGAAGTCTTGGTTAGCAACAACATTGAAAAGGTGCTCTGGACCAAAATTCTCCAAAATTGAAAATAGACGACCAAGATGATCGTTTGGAAGCTCGTATTCTCCAGAATTACCATTGAGGGCTTTATGAAACCCTTTAATCGGGTCTATTATCGAAAAAGTATGGCCAACCTCAGATTGGATATCAAGATAGCGATGAATCTGATCCATGCTTTTTAAGATCTCCGGATCTTTTAAGCCATCAGATCTTCCCGTATCCAAAACCATCCATGCGGGTACCCATCCACCATAATGTTTTTCCCCAAATTGCATCATCTGAATAGATTCCGTGTTTTTCCTGTACAATTGATCCCAACGGGTATCTGCCTTCAACCTCGTAATCCCCCAACCAAACAATGTAATAAGAACAATCGCTAAATTAAAAATCCAAATGGGATGACGGAGTGTCAGATCCACTACACCAGGAATCACCTTCCTCTCTACCCAACCCTCCACTCGACTTTGATCTTGTAAGCTAGAAGACCTCGCAACCTCTCGCAAGCCAAACACCCATATGAGAAACGTAATGAGCAATACCACCACCATCCCAAAAGCGGATATGATCCCAAATTGCTGAATCACTTCCACATTAGCTGCATTTAAAGAAATAAAACCACAAAAGGCCGTAAGGGTATTAAAAACACACGGGGGCCCCACCTCCCGGATCGTTTGCTGGATCGCTTCCTGTTTCGAAAGACTCTGTGACAAAATGCGATAATGAGCCACTAAATGCGTGAGATCTAAAACGGAGTACAATAGAAAGATCACAAAAAGCCCTTGAGATATCGCCGTCAACGGATAATCCATTCCACCCGCAAAGCCTAAAGCCCATACCGACCCCAAAAGAACCGTTAGTGCGCTGATCCCCACCACTCTCCAACTCGAAAATAGCAAATACACCGTTAAAACCATGAGCAAAAGCATTGCCGGAATGGCTCGGGTTGAATCCTCTCTGAAGATTTCCTCTAAAAGAACCTCGGTATACGCCAATCCACTAATGTAACAGTGAACATCAGCCAAAATACATTCCTCATCCACAATCTTGCGAATTCCTTTTACGATCTGTTTTCGATCTCCATGCTCCCAAGAGTCACGATCCGCATAAGTCCAAATAGCAGAAGCTTGAAGATCTTTGGAAATCAACCCCACTTTTTCAAATAAAGGGGTACTTAGGATAGTTTCTCGCACTTGGGATAAATCTTGAGGAACTGAACCTGAGAGCACTTCCCTTAGAGAAAATATCTCAATTTGTTCATCTGAGGCAGCCAGGACGTCTTGATTCGTTAAGCTAATCACAAAACTCATCCCCTTTACCTTCTCAAAACGTTCTGTCATTCGATCCATCATGCGCAGAACATCTGGAGTGAAAATTTGAGATGCTTCAACACCAATCCCTATTGCTTCGACGATATTGAAATCCTTTAAATATTCATTCTTGTAATACAATAGCTCTGGATCGTCGGGATCAAACATGGCCTCTTCACGCATATCCATCCGAACATCCAAAAGGAAATACCCAAAGATTAATGTGGATACAGTTAGAATGGTTACAACTACCCAAGGTCGACCCCACAACCACTCTAAAACTTTTTGCCACTTTGGTGCTTTATGATCCACTTTCACCTCCTAATTTCTTTCATAAAGGTTTTTCATAAAGACGGTAGGTTTTGTATTTTTTGCCACCCATGAGTTCGATTCCTCTATTGATGCTTTCATTATCTTCTAAGGTAAGTGAAGGTTCTGCTTCCTTATACCCCTGTTTGAGACCTCGAAGATTCGTCTCAACGTACAACAAAACACTTAAATTGGCTAAACTCTTACCTCTAAAAGCACGCTTGATACCCATGGCAAATACCCTCGCGCTGTTCCACCGACGTTGAGTGACAGCACGAAATAGCTTCACCCAATGCAAAGGGAAGAGTCTCCCATCGAAATGACGTAACAACTCATTAATGTTGGGAAGGGTCATCGCAAATCCAGCAGGTTCTGAATGAATAAACACAAAAAATACCATTTCAGGATCAGCAAAAAATCTGAGCTCCCTCGCAAAATGAATAGCCTCCTCTTCAGAGAAAGGAATGAATCCCCAATGCTTCTCCCAAATTTCATTAAAAAGATCCACTAGTAATCGAACATCTGCATCATATCTTTTCATGTCGAGAGAGCGAATTTCTACCCCCGGGCATCTGCGAGCTTCCTCGGCGATTTGGATTGCTTCATGGCTCAAATCTCCTACACGGTAATGCCAAGCATACCAATCTTTGGCCTTTTTAAAATCGCATGCCTCCATTAATCCTGCATAATAATGGGGGTTGTGGCCATTTAAGATGTAAGGAGGTGTACCAAACCCTTCAACTAAAATCCCAATCTCATCCTTGAGTGTAAAACTCATGGGCCCTAATATTTTGTCACACCCCTGTTTTCTTAACCAATTGCTAGATGTTTCAAATAGAGCGTTGGAGACTTCCATATCATCAATCGATTCAAAGAAACCAAAAAAACCTGTCTTATCTTTGTAAATTTTGTTATGACGTGGAATAACCTGGGCCGAAATTCGACCCACTGGCTCCCCATTCTTAAAAGCCAAAAATAACTCTGCGCTATTGTATTTAAAAAAGGGGTTTTTCTTGGGATTTAAAGACCTCTTCCGTTCCCAGATGAGAGGAGGAACCCAACAAGGATCATCTTTGTAGATCTTCCAAGGGAGTTTGATAAAAGTGCTCCTGAGAGACCGAGTGGTGACAGGAACAATGTCCACCATGAGTGCTTATACCTCCTTAGAATTAAAGAGAGCATCAAAATTCCAGGCGCGGGCTCTGTGAACAAATTTTTTCGGAACTTCGGTCTGGCTCTTCAGAATCCCAAACTCAGGAGCGACTTCCCCAAATGCTTTCAAAACTTTATCCAAATCCTCGGTAGTATGACTTGCTGTAAAAGAAGTGCGAATAACTGCTTGACCATAGGGAACCGCAGGATACAATACAGGGGTAGCAAAAACATCTCGCTCAAAGAGAGCCTTCACTAATTGAACCGCTTTACCCTCATCACCTACGAAAATAGAAATAATAGGCATCTTTGATTCAATATATGAGAGGCCCAATCTTCTAAATCCATCATGAATATAACTTGTATTTTGCCATAGGCGATCAAAGATTTGAGGCTCCGTTTTCATAATCTCTAAGGCTTTTAACGCGGCAGCGGCAGAAGCAGGAGGTATAGCAGCCGAGAGTATAAACCCCTGAGAATGGTGGCGGATGTAATCTATAATCTTGCGAGGGCCCGTGACAATCCCACCGATCGAAGCAAACGATTTTGAAAGAGTCGCCATGATTAAATCAACCCCTTCTGTCAAACCAAAATAGTTGGCCGTTCCTCTGCCCTGATCTCCAAGCACCCCAATGCCGTGAGCATCATCTAAATAAAGATACGTTCCAGGAAACTGCTTTTTGATAGTAATAAGTTCATTCAGATCCACAATATCCCCTGACATTGAAAAAACACCATCAGTTACAATCAGTTTAGCGGAATCCTGAGGCAACTCACCTAAAACCTTCTTTAAATCACTCATGTCGTTATGATGATACTTCACTGTTGTAGCTCGAGAACCTCTGCAACCTGCAACAATGGAGCCATGATTCTCCGTGTCAGAAATAATGAAGCTCCCCTTCTCAGCCAAACAAGATATTACCCCATAGTTGGTTAAAAAGCCGGTGCTAAATACTAATGCATCCTCTTTCCCAAGAAAGTCAGCAAACTCCCTCTCTAGTTGATCATGGATAATTGTGTTTCCATTAAGGAGTCTTGATCCTGTACAACCCGTTCCTAATCGATCGGTGGCTTGCTTGGCCGCTTGTTTAACGCGAGAATCGTTGGTTAAACCTAAATAATCATTCGAACAGATGACGATAACGCGCCTGCCGTTATAGATAGCCTGAGGGCCAAAGCAATGCTCCATGGATTTAAAGAAAGGATAAACACCAATGGCTCTACCCATATCGGCAGCTTCAAAATCGTAGCATTTTTGAAAGAGGTCCATTTGAGCTGAATCCAGTTAACCACGAATTCTTGAATTGTTCAACCAAAACACAGTTTGCTATTTGACTCGATGCGTTACTCTTCGGTGCGTTACTCCAAGGGGGGCATGGCGCTAATCTCGATCTGTGGAGAGATTAAACTAGAAACTGGGGCGGCAACGGTTAGAACACGCGGATGAGGCGGACCATGCGACTCTGAACATTCTCAAAATGGAGCGCCTCGGCCACTGCCACCAACTCCCCCTGGGGGCCCAAGAGTTTAACTTTCCCTGGCTTGAGAGAAAGATCAAAAGCTTTCAGGAGCGGTGTTTTCCCCCGCCGAACCGCGGAGGTCTGTTCCTGGGAAAGCTGAATGCTGGGGAAGGCAGACAATGCGTCGGCTAAAGGGATCATCTGTTTTTCAACCTCCCCCCGCGATTTTCTAAGTTCCTCCAACGTCACCGCCTGACCCACTGTAAAAGGGCCAAACTGGGTCCGCTCCAACCGCTCCAGATGAGCGCCGCATTGAAGCGCTCGTCCCAAATCGCGAGCCAGGGCCCGAATGTAGGTCCCCCGAGAACAATGAATAAATAAAGTGACGTGCGGAAGCTCTACAGAGATAAGATCACATCGGGAGATATGAACTTTTCGCGGTTTAAGCTCAATCTTTTCCCCCCGACGGGCCCGTTTGTACAACGGAGTCCCATGCAATTTAATGGCAGAATAGAGAGGAGGAACCTGCTCTATCTCTCCACGAAACTGTTTTAAAGCCTCTTCAATCTTATCGCGATCGATCCCTTCAATAGAGGCCTCTTGGGTGATCTTTCCTTGAGCATCATCGGTGTCGGTCTCCACACCGAGAATTAAGGTTGTCACATACTCCTTGTCGACATCGGCCAAAAAAGGGGTCAGTTTCGTAGCCTCGTTCACTAAAATCGGCAAGACCCCTTCAGCCAAAGGGTCCAGGGTTCCGCCATGCCCCACTTTGGAACCGGGGAGAAGTTTCCGAATCTCTTCAACACAATCGTGGGAGGTGAGCCCTTTGGGTTTGCTCAAAACGATCAAGCCACTCTTCATGATTTTCTCTGTTCTTTGATCTGCCAATCGATAGCGGCGTAAATTTTTTTCTTCACTTCTTCTAAAATCCCCTGAATATTGCCCCCCGCCGCATTATGATGCCCTCCACCCTCGAACTGAGCCGCTAATCTCGCTACATCGTATTTCCCTTTCGATCGAAAAGAGATCCGCCACTTCCCTGTCTCCAATTCCCTTAAAGAAAAAGCAAGTTGAACCCCACGGATCGACCGAGGATATCCCACAAACCCTTCGACATGCTCGCTGGAGGTCCCTGTTTTTCGAAACATCTCTTGGGTGACAAAAATAGAAGCCACCTCCCCAGCACTGCGGACCTCGAGCGTTTGCAGAACAAGACCGAGAAGATCCAGTCGCCCTTTAGGGTGAGAATCGTAGAGCTCCTCGGCGATTCGAGCCGGCGAGGCTCCCGCTCGAATCATCTGGGCAGCAATCTCCATTGCCTCCGGGGAGGCATTGCTGTAATGAAAAGCGCCGGTGTCGGTGTAGATAGCGGTGTAGATACAGGAAGCGACCGCGGAGGTCACCGGGAAGGAGGCCGCTTTCAGAAGATGGTAAACCACCTCTCCACTCGCGCTGGCTTTAGGATCGATGATGTTGATCTCTCCGTAGCCCGGATTGGTAATGTGATGATCGACATTGATTAAGAGTTGCCCCGGGCGAAATTTCTCAAACCCTTCTCCGACGAGTTTTAAATCTCCACAATCGACAACAAAGACGGCGTCATACTTTTTAGAACCTGGAATCTGATGGACAACCTTGTCTGACATCGGAAGGAACCGAAGCATGTAAGGGACTTCGTCTTCATTGTAAACGACAACCTCTTTCCCCGCTTCTTGGAACGCATTGGCCAACGCGAGAGCTGATCCCAACGCATCCCCTTCGGGATTGCGATGGGTCGTCACCAGAAACCTTTTTCCTTTTTCAATGAGCCGAGCGGCCCTCTCAATCGCCTCTTTCAAGAATCCTTCTCCTCTATTGAGTTCAATTCCTCTTTTCGAATTTGGTCGAGCAAGGTGTCAATCTTATGCGCCTGCTCCTCCACTTCATCGTAGGTGAAGATCACCTCGGGCTGATAGCGCAAACGCAAATTTTTTCCTAAATGACGAGAGATAAAAGGAGCAGCGCTCTCCAGTCCTTGCAGAGATTGCCGTTGTTCCTCTTCCGCCCCCATGACCGTGAAGAAAACGCGCGCCTGTCGAAGATCCGGGCTCATCTTCACAGCCGTCAGAGTAACCCAACGGATCCTCGGATCCCTTATCTCCCGCAAAAGGAGCATCGAGACCTCTTCCCGAATAAGGTCTGCGACCCTTTCCGCACGTCTGGACACCTAAGATCCCTCGTTCCGGGCTTCAGGCCTCGCATCATTCTCCACCGCCGCCGAGAGTTTGGCGGCAGTCTCTTCAATGGCAAAGGCCTCTAGAAAATCCCCCACTTGGATGTCATCAAAGTTCTCAACCCCAATGCCGCATTCAAAGCCATTGGCAACCTCTCGAGCATCATCCTTAAATCGTTTGAGAGAGCGGATCTTTCCTTCGAACATCGTCTCTTTGCCCCGTCGAACACGAATCCGAGCGCTGCGGGCAATCTTTCCGTCCGTGACGAAACATCCCGCGATCGTCCCCATTTTGGAGACTTTAAACAACTCTCGCACCTCCGCATGCCCCAAAAGCACCTCTTGGGCAATCGGCTCAAGTAACCCTTCCATCGCTTTGCGAACTTCATCCACCAGTTCATAAATGATCTCGTAGAGCTTAATCTCAACCCCTTCCTGTTTCGCCGTGTCTTTGGCCTTCCCATCGGATCGAACGTTAAAACCGATGACCACCGCATCGGAGGCAGAGGCCAGGAGAACATCATTCTCGGTCACATTTCCGACCCCCTTATGGATAATATCGATTCGAACCTGCTCCGTCCCCAAACGCTGCAAGACCTGTTCGATGGCCTCCACGGATCCCATCACATCCGCTTTCAAAACCACTTGGAGCTCTTTAATTTTCCCCTCTTTCAATCGTTTGTAGAGATCTTCTAAGGTAGTTTTGCTCCCTTTTTGTTCGATCGCTCCCTTTCTTTGTTGGAGACGATTTTCCATGACTTCTCGGGCGTCCTCCTCATTAGCAACGACGGAGAAGGTCTCCCCTGCGCTCGGAAGTTCGCTTAACCCCAAAACCTCGGTGGGATAGGAAGGCCCCACCTGTTGAATTCGTTCCCCTCGATCATTCTGAAGGGCTCGCACACGACCCTGCGTCACGCCACAAACCGCAATATCCCCCACCTTGAGAGTCCCCTGCTGCACAATCACTGTGACCACAGGCCCACGTCCTTTATCGAGCCTCGCCTCAACGACGGTTCCGAAAGCCCTCTGCGAAGGATTGGCTTTCAGTTCCAAAACCTCTGCTTGAAGAAGGATCATCTCCAGCAAGGTATCCACCCCTTTTCTCTGCTTGGCAGAAACAGGGACGAAAATATTCTCTCCCCCCCACTCCTCTGAAACAAGCCCTACCTCTGCAAGACCTCGTTTGACCTTTTCAGGATCAGCGCCAGGTTTATCGATTTTATTGATCGCTACGATAATTGGAACATGGGCCGCCTTGGCATGATCGATCGCCTCTCGCGTCTGCGGCATCACTCCGTCGTCGGCAGCGACAACGAGAATAACAATGTCGGTGATTTTCGCTCCGCGAGCTCGCATCGCTGTGAAAGCTTCATGCCCCGGGGTGTCGAGAAAAACGACATCCCCTTTTGGAGTTGCCACAGCGTAGGCCCCAATGTGTTGCGTGATCCCACCCGCCTCTTTATCAGCGACTCGTGTCTCACGAATGGCATCCAATAACGTAGTTTTTCCATGGTCCACATGCCCCATCACGGTAACCACCGGAGGACGAGGTTTGAGATCCACAGAGTCCACGGTGGGAGTTGTGGGAAGAACTTCTTGCTCTCTAAAGACCTCTTGCTGCATCTCAAAACCAAACTCGTGAGCCACCAAAGAGGCTGTATCAAAATCGATGGACTGGTTCAGACTGACCAGACTCCCCATCTTCACTAACTTTTGAATGAGCTCCGTCCCCTTGATTCCCATTCGATGCGCCAGTTCCCCAACAGCCACAGAATTAGCCATCTTGATGATCCGCTTGCTCGCTTTAGGAGTAGTGATATCAGTCTTCTTGCCGACCCGTTGTAATGGTGTCCTTCTTTTCTTTCGAGAAGTTCCAATCAAACGCTCAGTGGTATCTGTAAGATCTCCAAAGAGATCCCCCCCCGTTCGAGCCAAAACTCGTCGTCGAAGTTTCTTTTCATCCTCTTCTACCAAACCGCCTAGCTTCTTTTTGCGAGCCTTCCTCTTCGCCTCCTCATCCAGATCGAGCTGGATCCGTTGATCCAACACCTTCGCTGTTTTGACTCCGGGGGTCACTGAAACCTCTTTTTTGGGAGATATTCCCTCACTGGAAGGCTCGGACTTCGCTGGAGACAAGGCTGTTGGAGGGGCCACCGGTTCTAAAGGACTGGACTTTGAAGGAACGGGCTCCAAATGGACAGGGACGGAGGGGGCAATCTCTTCAGAAGGCTTGGACTGGAGTTCCTCTTTGGGCGTCTCTAGAGGCTCTGGAGGAGGAACGCTGCCCGCTCGACGGCGGATAACAGTGGATTTTATCCGTTTCTCGACGACAGGAGCCTTCCCTTCGGCTCCGAAAAAACTCTGAATCTTCTTAATATCTTCTTCGGAAAGATTGCTCGCATGGGTTCGAACCTCAATGCCCATCTCCTTGAGTTTGTCGATGAGCTCTTTGGCTTCGATTCCCAGTTTTTTGGCCAGTTCGAAAACTTTCATCATCTTTTAAAATATCCTTCTTATCAAACATCGCTGGAACTCTTGGAAGAAGATTCCGAAACGGATGATTCCACGCACACCTCTGGAGTCTGCGTCGTTTGGATAGCCAGAAGCTTCGCAGCCCCTTCTACAATCCGTTGCGCTTTTTCCAATCCCACACCTGGCAGGATACGAAGATCCTCCACCTTCGCTTTCGAAAGATCTCCTAAAGAATGGTACCCTTGGCTGAAGAGAAGCCCCGCGAATTTATCGTCCACCTCTTCAATTTGACAAAAATCCGTTTTGGCCTTATCCACTTGCTCCTTGACTTTAGATTCACTTTGGATGTCAATATTCCATCCTGTGAGTTGAACCGCGAGCCGAACGTTTTGGCCCTTGCGACCTATCGCTAATGAGAGCTGTTCATCGGGGACAATGACCTCCATCGATTTGCTCGCCTCATCCATAACCACCTCCGCTACCTCGGCAGGGGCCAAAGCGTTACAAACAAGCTTGGCGGGATCGGAAGACCATGGGACGATATCAATCTTCTCCCCACGCAATTCCTGCACAACACTTTGCACGCGAGATCCCTTGACCCCAACACAAGCCCCCACGGGATCCACATCAGAATCACTGGAAGCCACAGCAATCTTGGCGCGCCCTCCCGGTTCCCTTGCCGCAACTTTAATCTCCACAATCTTCTCGTAGATTTCAGGAACCTCCACTTCGAAGAGTTTCTTCAAAAAATCCGAGCTCGACCGTGAAAGAATAATCTGAGGTCCCCGAGTGGCCTTCTCGATCTCAAGCACATAGGCCCGGACACGATCTCCCACTCGGAATCGCTCACCGGGAATCTGCTCCCGAGGCGGAAGAATGGCCTCGGTCCTGCCCAAGTCCACCACAAGATTGCCCCGCTCGAAGCGTCTCACAATGCCGTTCACAATCTCCCCTTGGCGCTGAGTAAATTCATTGTAGATCACTTCACGTTCGGCATCTCGAACCTTTTGGATGATGACCTGTTTGGCCATCTGAGCTGAGATTCGGCCAAAGCCTGAGATATCCATTTTGACGCCCAAGCTATCCCCCAACTGGCACTCGGGATCCAGTTTGGACGCCTCTTGAAACGAGATCTGAGAACTCGGATCTTCAACCTTTTCCGCAACAGTCTTAAACTCAAAAAGCTCCACTTCACCCACCTCTTCATTAAATCGAGCCTCGATCTCCTTCTCGATGCCAAATTTCTTCTTGGCAGCGCTCAGCATTGCCGACTCAATGGCATCGATCAGGACCGCTTTGTCGATCCCTTTGTCTTTTCCAACCTGTTCTATCACTCGATTCAAATCAATAAACATGCCTCAAACTCCTATGACTCCAATCGATGAGCTTTAACGATCGATTTCCACGGGATCCTCGTATCTCCTCTCCCTTCCACTTGAATCTTAATCCCAAAATCTTCCACTAAAAGAAGTTCTCCTTTAAAATTGCGCGCCCCCCCAATAGATTCTCTTGTCTTCACGCGCACGAGCGAACCCTTGTGTCTATCAAAATCCCCCCTCTTTTTCAATGGACGCTCTAAACCGGGTGAAGAAACCTCCAGGTGATACCGATGAGGGAGGACCTCCTCGACATCCAAAAGGGTGCTCACCTCCTCGCTAAAACGACTGCAATCCCCCACCGTCACCCCACCAAGAGCATCGATATAGAATCGCAGCACCCAACCCACTGGCTCCCGCCGATACTCTATAGCGACAAGTTCCAACCCCTGACTCACCGCCACAGGAGTTACCAGTTCCTCGATCTTTTGCTCAATCTGTTGCTCAATCTGTTGGATGACCGGATCCTGCAACATCACCCTCCCTCAGGAGCCTGTCGGAGTAATGCTCCGGCTGCAAATTTCACTGGC
>JACQOV010000024.1 GCA_016202395.1 Deltaproteobacteria bacterium
ACACTATATAGCTCTCGGTTTTGAATAAAATAAGGGGATTATTGTAAATTTGAACAGCAGAAAGCATCGCTTCGCGAGCTTTCATGATTAAATCGACTTTTTCAGAATATATAGTTTTCCTCATTGCTTTCTAATTCTACTCTTGTATACTATAAATTCAGGGGACACGAACCTTAATTCAGAAAAGTTTGCATAGTTCCGAAAGGATCGTTTAACCAACAAGCGTGGCACCCCCCTTGGTATAACATAAATAACATATCTATGTTATTTGTGTTGCATAAATAACATATAGAAATTCAGGGGACACGAACCTTAATTCAAACTTGAGGCTCAAAATGCTGGGGCGGGAGGATTCGAACCTCCGAATGGCGGCTCCAAAGGCCGCTGCCTTACCAGCTTGGCGACGCCCCAAAATTCATATACTTCCCCTCACCCCAACCCTCTCCCCTTTGGGGAGAGGGAGTAAGGGTGAGGGGGATATCTCCCCTTGAGCAACGATCGTGTCTCTAATCCCCTCTTTCGATAGAGCCTCTTGCGCCTTTTTAGCCGTCTCCTCCGAAGAGAAAAGCCCAAAAAACGTGGATCCAGATCCGGACATTCCAGCAATCTCAGCTCCACAATGCCGCAATTGCTCTTTCATTTCTTTCAACTCCGGCCACTGCTCCGTCACCCAAGGCTCAAAATCATTAATAATATAAGATTTTAAGTCGCTCATCCCGTGGTAAATTTGGGGCAGGGTGACTGGCTCTCTTTCTTTTGTCAACCGAAGAGCCCCGTAGGCCTGCGCCGTTGAAACAAATATCTTAGAAAAGGCTAAAAGATACCAAAGACTGGGAAATTTGTCGATGGGCTCTAGCTCCTCTCCAATCCCTCGAGCGATAGCAGGAGAACCCCCTAGAAAAAAAGGGAGATCGGCCCCCAACTCTCGCGCGATCTTTTGGGGGGAAAGATCGAGTGGAATCCCCCACAAAGAGGCGAGCCCCCGCAACACCGCTGCCGCATCGCTGCTTCCTCCCCCCAATCCTGCTCCGACGGGGATCCTCTTTTGAAGCTCGATCTCAACTCCTCCATCGATTTTAAAGCGCTCAAAAAAATACTCTGCCGCGCGGTAAGCCAGATTCTCACGGTTGGAAGGGACCACCGACGGCGCCACCTTCAAGAGAACCCCCTTCACCCTCTTGCGAAGAAGAACCTCATCCCCCCATGAAAGCCGTTGCATTAAGCTCAAGATCTCATGGTAGCCATCCGACCGTTTTCGAAGCACTTGAAGGATGAGATTCACTTTCGCAGGGGCCAGCAGTTTGATTGCTTCCATTTTTTTACCTTGCCTTCAAATTACGATTCTCTTATACTATCGCCCATGACAAAACCCAAAGTTTTGGCATTGATCGATCTCCCAAAATCGCTCTCCTTGGCCTTGACCCAGGCCGGCTACACCGTTCAAGTGATCCCAGAGCTTGCGACCCTGCCGGAAACTTTGGTTCCGAGTCAACCGATCCTCTTTTGCGATAGCTCCCTCTGGAAAAAGGAGGCAAAAAAGATCGGGAAGATCCGCCAATCCTTAGAACCCAGTTTCTGGATCGTTGTAGCACAAGGGAAGAAAACCGTGAAGATCCCCCAAAATTCCCCTTTTGATGAATACCTTCGCTGGCCCTGCTCCACCCAAGAGCTCCAAAACAGGATCCAAACGGGGTTCCGAATTTTGTCGCTCCAAAAAAAGATTGAAGAAGCGCGCCAAAAGATGGGAAATCTTAAAGATCCTGAAACGGGGTTAGCCAATGAATATCTTCTAGATTCCGTTTTGGCCTACGAGTTACAAAGAGCCAAAAGGTATCAACTCCCTCTCGCCTGTTTAGTCACCCGTTCGGATGCCAAGAAAATCTCTCCATTTCATTTGGAGGAATGCTTAAATTTTTTCCAAAAAACGATTCGAGAAACCGATTATCTTTTTGAGATCGAGGATTCGAAGCTCTTGATCTTGATGCCACACACCGAAAGAGTCAACGCTTTGAGTTTTACGGAAAGGATCCGAAAGCAAACCGCAGGGGAATCTTCAAAAACCTCGGTCAGTTTTGGGATCGCCGCCTATCCTAACAATCCTGCCTCCGAGGGGCGTCAATTGCTCCAATGGGCCTCCAAAGCGTTGGAACAGGCAAAGAAGAGAGGCGGGAATCAGGCCTCGCTCTACCGCGAAACCGAATCTTAGTGGACACTGGATTCCCGCTTCCGCGGGAATGACAACAAATACGTCATCCCCGCGTCCACCGTCATCCCCGCGAAAGCGGGGATCCAGCCCCTCTTCTGAACTCTTCAAAAACCCCTGTTTCAAAGAATCTCCTCCCACAAGTCTCTCCACTCAGGGTTCTGCTCCTCGATCCATTTCAACTTCCAGGCCCTATTCCATTTCTTTACCTGTTTTTCCCTACGAATAGCCGACTCCATATCCTCATGCAACTCGTAGTAAACTAAACGATGAACTCCGTATCTCTTCGTGAAACCCTCAACCTCATCGTTTCTGTGTTCCCAAACACGTTTGGGGAGATCGCTTGTTACCCCAATGTAAAGGGTGCCGTTCCGCTTGCTGGCCAAGATGTAAACTGCTGGCTGTTTGGACATAATAAAATTGCTGGATCCCCCTTTTCAGGGGGATGACGTTCTGGATTCCCGCTTCCGCGGGAATGACATTTTTTTAAACTCGCTTTTTGGCTTGGGTCGTTCGTTCAGAAAACGTGAACTCCCCTTTGGAGTCGACATCGACCCGGATCGAGTTCCCCTCGTGAAACTCCCCTTCGAGAATCTTTAACGCCAGCGGGTCTTGGATACGACGTTGG
Organism: Deltaproteobacteria bacterium; assembly: GCA_016202395.1. Lineage (GTDB taxonomy): Bacteria > JACQOV01 > JACQOV01 > JACQOV01 > JACQOV01 > JACQOV01. Next base: position 2,832 of record JACQOV010000024.1, read on the forward strand.
ATTGCCCGTTTCAAAGGCCGAGCTCCGTAAACAGGATCGTAGCCTTCTTCCGCGAGCCGATCTTTTGCGCCTGGGGTGAGCTCCAAGGCGAGCCGACGCTCGGCAAGCCTTTTGCAAAGTCGCCCCAACTGAATCTCTACGATGCTGCGCAGATGCTCCTTTGCAAGGGGGTGATAGATGACGGTCTCATCAATCCGGTTGAGAAACTCTGGGCGGAAAGAGGTCCGCAAAGCCTCCATCACTCGAGAGCGGATCGTTTCATACTTCTTCTCGTCCAAGTCCGTGAGGTATTGGCTTCCGATGTTGGAGGTCATAATCACCACGGTATTTCGAAAATCAACTAAACGCCCTTGACCGTCGGTAAGCCTTCCATCGTCGAGAACTTGCAGAAGTATATTAAAAACCTCCGGATGCGCTTTTTCCACCTCATCAAACAAGAGAACGCTGTAAGGCCGCCGCCGAATCGCCTCCGTCAATTGTCCCCCTTCTTCGTAACCAACATAACCGGGGGGAGCGCCAAGGAGTCGCGCGACCGAATGTTTTTCCATGTATTCCGACATATCGAAGCGAGCGATCGCCTGCTCGTCATCGAAAAGGAACTCCGCCAAGGCCCGAGCCGTCTCCGTTTTCCCCACACCGGTGGGACCCAGAAAAAGGAAAGAACCGATCGGACGATTGGGATCGGAGAGCCCCGAGCGAGCCCGCCGCACCGCGTTTGAAACCACGCGGAGGGCCTCTTCTTGTCCCACCACACGCGCGCCGAGTCGTTTTTCCATCTGGATCAGTTTTTCAACCTCTTCCTCCATCAGACGCGTGACAGGAATCCCGGTCCATCGCGCAACGACCTGCGCAACATCCTCTTCATCCACCTCCTCTTTCAACATCCGATGCCCCTTTTGCATCTCCACTAAAGCGTCGTTCTGCTTTTTGAGCTCCTTCTCAAGCCCGATCAACACACCGTATCGAAACTCGGAGGCTTTCGCGAGATCACCACTCCGTTCCGCTGTTTGTTCCTGAGCCTTGGCCTGCTCGATCTTTTCTTTAAGAGATCGAATCTTCTGGATCGCCTCTTTCTCTTGCTGCCACTGCGTCTTTAGAGTTTGAGACTTCTCTTGAAGCTCCGCCATCTCTTTTTCAATCTTCGCCAACCGTTCACGAGAATCCTTATCTTTCTCTTTTTTAAGAGCCTGCCGTTCAATCTCGAGCTGCCGCGCCTTTCGTTCGATTTCATCGATCTCCACTGGGAGCGAATCGATCTCCATTCGAAGTTTGGATCCTGCCTCGTCGATCAAATCGATCGCCTTGTCCGGGAGAAAACGATCCGTAATGTAACGGTTGGAAAGGACGGCCGCTGCAACCAAGGCGCTGTCGAGCATGCGGACTCCATGATGAACCTCGTAGCGTTCCTTCAAACCGCGAAGGATGGCAATCGTGTCCTCGACACTCGGCTCAGCCACCGTGATCGGCTGAAATCGCCGTTCTAAAGCGGAATCTTTTTCGATGTGCTTCCGATATTCATCGATCGTGGTCGCCCCGACACAACGAAGCTCCCCACGAGCCAAGGCCGGCTTGAGAAGATTAGAGGCATCCATCGATCCTTCAGCGCGCCCGGCCCCCACCAACGTGTGAAGCTCATCCACAAAAAGAACGATCTCCCCTTCAGCGCTCTGAATCTCTCGAAGCACCGCTTTAAGACGTTCCTCAAATTCGCCGCGGAACTTGGTTCCCGCCACAAGAGCCCCTAAATCGAGAGTGACGATCCGCTTCCCTTTCAGGCTTTCAGGAACATCCCCTGCGATAATTCGTTGCGCTAAACCTTCAGCAATGGCGGTTTTCCCAACTCCAGCATCTCCGATCAACACCGGATTATTTTTGGTCCGACGCGAGAGAACCTGGATCACTCGACGGATCTCCGCATCCCTCCCAATCACGGGATCGAGCTTCCCTTTTCGAGCGAGATCGGTCAAATCTCGCCCGTAGCGCTCCAGAGCTTGATACTTTTCCTCGGGGTTGGGGTCGGTCACGCGAGCCGAGCCTCGAACGGTGGCAAGGGCTTTGTAGATAGCGTCTTGAGTTGCCCCTTGAGAGCGCAAGGCCTCCCCTGCCGTTCCTGGATCCGCGCTTAAAGCAAGGAGCAGATGCTCCGCGCTCAAAAATTCATCGTTGAGGCGCTCTGCATGTTGGAAGCCACTATCGAGGAGTTGCTTGAGCCGAGGAGAAAGAGCGGTTCCCCGTTCCATGCCGGAAACCTTGGGAAGCCTCTGAAGGGCCGATTCCATCGCCTGAGCTAAACCCTCAAGATTCGCCCCAACCCTCTTGAGAACTGCGGGAACAAGCCCCTCTTGAGTTTGCAGAAGGGCCAAAAGAAGGTGCTCCGGCTCGACCTCCGGATTCTGAAACCGCTCCGCCAGCTTTTGGGCCGCCTCTACCGCCTCTTGGGTTTTAATCGTAAGCTTATCCCATCGCATAAAAAAATCCTCTCAAGAGGAATATGGACACACTAGCGAGCCTTGTCAAAAAGGGTTTAACTCCGAATTGGCCGGAACCACACCAAAAGGGCCGGTAGAATTACAATATCCCCGATCAAAGCCGCCAACACTGCCACCCCCGATAGAAATCCAAAATTGAGCGCCGGCACATAAGAAGAAAAAATCAAAACCCAAAACCCCGCGGCAAGAACCAACGAGGTGTACACAAT
>JACQOV010000022.1 GCA_016202395.1 Deltaproteobacteria bacterium
CTGCGTCGGATTTCACAAAAAGTCCTCAACGTACCTTCCAGGTACGTTTCCGGGCTTTTTGCTCATCCTCCTTGTCTCGGCTCAGATCATGATTTTTCGTCGCGAACATAGTTTTTAGAGGTGCCCTTATTTCACTTTCGTTTTTTTGTAGATTGCGATCTCATATTTCATGACATCCACATCGTACACATGATCTTTTAGAGGGACTGAGTAGAGCTTGAGCTCTTCAAACTCGCTTCCCGTTTCGTCAAAGGCCCTCTCTTCGATGAGATGGTCGAGGATCTCTTTCGCTTCATCGAATGTCAGATCATAATCTGTAAAGATGCGAAAAAATAGGCCTTTATGTTGGAAGACATACTCTTCCATTGGGATGGCGGCAGATTAACAGATCAGTTTCGGTGCGTCAATAACGGGTTGTTGGAAAGAATGAGGCTCGGCATGAACCCACTAACGGGGGTTAGCCAAGCCTCTTCTGTCCTGCGTTAGGGGGCCTTTGTTTGCAGGATCTATTTGAGTTGAATAGAGATTGCATTCAAGCTTCCGTTATCGGCTTCGCGATAACGAACGGTGACCTTGCTCTCTACTTTCAGATCCGCTCTTTCAATCGTTTTCCCGTCGGCATCTCGATATCGAGTGGCTTCTGTGAGGCTAAAGGTTTGACTCTCCTTCTTTTTGGCCACTTCAATCGATCCGCTCGTGACCTCCTGGACAGTTCCGGTAAACTGGCGAGCCTTCTTCCCCGAATCTTCCTCGGCAGCCCAGCTACTGGCCAGCCCCGCGACCATTAGCCCCAAGAGCATCCCTAACAACATCCGTTTTTTCGTTCTAACCATTTTGGTGCCTCCTTTGTGTTTTTATGGTTCCATATACTCTATCGACTCCAGAGGTCCGAATGTTGCTTGGTTCGTAAAATTTTTTTGAGGTAAGGGAAGGGATATCGGTCTTAGTCAGAAAAGGTGAGAAAGAAAATGGGCGGTACTGGGATCGAACCAGTGACCTCTGCCGTGTGAAGGCAGCGCTCTCCCAACTGAGCCAACCGCCCGGAGTTAAAGTCATCGTATTAAAGGTTATGACCCCCTGTCAAGTTGACTAACCTACTGATTTTCAGTAATTTTCCCCTATTATGCCGAGGAGATATTACCCCATCTTTTTAGATATCAAAGGGTTTCCATGCGTGGTCATTGGAGGGGGGGCGGTCGCCGAGCAGAAGGTTCGGCAGGTTTTGGCGGCAGGGGCTAAGGTTCGCGTCATCAGCCCTCGTTTAACCCCTACTTTGAAGGAGTGGGCTCGAGGAAAGCGTTTCGAATATAAGAAAAGACTTTATCGTCGAGGGGATCTTCGCGGAGCTCGCCTCACCTTTGCCGCCACCAACCATCCCAGAACGAATGCTAGGATTCTAAAAGAGGCTCGATCTCAAAAGGTTTGGCTCAATGCCGTGGACGATCCCAAAAATTGTGATTTTGTTGTTCCATCGATGGTTCATCGGGGGAATCTAACCGTTGCAATCTCAACCAACGGCTTAAGCCCGGCTCTCTCTAAAAAAATTCGCAAAGACCTCGAAAATCAGTTTGGCCCCGAATATGAGATTTTTCTTCAGCTCCTGGGAACTCTTCGGAAACGCCCTCTTCCCGAAGGGGCCGATGGGAAAATCCGGTCGGAACGATTGAGCGCTTTGGTGAATTCTTCTGCGCTCCATTGGATACAAAAAAAGGATGGGATTTCCATGAATCGTTTGCTTCGGAAATTGTTTGGTAAAGAAATCACTCTCGAAAATTTAGGAATCGAGCTTAAATTATGATTGAAAGCTTGCAGTTAACATTCTTCAGCTATCTTTTAGCCACAGCTCTATTGCTAGGCTATTTTGTTCGTCCAGAGCGGTTTTTTGCTCGCGGCGGGGTGATCGTTCTGTTCGTTGGAGCTCTGGCGCATCTGGTGGTTCTTGTGGCGGCCTCACAGAAGTTGGGGCATTTGCCCGTAACGAATCTCTCGGAATCGCTCTCCCTTTTGAGTTGGGTGGTGGTTGTGGTTTATCTCGTTTCGTCATCGCGACAATCGCTCCCTGGGATTGGGGCTTCGGTGAGTTTAATGGCCTCCCTCTTGCTTCTCATCTCTTTTTATCTGCCGAAGTCGGCAACCTTAGAGCCCCAAGAACTGCGCATCTTTTGGTTTCCGCTGCACATCCTTTTTTCCATCGGTGGCGATGCGTTCCTTTTAGTGGCCTCCCTCGGCGGCCTTTTTTATCTCCTTCAAGAACGACAAGTAAAATGGAAACACCTGGGGCTCCTTTTCAAGCGACTTCCTTCACTCGAGGTTTTAGATGAGCTTAGCTATGCAGGTCTCGCTGTGGGATTCGTTCTTTTGACCCTTGGGATCTTGTCTGGAGCGCTCTGGGCCGAGCATGCTTGGGGGAAATTTTGGAGTTGGGAAGCTAAACAAACCCTCTCCTTTGTCACATGGTTTGCCTACGGGGTCGTTTTGCAAGGTCGCCTTTTTTGGGGATGGCGGGGTCGTCGCTCCTCACTCCTCTCTCTCTTGGGGCTTGCGGCTTTAATCTTTAGCTTTTTGGGAGGGTTCCTCTTTAGTTCCGGCTCCCACAATTTTTTCTAAAGGTATTGACGATGAATGTAGTGGTTATCGGTCTCAACCATAAAACCGCTCCTCTCCATTTGAGAGAGCGTCTCTCGTATCGAGTGGAGGAGCTAGGCGATTCCCTAAAAGAGCTTCGCGCCATTCCTTCGGTCTGTGAGGCGCTGATTCTTTCTACCTGCAATCGTGTGGAATTTTATAGCGTGACCGATTCTATGGAGGAGGTGTCTTTAAGGGTAGAAGAATATCTTTCCCGATCCCGGAAAATTTCTCAAGGAGATTTTTCGCCTTATCTTTATCGGCTCTTGGGGCGCGAGGCTGTTTGTCACACCTTTCGTGTGGCCTCGAGTTTGGACTCGATGGTCGTGGGAGAGCCCCAAATTCTGGGTCAAGTGAAGGAGGCCTATCATGCGGCTACCTCGGTTCATGCGACGGGAGTGATCTTAAATCGATTGATCCATCATGCGTTTTCCGTTGCAAAGCGAGTTCGGACCGAAACGGGGGTCGCAAAAGAGGGGGTCTCCATTGGCTCAGTGGCGGCCGATCTGGCCGAGAAGATCTTTGGCGGAATGAAGGATTGCAGCGTTCTTGTGGTGGGGGCCGGGGAGATGTGCAAGGCCGCCGTTCGTCAGTTTAAAAATCGGGGAGTTTCTCAACTGAATATCGTCAACCGCACGTTGGATCGCGCCGTGGAATTGGCCGAGCGATTCCAAGGGACCCCGCTCCCGTGGAATCAATTAGAGAAAGCTTTGCATGAGGCTGATATTGTTATTACCTCTACGGGGGCTTTTGAGCCCATCTTTTCTGCGCCACTGATTCACCGAGTGATGAAGGAGAGACGGTGGAGGCCGATGTTTTTTATCGATATTGCGGTTCCTCGAAATGTGGCTCCGGAGGTGCACCAACTGGAGAATGTTTATCTCTACAACATTGATGATTTGGAGGGGGTGGTTCGGGAGAACAGGAAAGAGCGGATGAAAGAGGCGGAGCTGGGAGAGCAGATGATTTTGGAAGAGGCGGATCGGTTTGAGGCCTGGCTCCAAGGGTTGGAGGCGGTGCCAACGATCATTTCGTTGAACGAGAAATTGGAAAGGATTCGAGAGCAAGAACTTCAGAAATGCGCCGCGGCGCTGCAAAATGGAGCTAAGGATCCGATGGCCGAGGCGGAACGGATGAGTCATGCCATCGTCAACAAGATTTTGCACGAGCCTCTCGATGAGCTCAAGCGAGCCAGTCGAGGTCCTGAGCGTTATCTCTACATCGAAGCGGTGCGGAAACTTTTTGGTTTGGGAACAGAGGAAAAGAAGTGAAACTTCGCATTGGAACACGAGAGTCTCCTTTAGCGCTTCGTCAAGCGGAGATGATTAGAGCCGCTTTGATGGAGAAATATCCTGGGACGGTTGTTGACCTTGTTCCGATTCGAACTCGTGGCGATCATCCATGGAGCCATCCCAAGCTTTCTCAGTTTGGAGGAAAAGGACTTTTTACAAAAGAGATTGAAGAGGCTCTTTTAGCTGAGAAGGTGGATTTAGCAGTGCATAGTTGTAAGGATCTCCCTTCGGAGATCCCTTTGGGGCTTTGTTTGGCGGCTTTTCCAGAGCGGGAGGATCCACGGGACGTCTTTATCGCTGGCCAACCTGGACGTTTTCAAGATCTTTCAAGGGGAGCGACGGTGGGGACAGGGAGTTTGCGCAGGAGGGTTCAGCTTCTTGCGATGAGAGGGGACATCCAGATTCGAGCGATTCGCGGAAATGTCGACACTCGCATCGCAAAACTTCAGTCTGAGAAATTGGATGGGATCGTTCTCGCGGCGGCTGGGCTTAAAAGATTGGGGAAGGATCTCAGTTCCGTGGAGTATTTTTCAGAAGATCAACTGATTCCCGCTGTGGGACAGGGAGCCTTGGCCATCGAATGTCGCAAGGAAGATCCCTCGACGCGAGAGAAAGTCCTATCGTTGAATCATTTACCGACAGAGATCGCTATCCGCGCGGAACGGGCTGCTTTGAAAAAATTAGGGGGAGATTGTAATGTTCCTATGGCTCTTCATGCTGGGGTTCAAGGGGGAACTCTCAGAATGGTGGGGATGGTAGGGAGTTTCAATGGACAGCGTGTGGTGAGGGAATCGATCGAAGGATCGATTGCAGATCCCGAAGCATTAGGGTTGCGATTGTCCGAGCAAATGTTGGAACAAGGAGCTGGAAAAATTCTAAAGGAGTTTCAAAGTGTCTAAAGCCAAGATTATTGGGAAGGTCTATTTGGTGGGAGCGGGGCCTGGGGATCCCGAATTGATCACGCTCAAGGGGATTCGAACGCTCCGTCGGTCCGATGTGGTTCTTTATGATCATCTCGCCAATCCGGAGCTGCTCGCTTATGCTCCTTCTACAGCCAGGAAGATCGATGTTGGGAAAGAAGGGGGAGGGCGATCGATGAGGCAGGATCGAATCATTCAAAAGATGATCCAACTGGCCCAATCGGGAAAAATCGTTGTGCGACTTAAAGGGGGAGATCCTTTTCTCTTTGGTCGTGGGGGGGAAGAGGCGGAGGCCCTTGCGGAGGTCGGGATTTTCTGTGAAGTGATTCCCGGAGTGACCTCAGCGATTGCCGTTCCTGCCTATGCGGGGATTCCTGTGACCCATCGAAGGTTTGCCTCGGCCGTCACCATTGCCACAGGGCATGAGGATCCTGAAAAATCGGAGTCGATCCTTCCGTGGATCGAGATGGCTCGCGCCGGACAAACGCTAGTCCTTCTCATGGGGGTCAAAACTTTAAAGCGCAATGTGGGTTGTCTCCTCTCCTCAGGATGTGATCCTAAAACGCCGGTGGCGTTGATTCAGTGGGGAACTTATCCCCAGCAGAGAACGGTGATTGCGCCTCTGAATCAGATCGTTGCCGAGGCAAAGAAAGCTCGGGTGGGGCCTCCTTCGGTGATGGTGGTGGGAGAGGTTGTTTCGCTTCGAGGAAAGATTGGATCACGAGAGGAGAGGCCCCTTTTGGGGAAACGGATTCTTGTAACAAGAGCGCGAGAGCAGGCCTCGGAATTCGTTGACCGTTTGAAGAACCTGGGCGCAGAGTCGATCGAGATTCCTGCGGTCGATATTCAACCTCCCAAGAGTTGGAAAAAGTTTGATTCCATAGTTAAAGAGACGACAAATTATGATTGGGTTATTTTTACGAGCGTCAACGGAGTTCGAGCCGTTGCGGATCGATTGCGGAAATTGGGGCTAGAGTTTTCCAAATTATTTAGGTCTGCCTCTATTTGTGCCATTGGGCCTCGAACCGCTGAAGAGATAGAGTTGCAAGGATTGAAGGTGAAAAAAATCCCTTCGGAGTATCGGGCGGAGTCGATTCTGGAGGCTTTCGGCTCGCTCGATCTTAAAGGGAAAAGTTTTTTAATCCCTCGCTCCGAGATCGCCAGAGATCTTTTGCCCCGGGAACTCCAGAAGAGGGGAGCCAAGGTCGATGTCGTCGATGTTTACCGAACGGTTCCATCTCGGATCGATTCACGGGATCTCCAAGGCCGGCTTAAAAACGGAGAGATCGACGTTTTGACCTTCACCAGTTCTTCGACCGTTCATTCCTTGGCTCGACATTTTGGGCGAAAGGGGTTAAAAAATTGGACCGATGGGGCGGTGGTGGCCTGTATCGGGCCGATTACGGAAAAGACGGCTCGATCGTATGGTTTAAGATCGGAAATTGTCGCAAAGAAATACACGATCGGTGGCTTAACCCAAGCGATCGTTGATTATTTTAAACGTGGAGGGGAAATATGAGGTTTAGGAAGATTCCGGGGACTGAGATTCGATGTTCCGACGTGGGGTTTGGGGTGTGGACTGTTGGAACAACGTGGTGGGGAATCAACGATGAAAAGTTTGGGATTCAGTTGCTCCAAAAGGCCTTCGATCTTGGCATCAACTTTTTTGATACTGCCGATACCTATGGAAATGGCTACGGGGAGGAGATCTTAGCGAAAGCCCTCGGTTCCAAACGAGACAAGATCGTTATCGCCACCAAATTTGGCTACGATATCTACAACCATGGCGGAGAGAATCGTGGCCAACGCGAACTCCCCCAGGACCTTTCCCCGAAATTCATTCGCTTTGCTTTAGAAAAAAGCTTGGAGCGCCTAAAAACCGATTGTATCGATCTCTACCAGATCCACAATGCCAAACTCGAGCACGTTCAGTCCGATGAGTTATTTGAGCTTCTCGACCGATTAGTGGAAGAAGGGAAAATCCGCTCCTATGGGGCTGCTATGGGGCCTGCCATTGGGTGGTTGGTGGAATCGGTTGCAGCGATGAAGGCACGCCCGAGCGTCTCCATCCTTCAGATCATTTACAATTTGCTCGAGCAAGAGCCGGGAAGATCCCTTTTTCGGCTCGGTGGGGCCACGGATACCGGTTTTTTGGTCCGAGTCCCGCATTCTTCTGGGATTTTGGAGGGGAAATATTCGTTAGAGACCACCTTTGCGCCTAACGATCATCGTCGGCATCGCCCCAAAGAGTGGTTGACCCACGGGCTCCAGAAGCTTCAAACTCTCCAATTTCTAACCCAGAGCGGGGAACGAACGATCGGTCAGGCCGCTTTGAAATTTGTTCTGGCTCAGCCGACGGTTGTTTCTGTGCTTCCAAACATTTATAATGAGGAGCAGTTGATCGAGTTGGCTCACGCCTCCGATGTCCCGGATCTGACTTCGGAAGAGCTGGCGCGGATTGAAAAACTCTATCAAAAGAACTTTAATGTGGAAGAGCCACCGATGGAGTTTAAGGGGATTTCGGTTGACGCTCCGGAGGCAAAGGAGATTCTTAGTCAAGGGCGCCTCCTTTAAGGGGTGACGCAAAAGTTTGTCAACACTTCTTTTAATCATACGTCGCTTTTCGACAATCCTGAATTTCGCTCTGAGCGTTCTTTCGGTATTAACCCTCTTTTTCTACCTTCTTTATTTTGGGGGGGATCTTCCAAAGTGGGCAGAGCCTCTCTTTCCGCTTTTTCAAGAAGGGGTTTTGACGATCTTTATCGTCGACATGGTTCTTCAGTTTGTATTGAGTCGACCCAAAAGCCTCTACTTTCGGGATCACCTCATCGATTGGATTATCTTGATTCCTTGGATTTTCACAGCGGAAGTGACCTATTCTGTCCCTCTTATTTTGATTCGCCAAGGGTTTTGGACTTGGAGATCTTTTACGGCCACTAAAACGGCTGTTACCTTGCTGGCCGATTTCCGACGTTACCCCGCAAAGATGCTTGCGGGGAGTTTTTTTGCCGTCATCTCCATGGGGACTATTTTGTTGGTTTTTCCCATTGCGACTCACAAAACTGGAGGAATGGATCTCATCGACGCTTTATTTACTGTCACTTCTGCAACCTGTGTCACCGGACTCTCCATCTACGACACCTATTCCTATTTCACCCCTTTCGGTCAAGGAGTCATTTTGGCTTTAATTCAGATCGGAGGATTGGGGATGATGACCCTTTCGAGCGCCGTTGCCGTTATCTTGGGGGAGAAACTCACCATTCGAAATCGTGTTCTTCTTCAGGATATTTTAGAGGAGACCAATGTTGAAGACTTCAAGCAACTTCTCATCACAATTCTCCGAACCACGTTAACGATCGAGTTGGTGGGGGCCCTAATCCTTACGTTAAACTGGAAGGAGGAGCTGGGAAGTTGGGGAAAATCGATCTACTTTGGGGTTTTTCATTCCATCTCGGCCTTTTGTAATGCCGGTTTTGCGCTGTTCCCTGACAGTTTGATGCAATTCAGCTCGGATGGGGTCACCACTTTTACCATGACCACTCTAATCATCTTAGGCGGAGTTGGCTTTCCCGTGTTAGCAGGACTGCTCCACAGCCGTTTTTGGTCTCGCGATCCGGCAAAGAGAAAGGCCATCAGCATCCATACCAAATTGGCCTTAATGATATCCTTGATCCTGCTGGTTGCGGGGGCCACCTTCCTTTTCTTTGTGGAATTTTCCCATGCTTTTGCCAATCTGGATATGTCGACACGCATTCAAGTCGCGTGGTTTCAATCGGTCACCCCTCGAACAGCGGGATTTAACACGATTAGTTTAAACGCGCTCACCCAGAGCTCTCAGTTTCTTTTGATTGTCTTGATGTTTATTGGAGCCTCTCCCGGCTCCACCGGAGGAGGAATTAAGACAACCACCTTTGGTGTTTTGATGTTGGCTTTCCTTGCCATGCTTCGAGGGCGTGAAGATGTAGAGTGTTTTGGTCGTCGGGTCCCTGTTAATATTATTAATAAATCGATTGCGATCCTAATGTCCGGTTTCGGAGTGGTGACCCTTGGGGTTCTTTTCTTGTTAATGACGGAGGTCTCTTATCCGTTGATGACCGTTTTATTTGAGGCCATGTCCGCCTTTGGAACGGTGGGGCTTTCTTTGGGACTGACTCCGTATCTGAGCGATGTTGGTAAAATTTTAGTTTCGGTGTTAATGTTTATAGGGAGGATTGGGCCGCTGACGTTGGCTTTTATTGTGGGGCAGCAGCTTTCGGTGGCTCATTATCGATACCCTTATGGAAAGGTGATGGTGGGATAAAAATTATGAAGCAGATCCTTTGAGCGAAAAGGATCTGCCTCATAATTTTCAACCACGGAGGAGAAGTATGCAAATTGCGATTATTGGGGTGGGGCGTTTTGGGACCAAATTAGCGACGACGGTGGCCCGTTTGGGGGCCGAGGTCATTGCGGTGGACACACGGGAACACAATGTGGAAGAGGTCAAGGACCGAGTAGCTCAGGCCGTCGTTGCCGATTGCACGGATGAACGCGCGATGCGGGCCATCGGAATTTCAGATGTTGATGTTGCTGTGGTGGCCATTGGTGAGGATCTGGAGATGAGTGTCATGAGTACCGTGGTGTTGAGACGTTTGGGGGTTAGTAAGATCGTGGCTCGCGCCGTCTCGCAGATTCATGAACAGATCTTAAAAGAGATGGGAGCTAGCCAGATCATTCGAATTGAGGAGCAGATGGGAGAACAGGTTGCGCACTGGCTGGTTGCTCCCGATGTTTTACAGCGGATCAGTTTTCCAGGCGGGTACACGTTAGTGGAGATGCGGGTTCCAGAAAAATTCATGGGGAAAACGTTGGTGGAATCGAGGGTCCGAGAAGATTACGGTCTCACGGTCGCTGCCATTCAGAAGAGAATCCCCGAGATCAATGAAGAAGGGAAGAGTCATTATCGGATCAAAACGATGACCCCTCCCAATCCAACGGATCAGATGGGTGAAGATGACATCCTGGTGGTGATTGGCGAGGATGAGAAGATCGATCAGTTTCTGAGGGAGGATTAATCCTATGCAGCTCTCTATTCAACGACGCATTCAGATGAGTTATTTTATTGCCATCCTTTTGGTGGCCCTCATTGGATTATTTTCGTTTTATTACTTGCATCGAATCCATAAATCGCTTGAATCTATTTTCTCGAACGACCTGGAACGGGCTCAAACAGGAGAGGAGCTTCAAACCCAGTACCAGCAACTAGACCGCTATACTCAGGCGTTCCTGGCTCATCCTGAGGATGTGGCGGAACAAGAACGGTGGAAGAATGCTTTAGATCAGTTGATCCAAGAGATTCAGAAGGGGAAATCGGTTTCACTCGCTTCAAGCCAGCAAAATCTCCAAAAACTTCAGCTGCAAACGCAGAGAAACATGGGGCTTGTTTTGTTCCTCACTTTCTTTGGCGGAATTTTTATCGCCTTCTATTTCCCCAGCCGCGTCGTTTTGCCTATGCGCCGTTTTGTTTCAACGTTGCGAGAGGTTCAAGACTGCAATTTTGAGGCCTCCCTCAATATGAAGGGGGGGGATGAACTCGCTCAGGTTGGGCATGAGATCGATCGTTTGATCTCTCGAATTCGCGAGTTCGATGACATGAAAGTGAAGAAGATCGCTTTTGAACGTCGCAGATTCGACACCTTGGCCAACATGGTTGATATCGGCGTCGTTGTGGTGAACATTGAGAATCAGATTGTTTATATGAACTCGCAGCTCTTCACTGTCCTTGGCTTGGAGTCGGAGGAGGTCATCGGGAACGAGGTCGATTCAGCCCCGCTTCCCGATGAATTGAAAGATCTCCTAAGGGAAAGTTTGGATAAGAAGGAGAAATTTGATAATCACGAGATAACGATGTCGATTCGCAATAAAGAAGAAAAGGTGACCCCGGTCACAGTGAATGTGGATCTGGGGATGGTTCGGAACCATGCGGGGGATGTGGTGAATCTGATTGTGACGTTAGAGGAAAAGCAGACAAGCTGGGCGGAGAAGTTATTTCAGAGGATTTAAAGATGGCATTCCCAAAAACTCGGATGAGGCGTCTTCGCAGAAACACAACGATTCGTCGCTGGGTGCGGCAGACGCGTTTAACGGCGGATCAGCTCGTCTACCCTTTGTTTGTTCAGTCGAAGCCAAAAGGGAGGCAAGCGATCTCTTCGCTACCCGGGCAATTTCGATATTCTGTCGATCCGATTGCTAAAGAGGCTAAGGCCGTTTATGCATTGGGGATTCCCGCAATTCTTCTTTTTGGAATTCCCAAAACGAAAGATGAAGCGGGCTCGGAGGCCTACGACGACGAGGGGATTGTTCAAGAGGCGGTTCGGGCCATTCGGAAAGCCGTTCCCGATCTTCTTGTCATTACCGATGTTTGTCTCTGTGAGTACACGAGCCAGGGTCACTGCGGTTGGGTCGATTCCTCTAGCAAAGAAATTCGTGTAGACAATGATCGTTCTTTAGAACTTTTGTCTCGCATTGCAGTTTCACACGCAAAGGCGGGAGCTCACATCGTGGCTCCTTCCGATATGATGGACGGGCGAGTGGCGGCGATTCGAGAGGGACTGGATCAAGAGGGTTTTACCGATGTTGCGATCCTTTCCTATGCCGCGAAGTTTTGTTCGAGCTTCTATGGCCCTTTTCGAGAAGCGGTTCGCTCCGCTCCGGAGCGAGGCGATCGGCGAACGTATCAGATGGATCCTGCCAATTCAAGAGAGGCTTTGAAAGAGATGGAGCTGGATTTGGAGGAGGGGGCCGATTTGCTGATGATTAAACCCGCGCTCCCTTATCTGGATATTATTGCCCTAGCTCGGCAGCGTTTTGAGGCTCCGATTGTTGCTTATCAGGTGAGTGGCGAGTATGCCATGATTAAATCCTCTGCTAAAAATAAAGATGAGGAGAGAGCATTGGCTCTGGAGACTCTAACGGCAATTCACCGTGCAGGGGCTGACATCCTGATCACCTATTTCGCCAAGGCATTGGCTCCTTATCTCTATCGTTTACGTCACTGAATGCGGATTTTTTCGAGAGGGAGTTGAGGATCCTCTTTAATGAGAATCTTTCGGTTGAGCTCTTTCTCAGCCTCTTTGATGAGGATGGCGTCTCCGTTCCTTAGCATCGCGCTGAGTTGGGGATGGAGGTAGACCGTCACCTTTCCCTTCTTCAATTCTAGCGATTTCCGTTTGATCTCGCGATAAACCTCAGAACAGATCGACTCCTCATTCTCAATCCAGCCCCGTCCCTCACAGGTGGCACAGGGTTGGGTGAGTGACCTGGTGAGGCTTTCCGCAACCCGGCGTCGGGTCATCTCGATGAGCCCCAGTTCCGAGATTTTAAAGACATTCGTTTGAGCGCGATCTTTTCGCAAGGCCTCCCTCATGGAGCGGAAGACCTTTTGTCGGTCGCTCTCTCGATTCATGTCGATGAAGTCAATGATGATAATTCCTCCAATATTGCGCAGAATCAATTGGTGAACCACTTCTTCAGCCGCTTCAAGATTGGTCTTGAGGATGGTGTCTTCCAAATTTTTCTTTCCGACAAATTTTCCGGTGTTTACGTCGATCACCGTGAGAGCCTCCGTTTCTTCAATAATGAGATAGCCTCCTGATTTCAGCCAAACCTTTTTGCTCAAGCCCTCGCGGATCTTGTTTTCAACTCCATAGTAATCAAAAATCGGCTCCGGACGATCAAAGTATTCAATGATCCCTTTTTGTCGTGGCAAGAACTTTTCAACGAATTTAAGAATTTCCTCGTATCCCAGTTTCCAGTCCACAATAATCCGACGAACGTCGGGGGTTAAAAGATCTCGAACCGTCCGAATCGACAGATGGGGTTCTTCATACAACAGCGCGGGGATAGGGGTTGTTTCTCGCTTCTTTTGAATCTCGGACCAGAGAGCGAGGAGATAATCCAAATCGGCCTTGAGATCCTCCTCTCGAGCGCCGCAACTCGCGGTTCGAGCGATCACTCCTCCGCGAGAAGGGCGGATGGAGTCGATAAAACGTTTAAGCCTTCGTCTTTCCCGATCATTCTCAATTTTTTTGGAGACCCCTGTTAGGTCGAGTGTGGGCATTAGAACAAGGTATCGTCCCGGAAGAGAGATGTGGGAGGTGAGGCGCGCCCCTTTGGTGCCCAGCGGTTCCTTCGAGATCTGAACGATAACCTCTTGTCCCTCTTTCAAAAGGTCTTGGATCTGATCCGAGCGGCGTCCCCTAGAATATCTACGAAAATCCTCATCCTCTTCGGGCTCTTCTCCGGAGATCTCTTCAAGGCTTTTTAAGTCTTCGACGACGTCCGAGACATAAAGGAAGGCGGTTCGCTCCAAGCCAATTTCGACGAAGGCGGCCTGCATTCCTGGGAGAACTCGAACCACTTTCCCTTTGTAGACGTTCCCAACAACGCGCCGGTCTTTCTTGGATTCATAGTGAAACTCTTCAAGGACGTTGTTGTCGATGATAGCCACCCGTGTTTGGATGGGGTTGGATTCAATTAGGATCTTTTTAGGCATAGGCCCTTACTGTATCGATTACTCCTCAGAAAAACAAGCGTCCTCGGAAAGACCCACGGGTCCTGTCATGGGGCTTCCCCCAGGCGTGCTCCACTGTCCGCGCGCCTGGGGGTCCCCCGCCCCATGCCACCCGTGGGTCTTTCCGAGGCGGCTTGTGCTGTTTGAGTCCGAAGGGCGAGTTGAAGATTCCCCGCAACTTGGCTCTCGGGGAGCTTCAAATTTTGCCATCTCTATCAACTCACTGGGATATCTTTTCGAAGTAACGTTACGAAATTTTGGGGTATCCGTTAGGGGAGGTAGGTCTCTGAACGAGCGGTTCATTTCGAGCTGTGTCACTGTTGGCTCCGCAAAGCAGCGGAGCGGATGGCTCACAATCGGTGTCGATCCGTGAAGCCTGTCCTTTCCGTATGTGTTTCTCCAGGGTGAAATCAGGGGACGTAGCTGCTTTGCGAAGCTTACAGTGGCTAGGCGAGAAATGCTAGCGAGTTCAGAGACCTACCTCTCTTAGAGGAGTTGAAAATTTCGTGAGAGAGTGAGGAAAAAACATTCCGGTGGATTCGAAATGGGAATAAGGTCGTCACCTTATTGATATCTTTATGCTTTTTTGATAGCTTAAAAACATGGTCAATAGCGCCGTTCTGGTGGTCAATCGGCTGTATGTCCCGATCCACGTAACAACAGTTCGTCGAGCCTTCACGCTTCTCTACGCGGGCATCGCCAAAGCGATCGATCCGCAATTTCAGACCTTCGATTTCAAAAGTTGGGCCGAACTCTCGGTGATCGCTCATGAGGAAAAAGTGGGGCTCGTGAATCGCGCCATTCGAATCCCTCGTGTGATTGCGTTGCAAACCTATGATCGGATTCCGCGAAAACATATTCGGTTTAGTCGGATCAACATCTTTCTTCGAGACAAGAATACATGCCAATATTGCGGGCGGCATTTTTCCAAGGGCGAACTGAATATCGATCATGTGATTCCTAGGTCGCGAGGTGGGAAAACGGAGTGGGAAAACGTCGTTTGCAGCTGTTTCGATTGTAATCGCAGAAAAGGGGGCGAAACCCCGGGAGAGGCGAATATGACGTTGATTGCTCAGCCGCGAAAACCTCAACTCGCAACATGGGGGCGGATCTCGCTCCGGGGTTGTCCCTATGAGGAGTGGCGTCCGTTTTTGAGCTGGATCGACGCCTCCTATTGGAACGTGGAGCTTTCTCAAGAGTAACCCCCTAAGGAGGTTGGAATGGAGATGTCTGTGCCTCAGGTTTTGGAACTTGTGCCCAAACGCGCGGCGGTGCGCTCGGTTTTGAAAGAGAAAGGGAATCTTCGACCTCCCATCGTTTGGGCTGTGGGAGGGGGGAAGGGGGGAGTGGGTAAAAGTTTTGTCGTGAGCAATTTGGGGATTTTCCTCGGCAAACAGGGGCATCGAACTCTTTTAGTGGATGCTGATTTTGGAGGCTCCAATCTCCACACCTTCTTGGGAATGTCCGCGCCGACGCGAGGCCTTCACGATTTCTTCGCGAAGCGTTCTCGCAATATTGGGGAGTTGGTTGTTCCTACCGAGATCTCGGGAGTCTCCCTTTTGGGAGGGGCGCAATATTATTTGGAAGCGGCCAATCCGAAGTTCGCTCAGAAGGAACGGCTGCAACAAATTTTAACTCGCGCCGATACGGACTATGTGTTACTGGATCTTGGAGCCGGGACCGCTTTTTACATCCTGGATTTGTTCCTCTTCGCTCAAGAAAAGATAGTGGTCGTTAGCCCTGAGCCGACATCAGTGGAAAATGTCTATCAGTTTCTAAAAAGCGCCTTTTTCCGTTGGGTGAAGCGAGAGATCTCCTCTCCACAAATCAAACAGTGGGTCGATCGAGCGATCGATCAACGCGCTGATAATGGAATTAAAACCCCGGTGGATCTTATCCAGCGGATCTCGGAGATGGATCCGCAACTGACAGAAGAGGTGGAAAATCTTCGCCGATCGTTTCGAGTGAAGCTGGTTGTCAATCAGGTCCGAACTTCAAAGGATAGTCGGTTGCTCGATGCGATTGTGCAAGCTTGTGATAAACATCTGGGATTAACGGTGGAGCCCTTGGGGTGTGTCCCATTTGATGATACCGTGTGGAAGTCCATCCGAAGTCGAAAACCTTTTGTGCAGCACTATTCTCATTCTGCCTCAGCTCGCCGTTTAGAGATATTGCTTAAAAAATTGGTTTTACCGGAAAAGGGTAAACATGGAGTTGCCTGAAGATTATTATTCTTTGCTTCGCATTCCTCACAACGCGACGGATGACGAGATTCGCCAGGCCTATGAGGAGGCCATGGAGATGTATGAGGAAGATGGAGTGGCCACCTACGGTCTCTTGACATCGGAAGAGAGGGCTGAGTTGTTGAAGCATGTCCGAGAGGCCTATCGAGTTTTAAGCGATGTGCTCCATCGGCGGCGCTATAATGCTTCTCTGCCAAAGAAAGCTGCGGAGGCGAAAATTTCCCCTCAACCCGTCCCTTCTGCCGAGTCCGCAAAGGTGCCGTCAACGGTAGAGCCTCACAAGGTCCCAGACGAGATTTTACAAAAAGGGGGGCCGTTCGATGGCCCCACGTTGCGTTCTATTCGTGAACAAATGGCTGTTTCTTTGGAGGAGATCTCCGAATACACGAAGATCAGTATTGGGACTCTTCGTTTTGTGGAGGAGGAAAGGTTTCAAGTGCTTCCACCCCTTATCTATCTTAAAGCTTTTATTAGCCAATACGCACGGTATCTCGGTCTGGATCCCCATCGAGTGGTGGAGGACTATCTCACTCGTTACCATCAAGCCATAGGGAAGTCCTAAATCGTGAAACCCTCTGGATCACCGCGAATCGGTTTGGCCTTAGGGGGGGGCGCCGCAAGGGGGCTCTCTCATATTGGGGCGCTCGAAGGTTTGGAAGAGGCTGGTATTCCGATGGATGTCATCGCAGGAACCAGCATGGGGGCTTTGGTGGGGGCTTGTTACGCTGCCTTTCCCAATGCCAGGAAGGTTCATGAAGCATTTCTCCGTTTCATCTATAGCGAGCACTTTCCAATCGATCGTTTTGATTTTCTTCGAGATCATCTCTCCGCCGAAGAGATGGAGGAGCCGCTCCCTGGACCGATCCAACAGTTCAAGAAGGTTGTTCAGAAAGGGTTTTTTTATGGTTCCTCCGTGGTTCGCCGATCGTTTGTTCCTGAGGAGGATTTTCGCAAAGGGATCGAGATGCTTCTCCCCGACCTCAGAATCGAGCAGCTTTCTATCCCCTTTGTCGCCGTAGCCACCGATCTTAGTTCGGGTCGCGAAGTTCTTCTCTCCAAAGGTCCTTTGAGAGAAGCGGTTCTTGCAAGCTCTGCCATCCCGGGGGTTTTCCCTCCCGTTTCTTATGAAGGGCGCGAGCTGGTGGATGGGAGTTGGGTTCACAATATTCCAGTGGAACCGGTTCGAAAGCTGGGGGCTGATATCGTGATTGCAATGGATATCTCCAGGGATATCCAAGACACCTCCCATTGGAGACGAGGGCTCAATATCGTGTTCCGCACCAATGCGATCACACGGAGTGTTCTTCAAAAAATCCAACTCCAAGGGAGCGATGTCTGTTTGCGCCCCGACATTGGGAGGATGCATTGGGGGGATTTTCGTGAACCCGAAGAGTGTATTGCCATCGGGAGGGAAGAGGCGTATCGAAAACTTCCTTTAATTCGATCGGTCATCAATCAATGGGCTTCGAAAGACATCAAAAGTTAACGGTACTGAAAGAACAGGAGGGGGCTCGACTCGATCTGTTTCTTAAAGAAAGGCTCATCGATTCCACCCGTTCGCAGATTCATCGTTGGGTGGAAGAGGGATACGTTGCGATCAACTCCAAAATGGCCCGTAAAGCGGGCAAGAGATTGCGCTCTCAGGATTGTGTCGAGATTGCTGTTCCAGCTATCCCCAGCGCTTTAGAGCCAGAGCCGATCCCCTTAAAGATTTTGTACGAAGATGAATCGATTGTGGTCATCGATAAGCCCGCGCATCTCGTCGTTTATCCCGGAGCGGGGCATCGCACGGGGACTTTAGTTCATGCTCTCGTTTACCGATTTCCTTCGATCGCCTCTGTCGGTGGAAAAGGGAGGCCCGGGATCGTTCATCGTTTGGATAAGGGGACCTCGGGGGTTTTAGTGGTTGCAAAGACGGCCGCCGCCTATCATTCCTTAGTGAGGCAGTTTGAGAAACGAACCGTGGATAAACGTTATCGGGCCGTTGTCTTGGGAGAACTTTCTCGCGATTCTGGCTCCATTGAACTTCCGATCGGTCGCGATCCCCATCAACGAAAGAAGATGTCAATTCGATCGCGCCGAGGGAAAGAGGCATGGACTCAGTATTGCGTGAGAGAACGATTGAAGGGGGCCACCGATGTGGAATTGGTCCTTCATTCCGGAAGAACTCATCAGATTCGGGTTCATATGGGTGCGCTGAGTCACCCGGTTTTTGGCGATAAAACCTATGGGGGGATGCCACCGAAGGGGGGCCGACTCTATCTTTTAGCGGAGGCGCTGGGTCGCCCCGCTCTTCACGCGGCACGAATGGGGTTGGATCATCCGGCGAGTGGAGAAAGGATGAACTTTGAGGCCTCCTTGCCAGAGGATATGGAGTTGCTGCTCAAAAAATTGCATTTATGATCGAAATACTTCAAGATTCTCATTGGGAGAAAATCCCCAATTTAGTGTATGGATTCACCACGCGTTGGGGAGGGGTTTCCAGCCCTCCTTATGAAGAGTTCAATGGGTCTCTTTCCGTTGGGGACGATCCATTGGCTGTGGAGACGAATCGAAAGCGATTCTCGGAGCAATTAGGCATTTCCCTCTCTCAGTGCTTTACGGTTCGTCAAGTTCATGGGAATGATATTCTCGTGATCGATAAAGAAGGGTCTCTCCCCGATTCGAAAGATTTACAGAAAGGGCACGATGCTTTAATCACGAATCGTGTAGAGGTGTTGTTGGGCATTCAGACAGCCGATTGTTTACCCCTCTTAATGGTGGATGTTGAGAAAAATGTGGCGGCTGCGGTTCATGCGGGGTGGAAAGGAACCTACCTTGGCATTGCCATGAAGGTGATTGCGGAGATGAGCCGGCTTTATCAATCCTCACCGCGAGAGGTTCAAGTTCTTTTAGGGCCGTCGATAGGGCGCTGCTGTTATCAGTTTGGAGATCCAGAGATCCAGGAATTCAAAGAACGTTACCTTCATCACGCCCGCTGGATTGAGTCTCGGAGCGGTTCCTATTTTCTGGATATTCGAGAAGCGAATCGCTGTCAATTATTATCGCGAGGAGTTCCTGCCGAAAATATTCGATCGATCACCCGATGCACTTGTTGTGAAAGGGAGGAATTTTTCTCTGTCCGTCGCGAAGAAACCACAGGTCGGCATCTCAATTTTATTATGCTCCGCTCTAAAGGGGGTCTCCGATGATTTGGATTCTCTTAAGCGCCCTCCTTTTGTATCTTGTGATTCAAATCTATGGAGTGGATCAACGGTTAGCCACCCTTGTGGAGGAGGCCCAAGAGGTGATTTTACGTTTGCTTCGCAGACGTTGGCAACACGTGGCCGAATTTCTAAAAAAAGAGCCTGCTCTCACATCCTCATTTTCCTTCCCCCCTCGGCTTCCTTCCACGGAGAGTCCCTATCCCGAGGGGTTGACTTGGGATGAAGAGCTCCGATTAGCGGACCAACTGGCCCACTCGTTACGATCCACCCCGGGCCCTCTTCTAAAAGAACTTCAAGAGATCGAATCCCAGTTGCAGATGGCGGTGCAGTATCATCGAAGCGCAAGCCGCTCTTGGAATGAATTCCGGAAGCCTGTTTGGAGAGGTTGGGTCCGCCTTTTCTCAAGGCGAGGTTTTGCCGCGGAACCGATCCTGCCTTCCATCACCGTGGTTGTTCAAAAAATACGATAAACCGATTCTGCTTGATAAAACATTGTTTTCGTGATAGTTTCATCCCACCTCTGCATGGAAGAGAACAGCTCCAATATCTTTCCGAAGCCTGTTCCGGGCGATCTCGTTGATCGTCGTTTTCGGGTGAGTCGTCTCCTCGAGAACTGCATCTTGGGAGCCTCCTATGGGGTGCAAGAAGGGGAGAGGCCGAAGGTCCTCCGGCTCTTCGATCCGGTATCAGGGTTAGGGCATCCTTCCGAACAGAATCTTCCCAACGTTGTCGAGTATTGGCAAACCCATTTGGAATCCGCTCTCATCCCTTTTGAAACATGGGGAAAGTGTGAGGGATCCTCGTATCTCGTTCGCCCTTGGGTGGAAGGGGTGAGCCTAGCCCAAATCTTGGCTGAAAGGGTTCAACACGGCGCTACGATTTCGGAGCAGGAACAAGAAACTTGGATTTTAGGGCTGCTCGAGGCGATGCGCACTCTCCATCGTTATGAGGTTTTTGGGACCCTAAAGCCATCCAATATTTTTCTCACCAAGGACTCTAAGATTGTTCTCACCGATTTTGCTTTGATGTCTCTCATTCCACATGCGGAGTTAATCGGTTGTTATCTGACGAAAGATTCCTATTTCTATCTGGCTCCAGAGCTCATTGGTGGGGATCTTGTGACTCCCCAAAGCGATATTTATTCTATCGGTGTTATCTTGGAAGAGATGCTAACGTTGACGCTTCCCAAAGGGAGGGGCTTGGATCCTGTATTGAAAGGTTCCCCTTGGGAATCGGTTCTGGCTCGTTGTTTGGCTGTCGAGCCGGGTGAGCGATTTCAATCGGTGGAGGCGCTCGAAAAAGCGATTCGGCCCATTCTTCTCAGGGAACCCACTCTTTCTGAACATGTCCCAGCAGCCGTTGGATCTGAAGAAGAGGGGCCGATCACGATTCCTATTCCATTGGAAGATTCACGGCCTTCCTCGTCTCATCGGCTCGGATGGGGTGCGGTCTTGTTCGTTGGAGTTCTTATCGGGTTTGGTTATTTTGCGCTTCAAAAACAGGAAAAGCCGGCTCCTTCCCTGCAGATCGAAGAAAGATATGATTTGGCTTTAGAGACCTCCCTCCTTTCTCCCCCTCTTATGGGTGATGAGATCGGTATCGATGAGCCTGTGGAGCCTGAAATCATGATTCCTTCTCCTCCAGCGCCCCAAGAGAGTGTCATCCCCCCGTCTTCTAAAAGTGTTTTGCCAGGACCTGCCTCTCAGCAGGAGGAGGGGTTTACCTCTGTTCCAGTCTGTCCTAAAGAGATGATCCTTTTGAACCGCGCGAAGAAGAGGGTTTGCATCGATCCACATCCTTTTCCGAATGTGTCCGAAGGCAGCCCCGTGAGGACTCAAACTTTTGATGAGGCATTGGAGCGTTGCCGATCGGTCGGGAAGGAGATCTGCGCGGAGATCTCGTGGGAATACGCCTGTGAAAAAGGGATGATTCATCGTCAAACGCAGATTCCAGAATGGGTTGTCGATGCGGTGGGGCAAGCCCAACTGAAGGAAGGGGAATCGTGTTCGGACCGAGGCGCTCATTCTTTGGAGAACTCTCCCGCCAATGCGGTATTCCACTGTTGCGCCTCTCCATTCTTGAGGTGGGTCTCTTCTCGCAGATAATCCCACAAAGGAGTTGCTTCGTAAGAGCCACCTGTGGTAAGAGCAAGCTACGTTGTTTGGAGTGAGAAGCCATGCCTAAAGTGCTCATTGTCGATGATGACCCATCCGTTCGTGAATTTCTCAAAATCACGTTAAAGCCGGACTATACGCTTTTAGAGGCCTCCCAGGCTCGAGAGGCGATCGAACTTTTTCGCCAAGAGCGCCCCGACCTTGTTTTGCTCGATATCCTTCTTCCCGAGATTAGCGGGATGGAGTGTCTGAAACAGTTCGTTCAGGAGCGCCCCGATGCCAAGGTAATCATGATCACGGCGGTAGATCGAGTGAAGGTTGCGGTAGAGGCGATGCAGTTGGGAGCTTTTGACTACATTCCAAAACCGTTTGATGTTGAAACACTGAGATTGGTTGTGGATCGGGCCATTCATAGCCGCCAGATGGAACAAGAGATCCATCTACTTCGCTCCGAGGTTGACCAAAAATATCAATTTCAGAATATTATTGGCAAATCCCCACAGATGCAGGAGATCTTCCGAGTGATAGAACAAGTGGCCGATAAAGATTCCACCGTTCTCATCTTGGGGGAAAGCGGAACTGGGAAAGAGCTTGTGGCCCGGGCCATTCATGAGATGAGCTCTAGAAATGATAAGAACTTTGTGGGTCTCAATTGTGCCGCTATTCCAGAGCATCTGATCGAGAGCGAGCTGTTCGGCCATGAAAAAGGGGCCTTTACCGATGCCTTTGAACGTAAAATGGGGCAATTTGAGGCGGCCAATAATGGAACCCTCTTTTTAGATGAGATTGGAGATCTCTCTCTCTCAACACAGGTCAAAATTTTAAGGGTCTTGCAGGAAAAGGAGTTCCATCGGGTGGGGGGAACGACGCCGATTAAGGTGGATGTCCGATTGATCGCGGCAACAAACAAGGACTTGGAAGAGGCGATTCGTCAAGGGAAATTTCGTGAAGATCTTTATTTTAGAATCAACGTGGTTCCAATTACAATCTCTCCCCTTCGTCAAAGGAGAGAGGATATTCCCATTTTAGCAAACCACTATGCGGAGCTTCTCTCCAAAAGGGAGAATGGCAAGGTGAGAACCCTTTCGCAAAAGGCGATGGAGGTGTTGATGAGCTACGATTGGCCGGGCAATGTGCGGGAGCTCCAGAATGTCCTAGAACGGACATTGGGTCTTGTGGATCGCGATGTTATTTATCCCGATGATCTCCCTCCCGAGATCCGGGAGGCTTATCGATTTGTGAAAAGGAAAGAGTCGGTTCTTGAAGGAGAGGTGACGATGGGAGAAGCGGAAAAAGAGTTTGAAAGAGAATTAATCCTTAATGCTCTCAGAAAATCAAAGGGGATTCAAACAAAAGCGGCTCAGATGTTAGGAGTCTCTCGAAGGATCCTCAAATATAAGATGGACAAATATTCCATAAATTATAAAGATTTATAACGCAGTGCACAAAAATGTTCATGACTAGCAACTTTTTTCTGAGTTCTGAACATTTTTGAACAACTTCGTTTTTTTAAGAATAACCTCATTAAAAACGGTTCCTTGAGACAGATGTGGATAACTTGTGCACAGAAATGTTCAAGAAACGGGAGTGGATCAGCTTTTGTAGATGAAAATTGGACTCTAAGGAATTCTGTATAACCCATTGAAAATGAATGGATTTTATTGAAAATGAATTTATTTTTAGAAGAGGCGTGGTTTTGGCACGATTCTTGTATAGCCTTAGCCTGTGGAATTTGTATCGAGAGGAAGGAAAATGTCAAACGGAAATTCGCAAGTCCTTGTTGTGGACGATGATTTAGGGCCTCGTGAGACCTTGAAGATGATTCTCAAGGCTCACTACGGCGTATTCACGGCAAGTGATGGGGAGGAGGCCCTCCAGGTTCTTGGGGCAGAGCCGATCGATTTAGTGACCTTAGATCTCAAAATGCCAGGGCTTTGTGGGACCGACCTTTTGAAAGAGATCAAGCGGCGCCACCCCGAAGTCCAGGTGATCATCATTACGGGCCATGGCACGATGGATACGGCGGTGGAGGGGATCCGACAAGGGGTCTGCGATTTTATCCAAAAACCGTACAACCTGATGGATCTTTTAAGCGCCGTCAAACGTTCGATTCAGGTTCGGGAATCCCAGAAGATGATGCGCTCGTTGTTTGAGGAGTTGAACGAGGCGGTCCGTTTCCGAGATACCACCTACGATGTGTTGGATCGAGTGAGGGCTCATCAAGAGGTTGTCCGTAAGGTCGAAGGTTTGATGCACCAGCCGACTTCGGAGAGAAGGCCTCAAGAGAATTCGAGTGAAACGTTGGAGTTTGCCAAAGTTTTGGCCCACACCCTAGAGAGTCAAGATCCTTACACCCATGGTCACTCTTGGCGAGTCTCTCACTATTCGATGTTGATTGCCGAGAAACTGGGCCTTAGCGATGGAGAGAAGCAAGATCTTCAGTTAGCGAGTTTCCTTCATGACATTGGGAAGCTTGGCGTGAATCTCCAATACATTCGGAAACCTGCAAGTCTCTCTAAGGAAGAATGGAAGACGATGAGACAACACCCGGTGAAAGGGGCAGATTTGGTAGCGCCACTCAATGTTCCGGAAGCGGTTCGGCAGGCGATTCGCCATCACCACGAATTTTATGATGGAAGCGGTTATCCCGACGGGCTCAAAGCGGAGCAGATCCCGCTCCCTGCGCGCATTGTGGGGATTGCCGACACCTATGATGCCATGGCCACCGACCGGCCCTACCGAAAAGCCCTATCCCGCGAAAAGATTATCGACGAATTCACCCGATTCTCCGGAATTCAGTTCGATCCTCGACTCGTGAAGATCATCTTGGAGCTGATTTCGGAGCAAGGGGATCTCCAAGCCAAACTTTTCTATTGAAAATGTCATTGCGAGGAGCCGAAGGCGACGAAGCAATCTCCTCCCCTCTTTTGTATCATTTCTGTTACAAAGTTGTATCAGAACTGTTACAAACCCCCCTTCTGTTAGATCATTCCATTCATCGCTAGTTTTCGGAACCTTTAAAACGAGCTATGAATGAACCTGATGATGGAGATGCAGAGAAAGTTGGGGCTTTGGGATTCGAGCGCCATTGTGGTGGGGAATATCATTGGGGTAGGGATCTTTATGACCTCCGGCTTTGTCGCCACTCATCTGCGCGATCCTTTCCATTTTCTCATGGCTTGGATTGTCGGTGGATTTCTCGCTTTTGCTGGCGCTTTGACCTTTGCAGAATTGGGAGCGGCGATGCCTCATGCCGGTGGAGACTATGTCTATCTCAAAACGGCCTATGGACCTCTCTGGGGATTTCTCACCGGTTGGGCCTCGTTTCTGGTGACCTTCTCAGGTTCGATTGCAGCATTGGCAGTGGCTTTTGCCGGCTACGTGAAAGGGGGGATGCTAACAGCCATCGGCGTAATCTTTTTTCTCACCTTTTTGAATCTTATCGGGGTCTCGTGGGGGAAATGGGCTCAGAACCTTTTAACCGCTTGGGGATGGGGGTTGTGATCTTGTTGTATGTTGGGATCAACGCCGTTTTCGTTTTTGCGGCCCCTTTGTCGGAGATGTCGGGGGTGATGGAGGTTGCAGATCTTGCAGCGGCGAATCTATTTGGGAGTTTCGCCTCGAGAGGGGTCTCGTTCCTCGTGGCTTTGAGTATCCTGGGGGCCTTGAATTCCCTGATCTTGATTGGCCCCAGGATCTATTACGCGATGGCTCAGGACGGTCTCTTCTTTCAAAGAGTGGGATCGATCCATCCTCGGTTTAAAACCCCTGCCGCCTCGATCCTGTTGCAGTCCCTTTGGGCTACGGTTTTAATTTTGACAGGGACGTTTGGGCAGTTGTTAAACTACGTGACGTTTGTGATCCTCCTATTCTCTTGCTTGACAGGAGCCGCTGTCTTTGTCATTCGGCATCGGTTCTCTGAGAGGGATCGCCCCTTTTCGATGTGGGGCTATCCATGGATTCCTTTGCTCTTTATTGGAATCTCTCTTTGGATCATGGGGAATGTACTGGTGACCAAACCTCTGGAGGCCCTTGCTGGTCTTGGATTCGTTTCATTGGGGATCCCGGTTTATTTCTATTGGAGAAGAAAATTGAAAGGAGAAAACTATGTTCAAAATCGATCGGCATCCTAGAGGAAAGTTTTTGTTGATCTTTTGGGTATTTTTCGTGGTGGGTTGTGCCTCCACCTTGCCCAAAGAGGAGGTCTTCGAACGGAACCAAGAGCATTTCGATCGGCGCGCCCAGACTTATGATAAGAGCTTTGACCAGTGGGTTGCTTTTGAGCCGGCCCACAATCTCCTTTTAAGGGAGGCTGAAAAAAGGGGTCTTTCTCCCGAGGCTCGGATCCTGGACGTGGCCTCCGGGACCGGCATTTTAGCCCTTCGTCTGGCGGAGAAGGCTCCTCGGGGAGAGATTGTCGGCATGGATATCTCTCCAGAGATGGTAGAGATCGCGAATCAAAAAGCGGAAGGGTTTCCGAATGTAGAGTTTGTTGTTGGGAACGTGGAGGCCATGCCATTTCCAGATGAGACTTTTGATGTCGTCACCTGTTCTTATTCTTTTCATCATTTTCCCGATCCGGATGTTGCCTTGGAAGAGATCCATCGGGTTTTGAAGAAGGGGGGGAAACTTTACATCATCGATCCGTACAAGGCCATCCCGTTTGGTTACGTGAACTGGGCCCTCGATCAAATCTTTGAGGGGCCGATCTGGTTCCAGAGCGCCCGCGGTTTTAGGAAACTTTATCAGCAGCATGGCTTTCAGAAGATTGATCAGAAACGCCAGTTGCGTCGCTTAGGGATTGTCGTTCCCGCGATATTAACCGTGGGGACAAAATAGAAGGGAATCTCGTCCAAAGTCAACCACGGCATGTCAGAATTACCGAGTGAAATTTACTGATGAAGTCTTCACAAATTTGTATTGTTGACGATGACGTGATATGCTAACAACTAATGTATAGAGAGTTGATTCAGTCCGATCCTGCCATTATGATGGGGAAGCCAGTGATTGCCGGCACTCGTATTACGGTGGAATTAATCTTGGAGAAGCTTGCAGCAGGGGAGGCCGTTGATCAAATTCTTCAAGCTCACCCTAGGTTGACGTCGGAAGCGATACACGCGGCCCTTGCTTTTGCGGCAGAGGTTTTACGCGCCGACGTTGTCTATCCTCTTAACAGGATTGTTTACTGAGGCTAAAACGGTTGCGATTCTGGAAGCAATTGAAGTTCATGGGGATGAGCTTATTCGAAACTTTACCGTTATCACACCGGGCGCAGTCCGTATCCGACGGCAACTGTGACGATTGGGCCTTTTTGTTCCCGCCCTCTTGACCGTGGGGATCCAGTGAGAAAGCTTCAGGTATTTTGAAGATTATGCGGAAAGAACCCGGCATTTATGCCCGTCGAAAAAAAGGATTGGAAGCAAAAAAATGGACATACAATTTCGAGCGGCAAAACCGGAGGATGTCGAAGAGGCTTGCCTTCTCATTTACAGTGCCGCTGTAGAGGCGTTCGATTACGTTTTTGCTACCACTTGGAACCGCGCCCTCGATTTCCTTCGATTCACTTTCAGAAGAAGGGGGTTGTTTGGATACAATAATCATGTCGTTGTTATAGTAGAAAGCAAGGTTGTTGGGATTGGTGCTTTTTATAGTGGCTTTGAATTCAATCGTCTCAATTGGGAGAATATAGTTCAAATTTTCCGGTTCTTTGGGCCGATCCGAGCGTGGGGAGTTTTAAGGAAGGGATACCTCACTCAAAGATTGATTCCTCCTCCAAAACGATATATGGAATACATTGCCGATTTGGGGATCCATCCCGAGATGAGAGGGAAGGGGATCGGAACCGCGTTACTTCTCCATCAGATGAAGATCGCGCACCATCGAGGGAAGAAGCTCTATGCCTTGGATGTGGCAGCAAACAATCCCAAAGCCCAAAGGCTCTATGAGCGATTAGGGTTTAAGGTGGTTCAGGAAAGGGGGACGTCTGTAGATAGCGCCGTGGGTCTCGTTCCTGCGATTCGTCGCATGGAGATGAAGTTAGAATCCACCTCCTCTTTAGGAATCTCTTTGTCGGAAGTTCGAGACAAGCAGCTTGAGGTTGGGAGGAACGATGTATCGACTTTATGAATTCAGTCCGTCTGGAAATTGTTACAAGGCGCGTCTTTTGTTGACGCAGCTGGAAATTCCCTTTGAACGGGTGGAGATCGACATTGTACGAGGAGAGTCGCGAACCCCGGATTTCTTGAAAAAGAACTTCAATGGTCGAGTTCCTGTCTTAGAGATTAAGGAGGGGCAATTCTTAAGCGAATCGAATGCGATCCTTTATTACCTGGCTGAGGGAACTCCATTTTTACCGAGTTCTAAGCTTGAAAGGGCTCAGGTTTTACAGTGGATGTCTTTTGAGCAGTATAACCACGAGCCCAACATTGCGACCTCGAGGTATTGGATCCAATATTTAAAGAAAGAGAAGGAGTACGCGGAAGCTTTGGTGAAGAAGCGAGAGTTGGGCTATGAAGCATTGAAAGTGATGGAGAGGCATTTAGCCGATCGCCATTTTTTTGTGGCCGACACCTATTCAATTGCCGATATTGCATTGTACGCTTATACCCATGTGGCCGAGGAAGGAGGTTTTGATCTTTCCGACTTTCCCAGGATCCAGATATGGCTTGAGCATGTTAAGGATCAACCCCATCACATCGCAATAACCGATTGAAACGCCGAGGGCGCCCATTAGTCAGTCCAATTCAGATCATAGCTGACGTTTCGTCCTTTACCGGCATTTTGGCGCAAGGTTTTTTTATTCACAAGATCCGATATCTCGCGATAACCTGTAGCTCTGCTAACCCCTGTCAACGAAACGTATTTTCTTGTTGTTAAGCCTCCCTGGAATCCTCCCCGTCCACTATCCAGAAGGCGATTGAGAACCTTTCGTTGACGTTCGTTGATCGTCGTTTGGCCATGCTTCTTCCAGAATTCTGCCTTGGCCAGAACTTTTCCAATTAACCTTTCGGATTTTTCCATAGCCCGCAGTAAACATTCCAGAAACCAGGATAGCCACGGCGTTATGTCCTTTTCCCCCTTCTGACATCGTTTGAGAGTAGCGTAATAGATGTCTCTCTCTTCCATAATCTGAGACGAAAAGCTGTAAAATCTTATGGGAAGTTTTTCATCCTGGGCCAAAGCCATATCGGTTAGGGCTCGAGCCATGCGTCCATTTCCGTCCTCAAAAGGATGGATCGTTACAAACCAAAAGTGAGCAATGGCGGCTCTTAGAAATCCTTCCGTTGGCCCTAAGCTCTCCTTCCACCAGTCCAAAAAATGTTTCATTTCTTTCTCAATTCTTTCTCTCGGAGGGGCTTCAAAGTGGACTTTTTCTTTCCCAATGGGGCCAGAGACCACTTGCATCGGCCGCCTTCCACGCCAGCGCCCTACACGGATTTTACGCAAACCAGAAAATCCTGTCGGGAATAAAGCTACATGCCAGGATTGCAATCTTTTTATTGAAAGGGGTTGGTCATAGTTTCGTGTCGCTTCAAGAAGAATCTCTACTAATCCGTCAATATGCCGATCTGCGCGAGCCGTTCCTGCGTAATGCAATCCGAGATGCCTTGCAACAGAGGATCTCACCGAATCTCGATTAAAGGCTTCTCCTTCGATCGCGGCTGTTTTAATAGTTTCTTCAATCAGGATTTCGGCTTGGGCTTGATGTTCTAGATGGAGTCCTAGCTCTTTGACCCGAGTTAACAGCTTCCCCTGACAAAGCCGTACCTTTCCCAAGACGGGTAAGAGTAGATCGCTCTTCCAAGAGAATTGATACCAATCTTCATCGTGCCAAATGTATTTCATGGTTCTCCATTATCGCTTCATTTTATGAAGCAATTATACAGTTTAATCGCTTCAGAGGCAAGTATCATGGTCGGGAATAAAGAAAGGGGCCAGGCCGTTTGTGGACTCATTTTTAAGCTGAAATAATTGGCCAACAAACGATTTGACCCCTCTCTCCTCAAAGATCAAAATCCCTACATTCCATCTCTCTTTTTTCATTTATGAGGTAGGTTAACACAAATAAAATATTAAAACACTGGATCCCCGCTTCCGCGGGGATGACGAATAAAGACTGCGGGATAACGAAGAAGGACCGTGAAGATGACATTCTGGGTCAAGAGTCAAGAGGACAGGAGAGAATCCAATAATTTTTTAATTCCTGGCAAATTCACAATCTCAGAGGTGTGTTCGGGGATTAGAAGCAGAGGGAGATCGGTTTCCTTTCGGAGGCGATCGATCTGTTGGGAATCTCTCTGAGCCAGTATTTCTAGATTTCGAAGGTTTTCTAGGAGCTCTTTTTCGAGATTCGCATCAGGCATGTCCAGTGAAGGGATCCGATCCCGATTCGCATTGGCGGAGAGGTAGGAACGATGGACGCGATTCACAATGAACCCTCCGCAAGGAATCTGAGCTTGGCTCAACTGCTGGTGAAAGAATAGGGCTTCCTCAATAGCGCCAGGTTGCGGGGCGGTTACGATCAGAAAAATGGTTTCTTTGGAATGGAGGAGCTGATCGATCTTTTGGGCCCTTTCTCGGAAGCCTTCATACATCCCCTCAAAGTTGAGAGCAAATTCAGAGAGGTCTTTTAAAATTTCAAACCCGGTCAACTTCTCCGCCGTCTTTAGGAAAAACGCAGCCCCTTTTTGCAGAGCCTTCATGCCAGAGCGCCCCACGATCTTGGAGGGGAGAAAGATCCAACGTAAAATCGATTCATCGATGAGATGGAGCATCTTCTGAGGCGTTTCAATGAAATCCAGCGCATGCCGAGAAGGAGGGGTATCTAGAACACAGAGATCGAATTCACTTTGTTGATAGATCTCTTGCAGCTTCTCCATCGCCATGTATTCATGAGAGCCAATCAGGGCAGTCGAGAGATGTTGGTAATAGCGATTCGATAAGATCTTTTTCGCTATTTCTCGAGAAGGGGCATATTTTTCAATCAAAAGATCAAAGGTCCGTTTGGTGTCGAGCATCATCGCAGAAAGGGTTCCGGGTGTCCCATTCGTTTGAAGCTCTCCCCATGGGATTGGATGAGGATCGTTTTCGAGAGAATTTAAGCCGAGAGCATTGGCCAGACGCCGCGCTGGATCAATCGTTATCACAGCGCTTCTCTTGCCTTCAAGGGCTCCATGCAAAGCAATGGCCGCGGAGAGGGTAGTTTTTCCAACCCCTCCACTCCCCACACAGACAATGACGCGACCCCCTTTAAGAATGGAATTGACCTTCTTCATAATTTTTCCGCCAAGATTTGGAGCTCCGGTTCTCGGATCGATTCTCTGAAAAGGAAGGGGAGCTCCGCACATTCCAGTGGATAGATCGCCTGTCGAAATTGTTCAAGATGGGTTTGCTGTCTTCGCTCGTAATAGTACATGTCTTCCGCCGCGTTAAGGGTCGCCTCCAGACAAGGGTTTTCAGAGCCCCTTAAACCCATCAGCCGCGAGGGGGCCCAACGGTGATCGAGCCTGGGGAATAGCGCATTCACAAAGAGCCGGCCTAACGCAACAGGAAACCCTTTTTGCACTTGCGCAATCATTTCCAAAGTTTCGTTTACAGGCATCTCTTCGGCAAGGGTCACTAAGTGCAGCTGTGTTCGCTCCGGGTTTCGAAGGATCTGAAGCACTTTCTTTGCCTCGCGATGAATGGGACCGACCTGAACGGCGTCGACCGTGACTTGGGGTGTTTTCAAAAAAAGAAGCCCATGACCTGTCGCTGGGGCATCCACAACGATAAAAGGGTAAAGGGGGCCTCCTGTTTCTGGATCTTTCCTTCTCTCTGCGAGGTGCCAGATCTTCCCAAGGATCAAAAGCTCTTTGAGCCCTGGAGCGGCGGAGAGGAGCTGCCGCACCACTTTCATATTCAGGAAAGGCTCATAGAGCCGTCGAACTTTGAGGCGGATATGGAGATACTCCTTCATGGCGTCGAAGGCATGGAGGTTGATGCCGTAGAGGTGAGGGCGAAGTTGAACCTCGCGATAGCCGATCGGTTCTGCAAAGTTAAAGGACTGGCGCATGAACTCGTTGGATTCAATCTCCACTAAAAGGGTGCGTTTCCCTTGTTCAGCAAAGCGCAAGGCCATGGTGGCCGCCACCGTGCTTTTGCCGACCCCTCCTTTGCCTGAGATGAAGTTGAGTTGTGGGTTTATCATAAGGAACTAAAAGGTGGCTTGGAGCATGGCGTTGCCTCCATCCCACGGGTGATTGACGATCTCATCCAAATCCCAATTGGCGTTCAGAATCAGACGGAGGCTCTCTTTGGGATGAAACTCTAGCATCCATATCCCTTTATGTTCCGGCTCAAAAGAATCAAAATCGGACGCCGGATTGTTAGGAAACTCTCGCGTCCGCGCAATGTTTCCGAAAACATAACCGAGGTGAGGAGTGAGCCAGGAAAGCCATGGTTTTTGATAAAGGAGATAAGGAATCCACTCCGTCCTTGCGAACTGGTTTTCGTTTTGAGGAGAGTGGGGTTGCTCCGTGTCCGTTTCTCGCTTTATCCATTGGAGCCCTAGCGTGAATTTTCCCCAGACTCCCCATTCCCTTTCGTAATACCCCTCCACGGTCCAGAGATTACGTTGGTAATCGATGTCATTGACCGTGAGCTCTGCGGTGTTAAAGGCCTCTCCTTCTCGCTTGTGTTCATAGGCCAAAAGTCCTCCAAGGATATTTTTCAAAAATCTATCATACCGAAGATCAATTTTTGCCTGAGTTCGGTTATAGTGGTAAAGAAGCCCCTCTTCGGCGTTATTAAAAAGGGTAGGGATATCCCGTTCAAAGAAGAAGAGGAGGTCCCATCTCGCAGGGAGATGCCATTCCCCTTCGGCGCGAAAGGTTTGTGGAAAATCAACATAGCGATTGGCGCTGTTCGTTCTTTTATTGAAATCGAAGTCGACATAGAGATAGCTCAAGCGTAGAAACCTCCGGATCGATTTTCGGTAGGTGAGGGCAAAGCCGGCATCATGCTCTTCTTTATTAAAGTGAGGTTCTCCCCAAACGCTTGCGTAGAAAGGTCCCACGGCTCTCGTTTCGAACTCCAAAAACTGGTGGAATTCCTCGAGATCTTGGTCTTCTTGCTGGAGAAGGTTGTACCGGAAAGCGACGCGAGAGGTAACGGGCAGCCGTAGCTTAAGCTCTTGATCGATTCGGAAGTGACAGCAGTCGAGACTCCCCACGGTGGTTCGAAATCCTTGCCAAGAGTCTCTCCATCTTTCTTCCCAATCTTTTGGAAAACGGAAAGCGAGATAATCCATAAACTCCTCTGAGTCGAACTGATCCTCTCTGTCAATCTCTTCCATCTGCTCCGGAATAAAAATCGCAAAAGCGCGTGAGGATAATAGGGAGAGCAATACAAGTAGAAAAGATTTCATCAACATCTAGGCTTCAATGGTCACTTCGCGAAGTGTGGTCGACCTCTTTTGTTTGGAACGCTCAATAAGAACTTCAATCTCTTTAGCAAAGATCACTTCAATCGATTGAAGCGCCGCTAAACGACTCTGTTCCTCTAGATTCAAGAACTCTTTCTTCTTTAGAGTTTCCATCTCTCGATGGAGAACCTCTTGAACCGTTTGATACGCCTCTATACGGGCTTGATCCTTATCCATTCCCGATTCTGGCATCCGATGGATCGCAAGATCAATGATAGAGCGAAGCGCTTCACAGAGGGATTGAATGGAGGCCCCCACCGGAGTTCCTTCATAGCTTTGAGCCATCTCCAAAAACAGCTGGAGCATGGAGCTTACGGCGAGAAGAAGCTCTTTTTGAGCCAAAAGAAAGTGAGTGAAGGCCTCCTGCAAGGCCTCATGGGTTTCCGAAGTAGACTTGGAATCGTCCATCTTGAAGCGCCGCCTTTTTCAATTGAAGTCTCGCCAGGGTATGGGGGAGAAAAATGTGCCGTCGCACCTCTTTCAATTGGATGATCAATTCATCCCCTTTTACCCAGAGTTTTAAATCCCCCTTATCCGTGCCAGGAAGGAGGATCGAGACTAAATAATCCTCGTTTACAGGGCGGATGTCAATGGGGTTTTCGTTATAGAAGGTCGCTGTGGGGTCTTTGTCCCCAAAAAGTTCGTGGGCCATTCGGGAAAGGAGCGCAACCCCCACAATCTCTTCTTCAAAGTAAGGGGAGATCAACAGCGGCAAAGGGTCAAAACGGTCCTTTGCCTCTTTCAGGTGTCGTTTCTGGATGGCGACCCATTTTTTAAGAGCGGGGTTATTCCATTCGTTGGGGAAAAGTCGATTCACAGCCACTGCGTCGACTCGATAGCCAAAGAGGCTTAAGGTCGCATAAGCCCTTTGGGCCTCTTTAATTACCATTTTTTCAGGTTGAATCACCAATCGAATGTTGGTGTCGGGACCGGTGAGTAATCCGTGAATGCCTTCAATCCGCCGGTAGAGGTTTTCAACCGAGGCATAAACGTCATCGTGGGGGAGAGGAAACTTCGTGATCTTTTCGGCAATAGGTCGGACCGCTTTTAAGATCTTTCGCTCGATGGGAAAAAAACGTTCCATGTACCAACGAAGAGCGTCGGGGAGACTTAAGAGCCTTGCAGTGGCCGCGGTTGGAGCGCAATCGACAATCACGACATCAAACTCTCCTGTTCCTGAGTATTCTTGAAGTTTGAGAAGATTGAAAAGCTCCTCCATCCCCGGCAGGATTGCCAGCTCTTGAGCCACGATGTCATTCAATCCTTGTTTTCGCAGAACCTGTGAGATGTAGGCGTGAATAGTTCCCCAATGGCTCTGGAGCTCTTGATGAACATTAATCTCTTGAGCGTAGAGTTTCTCTGTGATGGGGGTTGGATCAGCGCCGACCGGTTTGTCGAAAGAGTCCCCTAAGCTGTGGGCTCCATCGGTGCTGATGACCAAGGTTTTGTGTCCTAGCTCAGCGCAACGCAACGCCGTTGCAGCGGAGATGGTCGTTTTGCCGACTCCTCCTTTACCGGTGTAAAGTAAGATCCTCATTTCAGTAGGCTGTTGAAGTGTCGGAGTGTTTAAGTTTTTGAAGAATCATCCCCAGTTTTTTTGGGGGCATCCTTCTTGGGAGTAACGTCAATGGCATCCGGCTCTTTAAGAGATTTCTTAAACCCTCGGATAGCTTTACCCAGTCCCTCCCCAATCTGTGGGAGACGAGAGGCGCCAAAGATAATCACCACAATCAACAAGATCACAATGAGTTCCCACATCCCTAGGCCAAACATGCTTTTCTCCTTTCATGGATTCTTCGACGTTCAAGCCACATTCGGACGCACCACCCGAAGCGCTGGCAGTTTCGACTTTTCACCGAGAAGCCTTTGCAGCGCCTCGAAAACCTCTGAGGAATAAAGTAATCCCCAATGCCCCACAGAATCGATTGCGATGTCGGCGGTGTCCTGTGGCCAACGGGCATATTCGGAGGGAAGTATCATTAAATCATAGGCGGACCAAACGGAGGCCGTGTAGATGTAGCGAAGTTTGTCGAGATTGTCTTGATTAATCTTAGTGATGAATTGCCCTCTTGGATTGAGTTGACGACCGCACGGAGTGACTGCAAAAAGATAAAGCTCAGTTCCCTGATTAGGACAGGCCAGAGTAATGCAACGTTCCACCTTCTTATACCCTTCAAGGAATTGGACATAGTACCTTGCCACTAAACCTCCCATGCTATGCGCGATCACATCCACTCGATGAGCTCCCGTTTGATGCAGAATCTTGTCCACGTCTTCAGCAAGCCTTTCCGCGCTTTGTTCGATCGTTTTTTTCGAGGAGAGATTGATAGAGTAGACATGCCTCCAACCGGCCTTCTCTAGGCGATGTTTTAGAAGAAGGTAAGCCGACCCATTATGGAAATAACCATGGATTAGGAGGACCGGATTCTTTTCCTTGTCTTTGTTCTTTCTCCAATCGCCAGCGACTCGGTTCCCTTCCAGTTTAAGCCGATCCCAAGGGACCAGACCAATCGGATAAAAGATTCCTGCAAGCCACAAGAAGAAGAAGTCTTTGACCGTGACCGCTCCTATACGTGGCAGCCAGTTCCATTGAAGGAGAGAACCCACGAGGCCAGACCTCCTTTTAGTTTGTTGGGGCATAGACCCTCCTTTTCAAGCCTTTTCAAGGAATTGAGCTCACGCTCATTCTAGCTCTATATGTTGAGCCACGTCAAGGGACTAAGCCAAACTTGGCTTGACATCGTAAATAAAACACTTTATCTTAGTAAAGAAGTAAAGAGTAAAGGAGTTTTACCATGAAGACATCTCGATTATCACAAAAAAGCCAGGTGACGATTCCAAAGGAGGTTCGGGAGGTTCTAGGACTAGAGCCTGGGGATGTCATTGTTTATGAGTTAAAAAATGGGGTTGCTACGCTTCATCGGGCCGGGCCTCTAGATATCGCTTTTCATGCAAGTCTCTCCAAGATCCTCGATGAGTGGGACTCTCCTGAAGATGACGAGGCTTTTAATGATCTGTGAGCCCTGGGACGTGGTTGTGGTCCCTTTTCCATTTACCGAGAGATCTCAAACCAAGAGAAGACCAGCGGTCGTTTTAAGTCACCCCGAATTCAATCAAAACGGCTACACCATTTTATCCATGATTACCACTCGGACTCATGCTCCATGGCCCGGCGATACAACCCTTGGAGATTTTCAGATAGCCGGCTTAAAACTTCCATGCATCGCGCGTTTGAAATTATTTTCTCTCGACAACCGTCTAATTTCAAAGAAAATTGGCGCTCTTTCTTCAGAAGACCAACAGCAAGTTCATGCGTCTTTGCGGCGATATCTGATTTGAATCCATGACAAAACAAAAGCATTACGAACCCTTTGAACATACGGCGGATGTGGGATTGCGAGTTTGGGGGAGCGATCTCGAAGAGCTTTTTCGAAATAGTGTTGAGGCGATGTTTAGTTTGGTTGTGGATGTCAACACCACTGAGCCCAAAGAGACTTTAGAAATCAAAGTGGAGGGAAGGGATTTACAAACCCTCTTCTTTAATTGGCTTGATGAGCTTCTCTATTTGCATCTAACGAAGTATTTTCTTTTTTGCGAGGTAGAAAAGATAGAAATGAGCCCAAATCATTTACAAGCCTCTGTTCGGGGGGAAACGATCGATCTAGAGCGCCATCAGCTCTTGACGGAACTCAAGGCCGTTACTTATCATCAATTTGAAGTCCAGCAAACCAAGGAAGGCTGGCAAGCGATCGTCATTTTTGATGTGTAGTTTTTCGCTGAATCCGCGGGTCCTGTCATGGGGTTTCCCCCAGGCGTGCTCCACGGTCCGCGCGCCTGGGGGTCCCCCACCCCATGCCACCCACGGATTCAGCGAAAGAATTTTGATGTTGTTTTATGGAAATCAAACTCCAAAAAGTGGATGCATACCGGTGGCGAGTTCCAAAGGAAGGTCCGATGAGGGTTCCAGGTCTTATCTTTGCCACTGAAGAGCTGATGCGTGATATTCATCAGGATCAATCGATTCAGCAGGTGGCCCATGTAGCCCATCTTCCAGGGATCCTCAAACACTCCATCGCCATGCCCGACATCCACTGGGGCTACGGCTTTCCGATCGGTGGTGTTGCCGCCATGGATCCTGATGAAGGGGTCCTTGCTCCCGGAGGAATCGGCTACGATATCAATTGTGGGGCGAGGTTGATTCGAACCGATCTTGAGAAAAAAGATTGGGAGCCGAAGAAGAAAGAGGTGATGGATGCGCTGTTCCAGAATATTCCTTCCGGTGTTGGCTCCAAAGGGGCTTTGAATCTCAATGATTCGGAATTAAAAAAAGTTTTAACGGAAGGGGTGAAATGGGCGATCCAGAATGGCTATGCGACGGAGGCCGATCGGGAACACATGGAGGAATCAGGTTGTATGCCCCATGCCGATCCCACCCAGGTGAGCGTTCGAGCCAGAGAGCGAGGGAGGCCACAGCTCGGAACGGTAGGCTCTGGCAATCATTTTGTGGAAGTTCAGTATGTCGATGAGATTTATGATGAGGCAACGGCCCATGCCTTTGGCCTTTTCAAAGATCAGATTACGGTCATGATTCATTCGGGCTCTCGCGGGCTGGGCTACCAGATTTGCGATGATTATCTTAAAATGATCTCCCAGGCCTGCAATCGTTATGGAATCTCTGTTCCGGATCGTCAACTCTGTTGTGTTCCCTTAACTTCTCCGGAGGCCCATGATTATTTTGGCGCAATGAATTGCGCAATCAATTTCGCTTTCACCAATCGCCAGATCATGACCCATGGGGTTCGGGAGACGTTTGAACAAATTTTTAGAAGAAGCCGAGAAGATTTGGGGATGACCCTTGTTTACGATGTCTGCCACAATATCGCAAAGTTCGAAGAACACGTTGTGGATGGAAAGAAGAAGCGGGTTTGCGTCCATCGTAAAGGGGCTACACGCGCTTTTCCGCCGGGGCATCCCTTAGTTCCAAAAGCCTATCGCGAAGTAGGGCAACCAGTTTTGATCCCGGGGGACATGGGGCGCTATTCCTATGTTTTGGTCGGAACCGACCGAGCGATGGAGGAAACGTTTGGCTCGAGCTGCCATGGAGCCGGCCGCGTTATGAGTCGTCATCAAGCGAAGAAAATCGCAGGGGGGAGAAATCTTTTCAAGGAAATGGAGGAGAAAGGGATTCTTGTCCGCGCCCCCGGGCGTGGCACGGTGGCGGAGGAGATTTCGGAAGCCTACAAAGATGTCGCCGATGTAGTGGATGTGGTGCACGGCGCGGGCATCGCCCGCAAAGTAGCCCGCCTCAGGCCCCTCGGCGTCCTGAAAGGCTAAGAGGGATACGGTGATTGATCCTGTGGGATAGAAATGATACCTTCAGGAGGCTTCAAGGAGGATAAAAATGCTGGATATTTTAAGAAGAAAGAAGGGGAGCTGGGTGGTGAAGGTCATCCTCATCGCCATTGCTTTGTCTTTTGTGATCGGCTTTATGCTTTTGCCGGAGCTTCGCCAGGCCTTAACTGGCAAACTCGATTCCACGGTTGCGGCCAAGGTGGGAGATGAAAAGATTCCGCTCAGCGAGTATCAACGAGCTTATCAAAACACGCTGGCTCAATTCAAAGAACTTTTTAAGGACGGCCTTCAGGACCAGATGATCCAGCAGCTCAACCTGAAACAGCAGGTGATCCAACAGATGGTGGATCGCCGGCTCCTCATCCAAGAGGCTCTCAACCTCGATCTAACGGTCACCGATGAAGAATTGAAAGAATCGATTTATAACTATGAGGTTCAAGGGGAGAAGATTTTCATGGATGAAACCGGTTGGTTCGATCGTGAACGGTACATCCAGATTGTGGAGGCCTCGGGCCTTTCGGTGGGGGAGTTTGAGGAGAGTTTTCGGCAGGATCTCCTTGCGGAAAAGATTCGGCAGGTGATCCTAGAGCCGATTCAGGTCATCGATTCCGAGGTGCGAGACCAGTACCGGTTGGATAACGAAAAGGTGAACCTTCGTTATGTCGTTATCAATCCCAGCGCCGTCGAGATCGGAAAAACAGCCGATGCGGAGCTCCTGGCTTTCTATGATAAGGATAAAGCGCAATGGGTCACCGGAGAGCGGCGCAAGGTCGACTATCTCCTGATCAGTCCCGCAACACTCCGAGAAAAGATCGAAATCTCCGATGCCGAGATCAAAACCTACTACAGCGAGCATCGCAAAGATTATGAAAGCCCCGAAGAGATTCGGGCTCGGCATGTTTTGATTAAAGTGGAGGCCGATGCCAAAGAGGAGGATCGAGTCGCGGCGAAGAAGAAAGCGGAAGAGGTTTTAGCGCGCGCGAAAAAAGGGGAGAGTTTTGAAGAGCTTGCGAAAAGCTATTCGGAGGATCCAGGAAGCAAAGAGAGTGGTGGCGATCTGGGATTCTTTGGCCGTGGCCGAATGGTGAAACCTTTTGAGGATGCGGCCTTTGCGTTGAAAGAGGGGGAGGTGAGTGATTTAGTGGAGTCCCCCTTTGGCTACCATATTATTCGGCTGGAGGAGCGGAAGAAAGAGGGGTATCGAGCCTTAGAAGAGGTTAAAGCCCAAATCCAGAATAAATTGAGACAAGAAAAATCGGAGGAAGAGGTTGAAAAGGTTGCCAAGAAACTGGAGCGAGGGGCAAGAAAAGGGAAGAATTTGAAAGGGGTCGCTGAGAAACAGAAACTGGAGGTGAGAACGATCGAGGTCGAAAAGGGGAATAATTATCTTTCCGGAATCCCCGATTCCAAGGTCTTCATAGAGGCGGCGGAGGCCCTCGAGGTGGGAAAGATGAGCCCCTTGGTGAAAGGATCCCGCAATCAATATCTGTTGCAGCTTGTCACGATAGAGCCCCCCGCAGAGCGTCCCTTTGAAGAGGTGAAGGCCGAGGTGGAGAGGGAATTTGAGAAGGAGTATCGCCAAACGAAGGCCACTCAAGAGGCCGAAAAACTTTTAAGCGAGGCCAAGAAATTAAAGAGTCTGGAGAAAGCGGCAAAGAGATTGGGTCAAAAAACTGAGGAGACGGGGCTATTTGCCAGACGCACCGACTACGTCCCGCGGATCGGAACAGCCGTAGAGATTTCGCGGCTTGGATTTTCTCTCGTGGCCGAGAGTCGGTGGCCGGAAAAATCGATCGTTTACAACGACCGCTACTATGCTTTGGAATTGATCGAGCGGAAAGAACCCGATTGGGGGGAGTTTGACAAGAATTTTCTGAAAGAGAAGGAGAAAGTTTTAGAGCGGTTGCGCCAATCGGCTTTTCAGGAATATCTCTCAAAGCTTCGAGAGAAAGCGAAAGTAGCCATCAACTACGAAGCGCTTTAATTCATGAAAGACCTCAAAGATAAGATTGCTTTGGTGACCGGGGCGGGTCAAGGAATTGGGCGAGAGATTGCCTTGGCGTTGGCTCGTGAAGGGTGTCAGGTGGTGGTCAACGATATTGTGAAGGAAAAGGCGGAAGAGGTTACCCGTGAGATTGTTTCTCGAGGTTGTTCTTCTCAGTCGATGGTTGCGGACATCTCGGATCGGTCTCAAATGGAGTCGATGTGTATCGAGGCTTTGAGTCGGTTCGGTCGGATCGATATTATGGTCCATAATGCGGCGGTGCGTGTGGCGGGGAGGGTCGAGGAAATTCCCGTTGCCGAATGGGAGAGGATCCTCAATGCCAATGTTTGGTCCCAGATCATTGCCACTCGGGTGTTATTGCCCTCGATGCTTGAGAAAAAACGAGGACATTTCGTTCATATCGCTTCCTTGGCTGGGCTTTGGGCAGGAGGGATGATCCTCCCCTATGCCACCACTAAATTTGCCAATGTGGGATTTGCCGAGGCGCTCTCAGCCCAGGTTCGCTCCAGCGGGATTAAGGTCACATTGGTTTGTCCTGCCTTTGTCAGAACTCCTTCCGTGGGGGCCTATCGTGTTTCGGGAAAGGAGCCGTCTCAAGAGTCGTTTGTGAAAAGCCACGATTGGTTTAATAACCATTGGGGGATGGATCCCGAAAAAGTGGCCGAAAAGGTCGTGCGTGCTATTCGAAAAGACCAGTTTCTTGTGCTCATTCCCGCGATCTCTCGCCTGCTTCTCTTGGGTCGGGTCCTTTTTCCCCAGGCTTTCCTTCGACTCAACAGCCGGATCACTGATCGGGTGCTACGTTGAGGATTTTATTCCTCAATAGTAGGGATGCCGTCGCGGATTAACGTTTCTAAAAAATAGCCGTATTGTTGCTTGGGTTCATCGAGTTGAAAAGCCACCCAATGTCCATGTCGAATTCCATCCTCCAGGTATCGAACAACTCCAGCCGTTCTAGGGCCTTGTCTCGGCACGAAAAAGTTCCCCGAGGCAGGGTATGAGAGTTGATCCCCTCCGGCCAGTTCAATCACAGGAAGCAACTGATCCTCCGGATTTTCAGCCACCTCCGGGCCTATCAAGTCCACTCCCAGCGAGGCCACAAAAGCGCGTTGCGAACCAGAGTTGGTGATACGATCTTCATGACCTGAGATCACAAAGACGTGGGGCGCAGATCGGTTCTGTGGCGGTCGCCGCAGTATCCTATCCAGAAAGTGGATTACGTCGGATTGACCCAAGGAAAGATCAAAAAGGGCTAAGACCGGATGCCAAACGTCCAGGGATTCACCCGGTGGAAGACGGCCAATCAGGTTTTCAAGAACCCACTGAAGATCCACAGGATCTTCCAGGCCTAAAGGGAACTCAATCCAGGAACCTCCTGCCCCCGATAAGATCATCCCTTGTGCGGCAAGGGGATCGACCGCATTCAAGAGGCCTGACGCGAAAGCCCCTTGGGATTGTCCCATAATCACCACTTGGTTCGGATGGAGTCGAATCTTTCCATCCCGCGAAAGGGCTGTGTTTATTTTAGGACATAAGCTGTGATCAAGGGTCAAATCTCGCATCAGTCGGCGGAAGAGCAGATGCTCGATCACCAGTTGCGAGAAATTATCTCGAAGCGCTCTTGGATTTAAAAAATTGTAAAGGGCAAAGCCCCCCAAAGCCAGTGGGCCGATATGTTCATAACTCAAATGAGCGGCCATGCCGGAACTTGCCCAACCCTTCTCTGCGGCGATCAAAGCAGGGCCTTGTCCTGGAGGTTGGTTTCCTGCGGCATCGATGGGGCCCAGATTGTAGACCTCATCACTCGATCCTCCTCGCTCATGGATATAAAAGAGAAGAGGGAAGCCCTCCGAGGGCATCTCTGTTTTTGGGATAGTTACCACAAAAGGGGCTGTTCGATACCCGACAATAACGGGATTGCCATGGGCATCTAACTTGAATTCTCCCCCTTCAGAGAAGTAGGGTGGAACCCCTTGTTGGAATAAAGGGACCTCCCAACTTCCTTCATAAATGCAGTAGGGAAGGTCCTCTTCTAAATCGAGCGTGCTTCTCTTGAGCCTTCCATTGGCAACGGGAGCGGGTAAGTGGGATGCCCAATCGGCAAATTTAAACAAACGCTCTGTGGGAAAACCGGTGGTGAAAACAGTGGCTCCGACCATTCGGT
The DNA here is from genome assembly GCA_016202395.1 of Deltaproteobacteria bacterium. Lineage (GTDB taxonomy): Bacteria > JACQOV01 > JACQOV01 > JACQOV01 > JACQOV01 > JACQOV01. The sequence continues at coordinate 41,937 of JACQOV010000022.1, forward strand.
CCGGATCCATAAAATCTGTTTCTTCCAGGAATCTCGCGAGCGGAGCATAAACTCGAACGGCTTTCTCACCCAAATCCCCTCCCGGGTTATTTCCTTGGAGCAGCTGTGTTAGAATCTCGGGCTGAGAGGGGACAAACCCTGGCGGGGTCTCTACAGCGTCGGTCAAGATTAAGGCATAAGTGGTGCGTTCCAACAGCTCGATGCCGGGGACGGGAAGGACTTGGAGCGTCCATCGTCGGCGATAGCTATCCGCAAGAAGGTTGAAATTCACCTGAATCGGAAAGCAACGCCCTCTTTGGACCGAAGCAGGGTCGATATCCACCAAAACGATCGGCTCTTCACAGGATGTGTAATCCTCAGGGTTGTCGCTAAGTGAGCGTGTGTCGATAAGACCCGTTAGCGGCAGGTAGATCGGTCCACTGGGGCTCCATCCCACCAACTCTTCTTCAGCCAGCCCTCGCATCTGATCGAGGACTTCAAGAAACCTGGGATTGGGAAAACCCTCTAACATGGGATGGCCACGATCATCAAGACGGAGATTTGAAGGGTGTGGGAGATCGTAAAAATTTCCATAACCGGATAGATCCAAAATCATCCCCACCTTGCCACAGCCCTCTTTAGATCCCATGAGAAAGATCGAACATCCTAGTGCGGCGCCCACCGTCATCATGAATCGGACATGCCCCCATTTTTTGAAATTCATGTGGATTCCTCCTCTATTACGTAAAACATGCAAAATCTGTGCCGTTTTAGGTCTTGAAGGGGTTTTTAATAAGTCGTTGATTTTATTTGTATTTTTTATGGGTTCCCTTAGAAGGGGATATGGGAACTGCCAAGAGAATTTACACCCCCCTTGTTAATTATAGGCTTATAGTAGCTAATTTTATCAAGAAATCAATGGATTATCCCTATGTGAAATAAACTTTACACCAGGGTTGTGGAATTTATTTCACATGATTCACACGCTCTAAAACAGTCGCTATCCCTATTTTCTGTTCAGATCGTCAAGGCCCGGCGATTCCTCGAGATCTTAAAACAAACATAGCAGTCCCGGAATTTATTTGTGCCGCGGTGCGCAAAATAGGGAGTAAAAATCTGTTTGTGTTTTTGACAGAGCGTGGTATGTTGCCTACCGTCATCCCCGCGGAAGCGGGGATCCAGTGGTATAAAAAACCCGTTAGTCTCTAAGCCCAACCTAGCCAGGAGGTGGTTTGGATGAGTAAGCAAGATCCTCTCAAGCTCGCTTTCCAGGATCAAAAAATTGCTGCAGCCTTTTCCCACGAATTAAAATTCTTAAAGGCTAAGGGATTGAAGACCATGTGTCTCTTGGCGCTGACGCTTAATCCCGCGTTTTGCATCGTCGATTATTTTGCTGTACCGGAAGATTCATTACATTTTTGGTTAGTTCGACTTATAGTCACCATCATTTGCGCTGGATTATTCCTTTTGTCCACAAGCAGGTTAGGTCCTAAGTATGCTGATTTGGGAGGTGTGTTTTTCTTTTTTCTCATAGGGATCATGATTTCTTACCTTATCAGGAAATCCGGTGGATACAGTAGCCCTTACGCTTCTGGATTGACCGTAATTTTTATCGGGGGTGGGCTTCTGATGCCATGGAGTGGTTTGAAATATGCGTCTGTTTCCCTGTGTGTGTATTTAACCTATTTTGTCCCCGCCCTGGTCTATGATGATATTTTGAATTCTAGCTTGTTTATTGCCAACAATGCGGTTTTGTTTTGTGGGGTCGTTATTGCGATTGTTGCCAGACGTGTCATTACGGTTTCAAATAAAAAGGAATTCTTAAGTCGATATAAACTTGGGCAAGCCCATGAGCAGTTAAAAAAGTTAGACGAGTTAAAGTCCCAGTTTTTTGCGAATGTATCGCATGAGTTGAGGACACCGCTCACGTTAATCCTGGCGCCGTTGGAGTCGATGCTTTCTGAGGAGGTTGGGGAAATGAAGGCTGAGCAGCAGCGGCATGCCAAACTGATGTACAACAATGGGCTTCGGTTGCTGAAGCTGATCAACAATTTGTTGGATTTGGCGAGATTGGATGCGGGGAAGATGGAATTGAAGGCGCAGCCTGGGGATTTGAAGGTCTACATTCAAGGGTTGGTGGAGGGGATTGTACCGATGGCGAAGAAGAAGGGGCTCACGCTTTCCTTTGCCAATGGTCATGAGTTGCCGAAGGTGTCGTTTGATGAGGAGAAATTGGAGAAGGTGATTCTCAACCTAGTGTTTAATGCGATTAAGTTTACGCCGAGTGGAGGGAAGGTGGTGGTGAGGGTTGGGCAGAAGGACAGAGAGGTGAAAGTTGAAGTTGCTGACACGGGGATAGGGATTGCGAAGGAGCATCAGCAGAAGGTGTTTGATCGGTTTGCGCAGGCCGACTCCTCACTCACCCGAAAGTATGGAGGCACAGGGATTGGATTAGCGTTGGCCAAAGAGCTGGTGGAGTTGCATGGAGGCAAGATTGGGCTAACGAGTGAATTGGGAAAAGGGACGACGGTGGGGTTTACATTACCGGTGGTGAAAGGAGAGGCCGTTCATGGTTCGACAAAGCCTGTCCTGAGTTTATCGAAGGGCTCACCACGAACGGGGGAAGTGACGGAGGGGGGGGAGTGGACGGAGAAGCTTTACTCGGAGGCGGCACGAGCGGATTTGGATTTTGAGAAAGCGGAGATTGCGGAGCCTGTCCTGAGCGAAGTCGAAGGACCCACTCGCAATGATACTTCATCTGTCATCGCGAGGAGCCTGAAAGGCGACGTGGCGATCTCATCCAAGCATCCTAAGATCTTACTCGTGGAGGACAGCTCTGAGATGAGGCAGTTTTTGCGATTCGAATTAAGCCCCTCGTATCAAATTCTAGAGGCTCAGGATGGGATCGAAGGCTGGGAGAAGATGACTACAGAGAGGCCGGATCTGATTATTTCCGACATCATGATGCCTGGGATCGATGGGTATGAGCTTACCCGTCGTTTAAAAACTAACGAGGAGACCCGACAGGTTCCGATCATTCTATTGACGGCCAAGACCGATCTCACGGATAAGATTGAAGGGTTAGAGGTTGGGGCGGACGATTATTTGATGAAGCCATTTAAGCCCAAGGAAATGAAAGCGAGAGTGAGGAATTTGCTTCAAGTGCGGCATCTTCAGGGGGAGCTTCAGGTCCGCAACCAGGAGTTGGATCAACTGAATTCAGGGTTGCAGGAGGAGGTAGAGAAACGAACACAAGCGTTAGTTCAATCGGAGAAGATGGCGATGTTAGGGGGGATGTTTTCGAGGTTAGCCCATGATTTAAAGAGTCCGTGGGCTTCCATTTATGAAGATGTGGGGATTCTGAAGGAGGTAGTGTCAAAAATGCAGCCGCATTTGACGAAGGAAGGAGTGGAATCGTATCAAGAGGTCCAGCAATGGACCGATTATATTGACAGCTCCGCCAAGATTATGGGGGAGATACTGGAAGGACTCAATGCCTATGGGAGGTCGGTGGAGGAGTGGGGGGAGGTGGATGTTGTCGACGGGATTCAGAGGATCTTAGGGATCTTTCGGAGGCAATGGAAGGGGAGGATCGAGATTCAAGAGGAATATGAGCCGCTCCTTCCTAAGATTTGGGGGCAATCTTCGACCTTAAATCGGATTTGGCTCAATCTTTTGTCGAATTCGGCTCAGGCGATGGAGCCTCAGGCGAAGGAAGGAAAAGGGATCGTCAAGATCGTCGCTCAACGCAATGAAACGGGGATTGGGGTGAAGATTCGAGACAATGGGCCTGGGATACCGAAGGAACGGCTCTCCAAATTGTTCCAACCCTTCTACACCACCAAAGAGGAAGGCAAAGGAATGGGTTTGGGGCTCACGATCGCGCATGAGATCGTAGAGCGGCATGGAGGAAAGATCACCGTGGATAGCGAACCCGGCTCCTGCTCCTGGACTGAATTCACCGTGTGGCTCCCGATAAAAAGCCCCCAAAGCTCTTAAAACCAACCCTTAAAGCCCAACCCCCGAAATGACGATTTTAAGTAGGCTCTTGCTTTTTTTTGACCTCTTCCCAATCCACTGTTTCCCCCTTTTTGAAAAGTTCGCGACCTCTCTTAACGATCTTTTCGTACATCGCAAAATCTTCTTCATCCACAACCCGCTTAGGCGTCATCACGATTTTTTGGTTCTTTTCTTCTACTTCGAGATAACTTCCTTTGATCAATTTTAGATGCCTTGCGATAGGAATAGGGATCACCACCTGATTGTTGGAAGTCAGTCGAACAAGTTTTCTTAAAGGGTATCCTGCCATAGTAAGAATCTCCAATTTTAGTATTTACATAGATTCATAGTACCATTGATTTCCCCAAGCGTCAACCTCTTCACCTCTTCACATTCGACTTTAGTTAAATGCAGCCGGAAGTTTTCTTCCGCTCACTCTAAAACAAAACCCCCGATTTTGTTCTCAAAACCACTAGATTCGGTGGATTTTATCCCAAAAGCTCCCTCCCCGTGCGTTAACGCACAGCGTTGTAACATTTTTGTTACAAAATGTAACAGTTTTGTTACAAACTTATCCATAACTGTGTATAATTCTTCCGTCTGCAAGCTGGGTTTTTAGGGTACTATAAATAAGCAGTAAAGCATTAGGGAAGACATGCCATTTAGCTCCAATCTTGATGTTTCAACCTTGATTGAGCTTCTTCGGTGTAGGGCTCAGCGGCACCCCGAGCAGTACGCTTACACTTTTCTGGATGACGGTGAAACCAACGAACTTCATTTGACCTACAAAGAGTTAGACCGGAAAGCTCGGGCCATCGGCGCTTTGCTTCAGCGTATCGCGGCCGAGGGAGAACGTGCTCTGCTACTTTATCCTCAAGGATTAGAATATATTGCTGCCTTTTTTGGATCAATTTACGCTGGCACTGTGGCCGTTCCTGTTTATCCTCCAGATCCTCTAATGCTAAATCGAACTTTGCCTCGGCTTTTAGGAATTGCCAAAGATGCTCAGGCATCAATAATCTTAACCACTTCCATCGTTCAGTCCATGGCTCAATCCATGATTGATCAGGCTCCCGATTTAAAAGATTTGAAATGGTTAGTGACGGATAATCTTGAAGACGGAGCAGAAGAGGATTGGCAGGAACCCATTGTGGACAAGGAGACGGTTGTTTTTCTTCAATACACTTCTGGTTCAACCTCAGCGCCTAAGGGTGTGAAGATAAGTCACGGTAATCTCTTGCACAATCAACGAATGATTCAAGAGGCATTCGAACATACTGATCAGTCGACTTTTGTGGGATGGTTGCCCCTTTACCATGATATGGGACTCGTTGGTAATCTACTTCAACCCCTTTATATTGGCGCTCGGTGCATCCTCATGTCGCCGTTTCACTTTTTAAAGCGCCCAGTACGTTGGCTACAAGCGATTTCCCGCTATCAAGCTCAGACCAGTGGTGGACCCAATTTTGGCTATGACTTATGCGTACGTAAAGTCACTGCTGAACAAAAGAAAGATTTAAATCTGAGTAGTTGGAGCTTGGCTTTTAATGGCGCTGAGCCTATCCGTGCAGAAACATTAGAACGTTTTGTAGAAGCATTTGAGCCGTGTGGATTTCGGCGCGAGACATTTTATCCTTGTTATGGACTTGCGGAAGCGACTTTGCTTGTTTCGGGGGGGATGAAGAAGGCGCCTCCTTTTGTACGAACCTTTTTGAAAACAGAACTTCAACGAAACGAGGCAATTGACATTTTTCCAAGTCAGGAGAGAACACAAACATTAGTAAGTTGCGGCCATGCGTTCTTGGACCAGAAAATTGTAATTGTTGACCCAGAGACATTGAAAGAATGTTCTTCTGGGCATATAGGTGAAATTTGGATAGCAGGCCCCAGTGTGGCTCAAGGTTACTGGAACCGAGGTGTGGAGACAGAGCTAACTTTTCGCGCGTACCTAGTAGATACCGAAGAAGGTCCCTTTTTAAGGACAGGCGATCTTGGTTTCTTGAAAGAAGGTGAATTGTTTGTCACCGGTCGCCTCAAAGATTTAATCATTATGGCTGGACAAAACTATTATCCACAAGATATCGAATATACAGTAGAGCGAAGTCATTCCGTTTTGCGCCCGGGTTGTAGCGCGGCTTTTTCAATTGATTTTAACGACGCAGAACAATTAGTGATACTGGCAGAAATAAATGCAGCGCAAAACTTTAGTTTGGATGAAGTAACAGGGATCATTCGAAGAACAGTAGGGCAGAATCATAACATACCTGTTCACGACGTGTGTCTTTTAAAGGCTGGGACCATTCCCAAGACTTCGAGCGGAAAGATTCAGCGTCATGCTTGTAAGACGAATTTTTTAAATAGAACTTTGGATTTTTTATGAGTGAGGAATGAGTGAGTGAATAGGATGGAAATGCTCGGAATAAATAGTGAGAAAAATAGACTCTACTCTGATTGGAAGTATTGGGGGAGCAAATTAAAAACAGAAGAACTTCCGAATTTAACGATTTCAGAGGAAGAAAGAGAAGTATTGGAACTTGCTTATCGGGTATGTGAAAAAGAGATTGTTCCCGTTCGGGCCGAGTTAGATGAGAAGGAAGAATTCCCTGAGAAGATTTTTGAAAAATTCAGGGAGGTCGGATTTTTTAGAGCAATGTTTGATTCTAAATACGGTGGCATGGGGTTGAGCAGAATGATGCCTTTTTACTTGCTGGAAGTAATCGCAGAACGTTGCTTAGGAGTTGCAACGGCTTTTGGCGCTTCTACTAGGTTAGCAGCTCTCCCAATCGAGTTGGGGGGAACAGAAGAGCAAAAGAAAGGATATTTAACAAAGTTAGCTAGTGGAGAATTTATAGGAGCTTTTGCTCTCACGGAACCTTCGGCGGGTTCTGATATTTCAAATCTTTCAACAACGGCAGTTAAGAAGGGAGCCAAGTATATTTTGAATGGGACGAAACAGTGGATAACGAATGCGGGGCGAGCGGATATTTATTGCATTTTTGCCTTAACAGATCGGAATAAAGATCCTCGTGCTAGCATTTCGTGTTTCATAGTGGAGAAAGGTTGGCCGGGTTTGTCTTTCGGAAAGTTAGAGAGAAAACTTGGTATCCGTTGTTCCCATACTCGGCAAGTGATCATGGAAGATTTAGAAGTTCCAGAGGAAAATTTGATTGGACTTGTTCCCAATAAAGGCTTAGCTCAAATCTTGAGAACTTTAAATCGCTCTCGATCAGGGGTGGCAGCGATCGCTGTGGGATTGGCGACAGGGGCCTATAAAGAGGCAGTTAAGTATGCATTTCAAAGGGAGCAGTTTAAACAGAAGGTGGTTCATTTTCAAGTGATACAGCATATGTTAGCGGACATGTTAACGAAGATCGAATCAGCTCGATTATTGGCTTATAAAGCAGGGCGTTATTCTGCTGTAGATCATCCGGACGCGGGCCTGTTTTCTGCAATGGCCAAACATTATGCTTCAGAAATGGCGATGCAAGTTGCGACCGACGCATTGCAGATTCATGGAGGATATGGGTTTAGCCGAGAGTATCCGATAGAGAAAATGTTTCGAGATGCGAAGATTTTGTCAATATATGAAGGAACCAATCAAATGATGAAAAATCAAATGAGTGCTTACATTGTTAAAGATGCTGGTAGGTTTTGTTAATGTTTTCTGAGCACCCAAACGGAGGGTCTAAGACGATGCTTACAAAAGATGAAATGCAAAAAGAATTGATTCCCAAGTTTGCTGAGGAGTTAGGCCTCGAGGAACGAGGCATTGACATTAAAAAAGATTTTAATGAATATGGTTTAAGTTCAGTGACAGCTGTTGGTTTAGTAGGGGAATTAGAAGAATTGTTAAGACAAGAACTTTCTCCTACTCTTATATTAGAACATCCTACCATTGAGTCATTAGCTCAATATCTCACTGATAAAGCAAACAATGGGATTGAAAAGGATTGAGGAAGGACGACCGCTTCCGATTAAGATTTATCTTGGTAGTTTAATGAAAAATCTAAATACTTGCTTGCATACCCGAGAGATCTAAATGGATGCAAAATTACCCATACGCGAAGGCTCAAATAGTTATATTGACCGTAGGCAAGTCAAGGCTCTTATTTTTCAGGATAGGCGCAAACAAGATAGAAGGAGGAAAAATGAAACTATACCGCGTGACTTACGTAAAAAAAAGATTGTGGGTGGGGATCCGAGGAGACGCGAGATTCGACGAGGTTTCTTTTGTCCTATTGAAGTGATGCCGGAATCTACATCGAGTCCAAATGTCGATATTAAACATGGTAAGATTCTCGATATATCCAACGGAGGGATGGCTATTATTGTGGAAGGTTCATGCGATTGGTTGGATTCTTGTGAGCAGATAAATGTGAAATGGTCTCCTTCTGAAACCGTTCTTGGAAAGGTTGTTTGGAAAAGAAATGTAGTGGGGTATTTGGGTAATGGCAACACATGGTTGCTTGGTTTAGAAATTAATCAGAAGGGTAAGACGGAAAATCAGACGCCCCAAATAATTTCAAAACAACCTGATAACCTTAAAAAAATTGCTTCTATATCTGAACTAACTGAAATAAAGTTTCATCCTTGTTACATTGCAGGTGAAGACATTGATTCAGGAGTTTATCAATTTGCGATAAGCACTGATGGGTTGATTTCTGATCCGCAGAAAACAGTGGGGGATTTAGAAAATCTAATGAAAGGTATAGTGCCTCATAATTATTGGGAAAGTGTTTATGGCGTTTACTCAATAGCGACGGAAGTTCTCATTGAGAAAGCCATTGATGGTGCGCACAAGGCTTGGCAGCAATTTCGTAATGTATCGATTTCTAGAAGAAAACAGGTGTTTTCTAGCATTTATGAGAATCTTATTAAGCATGAGAGGGAGTTGATCAATTTGATGGTAAAGGAAGGGCATCCCTTACGGCTTGCAAGATGGGAATATGCTGGGATGGTTAAGGGATATGAACCACAGACAATCAATTTTTATGCAGATCAGTTGTTCAAGAAACTGGGTGTCGATAATGGCGAACATCTTTTCCTCGCTAGAAAACCAGATGGCGTAGTTTGTATCTTTCCCCCTAGCAACGCTCCTTGCCCTAATTCTTTGGTGTCAGCTTTCGCATTACTAGCAGGTAATTCTGTAATTGTCAAACCACCTCTTCGTACTCCCATATCCACTTTGTATTTGTGGAAAAATATTATCATCGAGGCACTAGAAGAGAATGGTGTAAACCCAGGAATAGTCAGTTTAATTATTGGTGATTCATCAAAAATATTGGATAAATGCATGTCAAGTCCAAAAGTTAATGATATAGTGTATTTCGGGGACAGTGATAGTGGATTGAAAATCGGGCTACATGCCTATGCAAAAGGAAAGAAGCCTATCTTGGAAATGTCTGGTAATGATGCAATGGTTATATGGAAAGATGCAGATCTTGAGGGTGCTGCTACTTCTCTTGTCGAAGGGTTTTTAGGATCAATGCAGATGTGTATGGTAGCCAGGCGTGCGATAGTTCATCC
>JACQOV010000020.1 GCA_016202395.1 Deltaproteobacteria bacterium
AGCGGAGCGGATGGCCCACAATCGGTGTCGATCCGTCAATCCTATCCTTTCCGTGCGTGTTTCCTCAAGGGTGAAATTGGGGGACGTAGCTGCTTTGCGAAGCCTACAGTGGCTAGGCGAGAAATGCTAAGCGAGTCCAGAGACCTACCTCCCTGAGAGGGGTCAAAAATTCTTGAAGGTTGCTCAAAGAATATCTGGTAGTGAAGAGGAATGAAGAAAGTATTGGATTGGGAACTGGAGCGGTGGTAGTATAGTAACTTGGCCATGAAAAAAAGACTCTTACTCCTCCCCATCATTTTTATAGCCTTAATTTTTGCGCGTTGCGCCTCTACGCCGCAGGGATGGGAGCTCCCTGCTCCACTCGACCCCATTGAAAAGATCTCTAAACTCTACGAAAAAGGGGAGTGGCGAACGGCGCTCCGGCATCTTCATCCTCTACTGAGTGAGAGCCCTAGGGATGCCAAGCTCTATTATCTAAAGGGGCAACTCCTTCTCCACCTCGAGGAGTTCGAGGAGGCCCGCGAATCGTTAGAGATCACGCGGGACGAGATTCCAGCGCTTGCGGACTACGCCCTGTTTAGCATCGCCGAAAGCTATCGTCATCAGAATAGACCGGACAAAGCTCTGCGAAACTATCAAGAGCTTTTGCAAAATTATCCTTTGAGTCGCTATCAGATCGATGCCTCCATCGCGCTCGCAGAGATTCTATTAACTCGGGGAAAAGCCCAAGAGGCCTGGGAAACTCTCGATCCCATTTTACACAAAGTTCAAGGGGAAACCGCTTTGGGGGCCCTCTCTACGGCGGCTCACGCGGCTGAGTTATCCAATAATCCTGAAGTCCTAAATCTGTGGCAGAGGATCTGGATTGAATTCCCCAATACTGAAGAAGCCAAGATTGCCGAATCTCGCCTGAAGAAGGTGGAGAAATTACAACCGTCCGTTTACCACGCGAGGGCTTTAAATCTGATGAAGGAGTACGACTACGGAAGAGCCTGCCCTCTCTTCCAAAACGCCGTAAAGAGGAGCGCCGAAGAGGGGCTTGCGGAGGCCTCTCCGATTAAACTCGACTACGGAAAATGCCTCTACCAGTCGAAAGAACTGGATTCGGCTCTGGAAATTTTCCATGAAATCTATTGGGAGCAAGAAAAAAATTCTCCCCAACGGGAAGAGGTCCTATTTTGGTTAGGGAAAACCTACGATCGCTTAGAAAAGGCGGAGCTGGCCCAATCGAGCTATGAAGAGTTCCTTCGCCTCTACCCCCAAGGGAGTAAAGCCCCCACCGTTCTGGTGAATCTCGCTTTTTTGAGACACACTCAAGGGGATGAAGAGGGATCAAAGGCCTTATGGGAACGATTGGTCGTGGAATATCCCGATTCCACCCAAGGGCGAGAGGCCCGCTGGCGCCTGGGATGGAGCGCTTTTCGAGAAGGGAATTACGCCCAAGCGATCGATTATTTTGAACAGGCCTTCAACGCCCCCTCTTCCCCTGTCACGGAACAGGCTCAAAGCCTTTTCTGGATGGCGCGAAGTTACGACGCCCTAGGAAAGAAAGAGAAGGCAAAAGAGATCGACCAATACCTCTTGAATCAACTCCCTCCCAACTATTACTCCCTTCTTTTGATCCAGAACGGCAACAAGACCTCGTTTTGGAAAAAGACGGAGGCGGTGGAGTATCCTCCCCCCTTTTCCTATCCCGTTCCCGCTCCTTTGCTGGATTCCCAAGAGGCGCGGTTTCATTGGGAACGATTCAAAGCCCTCTATGAGCTTTTCCTTTTCCAAGATGCGGCAGAAGAGCTCAAACTTTTGGAGCTGGCCTCCCCCCAAGATCGAAAGACGGTCCCGTGGCTCAGCCAGCAATGGCTCCGGATCGAGAAATACCACCAGTCTCAGAGGGTTGTGCGGCTGTTTTTTCAGGAGACACTTCAAAAACCGATTACGAATGACGAGATTCCCGCATGGAATCTGGCCTATTCTAAAGGTTTTCAGCCTCTCGTAGAACACTACGCAAAACAACAGGGTCTCGATTCTCTTCTCGTGTACTCCTTAATTCAAGAGGAGAGCCGCTTTCAAGCCGATGCCCTTTCGAGTTCTCGCGCCTACGGGCTGATGCAGATTATCCCCAAAACAGGAAATTATCTGGCGCATCGCGCGGGACTGCGAGGATTTTCTGTAGAGCAACTTCACGATCCTGAAACGAACATCCGATTGGGAACGGCCTACCTTCGAGAACTCCTGGATGATTTCTCCGGAAACTGGATGCTAGCGCTGGCGGGATACAATGGGGGACCGCACTATGTGAAAAAATGGCTGCAGGCGAACGGCCATCACTCCCCGGCCGAATTTGTGGAGGAGATCCCTTTCCGAGAGACCCGAAATTATGTTAAAAAGGTTTTGACGAGTTATGCCATTTATAGCCAAATCTACGGAGGAGGGATTCCCTTTGAACCAGCGGCGCCAGCACAAAACAATCAAGCGTTTTGGGCCCCTGTCCATTCTTCTACTCTGTTCCATCTGGACTCTCGCTAGTTGTATCCAAGGGGTGAAAGAGACCTCAGAAGAAGATTCCAATGTGCAGGTGGGGATGGCCTCGTGGTACGGCCCGACTTTTCACGGGGAGGCAACCACCAGCGGTGAAATTTACGACCAAAATGCGATGACGGCGGCTCATCCAAGCCTCCCGATGAACACCGTCGTTGAAGTAACAAACTTAGAAAATGGGAAAGAGGTGCAGGTTCGGATCAACGACCGAGGCCCGTTCGCCAAGGAACGGATCATCGACCTTTCCCACGCTGCGGCGGAAAAACTGGACATGCTGGGACCTGGCACCGCCAAGGTGAAGGTGGAGGTGCTGGAGTGGCCTGAAGGGATTCCCGCTTCAATTCGCAACATCCACCGCACCCTGCATTACACGATCCAGGTTGGCTCTTATCTCAATCGAGAAAACGCGGAAGGGATGGAGAAGGTCATGAAACGGCGTTTCCGCGATGTCGCTCTCAATTCCGTTGAGGTCCAAGGGACCCCGTATTATCGAATCGAGATTGGGGACTTTACCGATCGACAAGAGGCTTTAGAGATCGCCATCTCCCTCAGCCGCGAAGGCCTGAACCCTATCGTCATCGAGAAAGAATGAAGTTGACAAATGATAACATTTTTGATACAAATGTTATCATGATAAGAACACAGATCAGTCTTCCCGAAAAAGAGTACCTTTTGGTCCAAAAAGAGGCGAAACGAGAAGGGATCTCCCTGGCCGAATTTTTCCGCCGCGCTCTGCGTAGCGCCTTGCCTTTCTCGAAGGGAAAGCGATGGATGCGCTATGCGGGGTTGATAGAGTCCGGAGATCCTCAGTCCAGTCAAACTATTGATGACTTAATTTATGGCAAAAAAGACTAGAACCCATTTCATAAATACTAACGAAATCCAAAATTGCAGCCGGAAGGATTCATGAGATGGGTTCTAAGCGCTACGTAGACACCTCTGCCTTTATTGCATTCCTAGATCGATCGGATTCTTACCATTCCCTGTTTCTGCGGCTTTTTGCGGATCCCCCTTCGTTAGTGACCTCTTCTTTGGTTATTGCGGAGGGGCATGCCTGGTTTTTAAAGCGATATGATTCTTTTCGCGCCATCCAATTTCTGAATTTCATCGAAGACTTAACGGTTCTGTCTGTGGAGCCGGTGGGAATGGAAGAGATTCATAAGGCCACGCGTGCCATTCGTCAATTCTCAGATCAAGGGCTCACCTGCGCTGATGCAGTCGGTTTGCTATTGATGAATCGATATAAAATAGAGAGTTGTTGGTCTACAGATCGCCATTTGAGTTTAACGGGCATCCCTTTGGTGATCCATCAGATTTGACGCTGAATTTGGTTCTATTGAATTCGTTGGTATCCCGCAACAACATCGGCGAGTCCATTTCCGATGCTTTGTAAAAGAGTCCTCGTCTCTTCTTCGGCCAATGCCCGCCACTGAGAAGTATCGTTAAAAGCCTCAAACGCAAAAGTGGGCTCTCCCTGCTTATAAGCAACAAGGACAACGCCACTAGGATCAACAAGTGCCTGTGCCTGTCTGGCAGATTCAATAGCTCCTTGTCGTATATGTTCTAATGGATCTAACAATGCATAATGATCCAGTAGAGTGAGCGGCGCGGGGCCGGGTTGATTTAATACCACGATGGGAGCACGAACTCCTTGATTGGCAAGTTCCTCAGCTGTACCGAAATAATGGAAAACCCTTCCCATAACACCTCGAAAATAACGATAGAAACCGGGATTGGGAGCTGCTGCAGGATCTACCGAAACGACGACATCTCGTATCGTATCAGCAATTCTAAAAGGATTGCGTGTTCCGTTCGCGCCAACTTCAATAACCCTAGGTCGGAGAGAAGCAAGATCCCTTAGGTTATCGAGTCGCCCGAAACCAAAAAACGCAAAGTCAACCGCCCTTCTCACAAGGGGTGACTTAGAAAACCTCCTCGCAACGCCATATCCCCCCGGCAATATCGGGGCCGCGACAGCGACGGTGTCATAGGCTAATCCAGCGCGATCCCACCAACTATCACAATTCTCAGCGCATTGCGCCAAAGATAGATCCAACGATGCCACATCCCAGACACTTTCGACATAATTCCCAGTTGAATCGAGGTAAAGCATGGGATTATTCCGCGCATAGGAATAGGGGTTTCGTTGCTGAGGATCGTGGAGGTTGCCGCCTGAAAAGATGGGATCGACGGAGAGAAACCGAGAAAGAGTAGCGTCATAATACCGGGCGTTGAAATAAGAGAGTTCTGAGGTGGCGTCCCGTTCCTGGCCGGTGAATTGATAGTGTGAAGAGTCCAGTGTGGAGTGTAAAGTGCCTGAGATTTCTCCAAAGGGGGTGTATTGAAAAGATTCGACCACCTCCCCTTCTGAATTCGAAACCAAGCTTGTGGAACCGAGGTGATCAGGGTAAAGATAGTTTACCTCGGCCTCAACCCACGAGTTGGCTAACAGGAAGGCCAACCCTATCCCCACCATGCGCATGAAAGCTTGCCCCATCCCTTCACCCCCCCAAGCATTCGTCAATACACTTTAGGCGTTAATACGCCTCAGTCTCAGGACTCGGTTTAGCAGGTCTTTCCAGACTCTGCAAGTGAGCCATAGGACAGGCTTCCTCAGGGGTAGCTTCTTCTTGAGTCATTTCGACAACCCACAGAATTAAAGCCGCACCTGCCCCTCCTAAAGGGCCGAAGGCCAGCGTGGATCCCCCCACGATACCGAGTTTTGCAGCGTACTCCCCCGCCTCTTCATAATTCCCTGCGTAAACCTCATCCCCTATTTGGTAAACATCGTAGGTGGTTAAAGCAACAACCGCGGTCCCACCCAAGAGGCGAGCAGGGCCACGGAGGAGCCGTAAGGTCCCATTAGCAGATTGGGTGGTGGGAACACCGGCTCTACCAGCCGTCTCCACAGCAGAATCTATACCACGCAAACTGCGGGCGATAGAGACACGATCGGGGGCGCGTAGGGAGAATCGTCTTCCCTCCGGTAAGCTCCGATTCAAGGAACGTTGTAGGTCACGCCCCGATTCAATTCGCTCAGCCAGCTCAGGATTTTTCATCACAATGTCCACCCTCATGTCATCAAGTTGACGGAGTACTTCCCGCAATTCTTCCATCCGGCCAGGCGATTCCACCTCCCGAGCAATTCTCACGGCCTCCGTCCTTAACCGAGCATAGGGAGCAATAGGGTCAGCGGGATTCCGACCCTCAGGATCGACAAGGCGGATCGGATTATTCCACACATAGGCGTAAGCGTTGAAACTCTGAGGCTGAGCAGGCTTTCCTGCAACGGGATCCACACTCACGAATCGCGCCACCGCAGGATCGTAGCGCCTCGCGCCGTAATCGTACAAATCGATTTCGTGATCGAGCTCTTGGCCGGTGTAAAGATAAGAGATAGCCCCCTCACCCAAACCCTCTCCCCTTTGGGGAGAGGGAAAAGGGTGAGGGGTTACAATCTCACCAAAAGGGGTGTAAAGCTCTGTTTGCTGAACCGTGCCCACCGCATTTGTTCCCACTGCGGTAGAACCCAAATGATCCGAATGAAAATAGCGCACCTCGGCCTGAACCACGCTACACCATAACGCAAAAATGAAACTCCATCGTATCATTAAATTCAAATAACTTGTCAACACGCGACTGGACCCCAGTTATTCATCGTCATTCCCGCGAAAGCGGGAATCCAGTACTGGATCCCCGCTTTCGCGGGGATGACCTGGATTCCCACTTTCGTGGGAATGACGGGATCCCCGTTTTCACGGGGATGACGCGTGAATTACCGAAGCCGGACCCGCTTATTCTGCTACTTGGGACTCCTCTCTTGCTGCAATGTACTCAAAAGATCGAGAGCAGAAGGAGATAGCACTGGTAATTCTCGTTCATATACGGAGGTCTCCCAAATCTCGCCTCCCTCTGAAGGTTCATCCCCCGTACCCTCTTCCCGTATCAGCCTTAATCCAAACACTACTTTCTTCACTGCTTTTCCGTCTAACTCCACTACCGGCGTAAATATCCCTGTTCTAAGATTAAGCTCTACCCGCTCATCATTCATTAAATAAAATGCAACATACCCACAACCGTCATCCAATACTGAAGAAAGAGCCCTAAAAGTGTTGTAACTACGGGCTAAGTCCTCAACCCCAGCAGTTGCTTCACCACTCGTTTTCTGTGCCCCCCGCCGAAATGAGGAAGGAGGAAGTTGAATCTCCAAACTATAGCGATATTCGACTCCAGAGTTAGGATCTCTTGTAAAAAACTCTTTTCCTGTCTCGGGATCCACAGGACGCAATGTAAAACTAGCTCCTCCTTCTTTGTCAAACTTAATATCCGTAGGAAAGGAAACCCACTTGACGGGGAGATCCCCAAACAGCGAGGGGACTTTAAATGGCTCTCCCCATTCTCCACTCTGTCCATACTGATCATAGAAGGCACCATACAAATTATCGTAACTTTTAGGTTCCTTCCCATCAGGATCCAGATATGCAACAGGGTTGTTGATAGCATAGGTGTAGGAATTCAAAGATTGTGGTTTTCTGGGATTGCTTTCGGCTGGATCAACAGAGATAAATCGGGTGAGCGCCGTGTCGTAATACCGGGCGCCGTAGTAGTGAAGCGCTGCCTCGGAATCGAGCTCTTGGTCGGTGAAACGGAAAGGGACGGAGGCGGTTTCCTCAGGAACGCTTTTGTGCGAAACCTCTCCGAATGGAGTATAGAGAATCGCCTCCGTAATCTCTGCGCGTTCATTGGTCATCGTTATCGCGGAACCGAGATGATCAGGATGGTAATAAACCACGCCCGCAGAGACAAGACTCGATCCCAGCGAGAAAATCACGCTCCCCATGCCTATTTTCCATGAATTCTTCATCTCTCTAAAACCAAAATGCTAAGGGTCTATCAGGTTGCTGAAAAACTCATTTTCCCTCAGGCTGTTCAAAAAGGTCCAGATGCGAGGCAGCCCGAGGAAGCCGACTGAGGCGTACTTGGTTAGTACGCCGCAAGGAGCGCCGACGAGGGCAACGAAGCAGATGGGCCTTTTTCAACAGCCTGCTACTTTTCTACCAATCGGCTCCCTTTCAGAGAAGCAACAGCATCTAGAGGAACGCCCCACTCCTTTAAAGCGTCCTGAATCAATGGGCCTATCTCTTCCAAAGCATTCGCTCTTTTCTCCAGCCGGTCCGGTCCCCAATCGGATCGGGACCCCACCCATTCTCCTTGAATCATTAAAGGCACATTCGGGGCATCGGTTCGTGTGAGAGTGTACCATACCCCTTGCTTGTTTCTTACGGCAATACTAGCTAGGCCTCGGGTCTCTTTTTCGAAACCGAGAACCTTGGCATTCAGTGTCATTCCAGAGGCAAAGGGGGCGTCTTTGGTTGGCCCCAAAATTATAAAGCCAACCACTTTGGGCCCTTCCGGTAGAGAAGTGGCAAGAACCGTAAAATCATGGTATCGCACCTCATCGGTGAGTCTGGCCACCGCAGAACTTCCTTTGACCCCTTTGGCCTCAATCTTCTGTCCTCCGGAGTCACTAGAAATTGGGCTTGTATGAACCCCGTAGGTCTTCCCTTGAACTTTCCACTCATTCCCTCTCTGGAGTTGAAAAGTTCCACCAACAGGGACTCCCACCACATCGTTTACAGAAACCGCAACGTTGTTTCCTCCATGAACCACAAAATCTTTGGTGGTAACGGTTACAAGAGATTGGCCTTTAAAAAGATCGAGATATGGACCGTCCAACAAAGTACTGAAAGCGGCAGGCATCTGGGGAACCGCTCCCGCTACCAGTTTCCCCTCTATGTCGATGTGTCGGATAGGATTTCCTAAAGCGTAAGAATACCCATTCCATCGCGCGGGCTGGAGAAGATAAATCTCTGGAAGCGATCCTTGAAGCAGCGGGTCTTGACTGAGTAACACCGTGAGAATGGAATCATAATAGCGAGCGCCGTAGTTGTAAAGTTCGGACGCGGAATCGAGTTCTTGGTCGGTGAAACGGAAAGGGACGGAGGCGGTTTCCTCAGGAACGCTTTTGTGCGAAACCTCTCCGAATGGAGTATAGAGAACCGCCTCCGTAATTGCTGCATATTCATTGGTCATCGTCATCGCGGAACCGAGATGATCGGGATGGTAATAAACCACCGCCGCAAAAGCCCCATCAACCCCCAATGACAATATTCCGCTTAAAATGACTATCTTCCAAGCATGTTTCATCTCTCTAAAACCGAAATACCGAAGCCTGACCCCTCCTTCTGACCCCTCCTTTTTTATTTCGTGACCCATCTTTCCTTTTCTAAAGTACCTTTAATATCGAAGGGAATACCATTCTGATCAAGGATCTGTTGCATCCTTGCCACCAACTTATCTTCATCACCCCGTAGCCTGAAATGACCAGGGCCTTTATCCGAACGAGTAACCGCTATGCTCCCTCTTACCACGAGACGAATATCTAGACCGTCCGTTCTAGCCGCAGTATAGAGAATCCCTGTCTTAGGATCTTGCACCAAGACAGTAGGCCCTGTATGAACTTCAGAAACAGGCAGTCTTAAAATTCTAACGACTGCATGAAAGTTTGTTAATGGGGCATCTAAAGAATAACCGATGACAACAGGATCATCCGGATTCGATGGACGAGGGATGGGACTCCCTTCAGGAAGTGCACTCCCTGGAATAGTAAATGCCAAGCCATTGTAAATATTGGCCCCCCCTTCAAATACGTAATTCCCAGAATTTCCACCGGGTCCAGACACCTCCACATCTTGGGCCCCCGTATCCTGCGATCTCCCTTGATAGAAAAACCCAGGCTTCCCCTCCCACGAACCCGTTCGAGTCAATTGAAAAGTCCCCCGCACGCTATCAGATCCATTCTTAGGGAGCTGATCTCCGCCATGTATCATGTAGTGGAGAGTGGAGATATCCACCCCCTGGGGAACATTCCCCCCGACTTTCCTCAACTCCATTAATTGGTTGGACTGGGCCGCCACCATTTCGGGGAACTGCCCTGTTTCCAACATCCCTTCTAAATCAATCCTAGTGATGGGTCTACCGCGAGTATAAGAATACCCGTTCAAACGACCCGGTTCTATGAGATAGAGATAAGGGATTTCACCTTTGAGAAGAGGATCCTGGCTGGTAAGAGCACAAAGTACAGGATCGTAATATCTTGCACCTAAATAATAAAGCTCGGAGGAGCGGTCGAGTTCTTGGCCGGTGTAGAGATAATCGGCCGATGCGGTGGTAACGTGTTGGATCTCTTCACCATAAGGGGTGAAGTGCGAAATCATTTTGGGGTTTCCTTGCTCATCGGTGAGGATCTGCGAAGATTGAAGCAGATCTGAATGATAAAAAGAGACGCTCGCTTGCAAGGTTCCAACATGAACGCACAAAAAAAGAAACAGTCCCAGAATGCCATTCTGCAGGAATGTCTTCATTCGAATCCTCCTCGGGTCAGTAGATGTCGTTTTGATAGCCCTAGCCGGAATTTTATGCAAAATTCATGCCATGAGGGGGTTTCCGAAAGGCTATTTTTTAACTTGTTGATTTATAAACTGATTTTTATGAATTTTGGGAAACTTGGATGGGCTTTGAACTCAAGACTGTGTTTAATTTTTTTAACACCTTTAAACGAAAACTAACATAACTTATTGATTATATTATTCTTTTATGGATTAATTTTTCTTCACACCCCCCTGTTAATTTTTTTCAACAACAGGCGCCCAACAAGATTAGGCGGCGGTGCGGGCTCTGGCCTGTTCCCGAGCTCTTTGAACCCTCTGGAACTCGCGCAGCTTCTCTTGAAGGTCTTTGACCAAATCCGACAAGGGGAGCAACAGATACTGACCTTGAGCCTTCAAAACATCCAGCACTTCCTGGTCGCCTCGGCAGAGATAGAAATTCTTCACTCCATCGGTGAGCAAACTAATCGGCTGCTCGCTGCTCAAGGCCTCGTGGAAAGGCCTCTCAATCCCAAACGCTTTGCGCAGATATTCGAGCGTTTTACGAATCTTCTGAAAACTCATCCCCTTCCTTTTAAGAGTGACAACGGCCTGAAGAACGGCAACATCGAGGGTCGAATAGAGCCTTTTGAGTCCCCCTTTGCCCGAAGCGCGCTGAATGCTGGGAGAGAAAACCCCTTCTTCATCCCAATACTGAAGGTTCCGATTGGTAAGGCCGGTGAGCTCCTGAATCTCACCGCTGGTGAACCCCTCTTTTTTCGAAAGAAACACCATCATCTTCTCCCGTTAGCAGAGTAACAAGGGATTCCACATCGGTCAATGGTTGAGATTTGCGACAAAGTCTTTGGGAGCCCGACGGAGGAGGAGCCACCCTGCTACAAAGAAAAGGATCAGGGAGAGGGCGGCCCAACGGGGGGTTCCGGTGAGCGAAGAGAGAAGTCCAAAGAGGAGAGGCCCTAAGGCCGAGGAAAGTTTGGAGCTCACGCCATAAAATCCGAAGAATTCGTTGCGCTTCTCTTGAGGGGCTTGGCGACTCCAATAGGTGCGGCTGACCGATTGCGTGGAACCCATGGCAAGGCCAGCGGCCACCCCAATTCCCCAAAAAAGCCCCTTCCCTTGAACAAAGAAAGCGGCGATCGCGACAAACCACCACAACAACAAGGCCCACGAAAGAGAGAATTTGGCGCTCCACCGATCGGCGATCCAACCAAAGATAAGGGCTCCGATGATCCCAGCCCACTGCATGACCAAATAAAAGAGAATAAGCTCTTTCATTTTGAAACCTAATTCTTGCACCGCAAAAATGGAGGCAAAGTAGATGATAGCGGCGATCCCCTCGGAAAAGAAAAAGAAGGCGATCCAAAAGCGGAACAGCCCTCGGTACTCTTTCAATCTTTGAAAAGTTTGGAGAGTCCGCCGCAACCCTTCTGGAATAGCCTGGACAAAACTCGTTTGAGATTTTTCCAAACGATTCTCTTTGAGAAAAAAGAAGGCAGGAAGAGAAAAGATTAAGAAAAAAGCGGCTTGAAGAGCAAAAATGAGGCGAACCCTGGGTTGCGCCCAGTCCTCTCCAACCTCTTTGAGGATTGGATAAAAAAGGGCGAGGGTGACAAAAGCCCCCAAATAACCGGCCGCCCAACCCCAAGCCGAAAACCGCCCCTGTCGTTCGGGGCGCTCTAATTCCGGAAGAAAGGCGTTGTAAAAGACCATCCCACAGAGGTAACCCACATTGGCCAGAATGAAAAAGGCCATCCCTAAAACAAAATTGTTGAGCGGAACGAGAGCTAAAGCCGCGGAGAAACAGACCGAGAGGAGAGTAAAAAAAATGAGGAACTTTTTCCGAAGCCCAAACCGATCGGCCATTGCTCCAAGAACGGGGGAAAGAATTGCGGCAACGACCATCGAGAAGGAACCGCTCAATCCCCAAAAGAGATCTTTGGGGCCACAATCCTGACAAAGAACATTCCGAAAATAGACCGGGAAAAGGAGTGTGACCATCCACACCATAAAACCGGTGTTCGCAAAATCATAGAGCAACCACGCTATTTTTTGTTTTTTTGATGTTCGTGGAGCCATTTTTCGATGTAAGGATAAACCTCGTTCGGCGCGCTCCGCGAGAGAAGGAGCCCCCAATGACTGTAATCCTCCTTGTCCTGATACCCAATACTAAAAAGACGATAGGTTTTGTCTTCAAACTCGATGTGCCGATAAGTCTCGCGAACCATCGCGGGATGGGCCCACGGATCGAGCTTGCCTCCAACCAAAAGAATCGGGAGTTTCCACGTCGCCAGCGACGCAACAGGAGATGCCTCCCCCTCCTGATACCACTTTTGAATTTCACCCATGAAGGTTTGAGGAATCGGCTTTAAACCTTGATCTAAAAACTCGTTGCGAATTTCAGGAAGAACGGAGCGGTCCCAAACCAAAATATCAAAATAGGTCTCGCTACTTCCTTCAAAAGGGACCTTCCTCTGAGCTCCTAGACTCGGATCCAACGACGCTGCGCTCACTTTTTTAGAGGCTTCCAGTAAATATTGAATCAATCGGCTCGGATAACGGAGATAAGCCGTGGTCCCCAACGTGACCACACGATCGATAGGAGACTCAGCGTTTTGCGAGACATAAGCCATCCAGGCCAAGCCACTTACGTCCAAACCGATCACCGCAAGATGTCTCTTAACTTGAACGGCCTCCAAAGCTTTAGGAATATCTACTTCCACCCAATCCTTAAAGGTGGGAGGATTGGAATCGGCAACCCACACCTCCATCCCCTTCTTTTGAAGATATCGAGCCAGCGAATAATGACGATCCAAATCGTACACAAAATGAGTCGTCCCCAGCCCAGGCCACAGCAAGACATGATCCCGTGGCGCCCCATCGGGGAGATAGTGGTAAAGCTCTAAAGTTCGTCCATCGGGGAGCAAAAGGCTTTGTTGTGCAATATTCGGATAATTACCCGCAGCTTGGCTGAAAGAAATGAGAGCAAAACAGATGAAGACACCTCGAATAATGTATAGAATCAAGTTACCACCTCTCTAACTCCCCCTAACCCCCTCTTATTCTAAGAGGGGGGAATTATTATTCCTCCCCTTAGGATAAGGGGAGGTCAGGAGGGGTTACTTCCAGTATTTGAGTTCCCACCGATTCTCCTGGAGTGTAACATAGCTATACTGCGTGAGCCAATCCCCGGTGTTGATGTAGAGCCCCTTTCGAGATCCTGCCTCTATCTCCGCAAAATCAGGGAGATGATTGTGTCCCAGAATCACGACATCGGCCCCTTTTAAGATCTTTTCTCCCGCAAAATCTCGATAAATCTTTTTGCAATCGACATTCTTATGAAGTGTGGTGTAAACCCGGCTCGTCCTGGACACTTTTTGAGCCATCTTGAAAGTGAGAGAATACGGCAGGCCTTGAGCCAACGCGCGAGTTAAACGATTTCGAAGAATCGGCCGCAACAATCGGTAACCATAGTCTTTCTGATAAACACGATCTCCATGGGCAAGATAAACATTTTTCCCCCCAAGGTTTAAGAGGCAATCGCCAGAATAAAGTTCAGCGCGCCAGCGTCTTTTGGAAAAATCTCCAATAAAAAAATCGTGATTGCCCAAAAGATAAACGATTTTTCCACTGCGAGCGGAATAATCATCCAACCACCGGATGAAAGGCGCGAAATTTTCCTCCATCAAAGGATTCTCCGGAAGCCAATAATCGAAAAGGTCTCCCAAAATAAAGAGGGCATCGGCAGATTGCGCTGTCTCGTTTAAAAATTTTAAGAAACGAAGGGACCGCTCATCGGTGGAGTTCTTGAGATGGACATCGGAAACAAAGATGGCTTTCATTGGGATTCTAAATAACGTTCCGCATCAATGGCGGCCATGCACCCGCTGCCCGATGCTGTCACCGCTTGCCGATAAACGGCATCTTGCACATCCCCTGCGGCAAAAACTCCAGGGATGTTCGTGGCCGTTCCCTTGTAAGTTTTAAGATAACCCACCTCATTCATATCTAATGGACCTTTAAAAAGATCGGTATTCGGTTTATGGCCGATAGCGACAAAAAAGCCTTGGCAGGAAAGCTCCGAACTTTTCCCTGTCTTGATGTTTTTTAAACGAAGACCTGTGACCGCTTTTCCATCTCCAAGAACCTCGTCCACAACGGTATCCCAAACAAACTCGATCTTTGGATTTTTAGAGGCTCGATCTTGCATGATTTTGCTCGCGCGAAGTTTGTTGCGCCGATGGATCACATACACTTTGGAGGCATGCTTGGTGAGAAACAAGGCCTCTTCCATGGCGGTGTCCCCTCCTCCCATCACGGCAACCACCTGATTGCGGAAAAAAAAGCCATCGCACGTGGCGCAAGCGGAGACCCCTTTTCCACGATACTTTTGCTCCGAAGGGAGTCCCAACCATTTGGCAGAGGCTCCGGTTGAAACGATGATCGCTCGGGCCTGATACTCCACTTCCCCAGCGCGCACACGAAAAGGCCTCTCCTTCAATCGAATCTCCGTTGCGTCTCCGGGGATGATCTGGGTTCCAAAGCGCTCCGCCTGTTTCTTGAAAAGCTCCATCATCTCGGGACCCTGAATTCCTTGAGGGAAACCAGGATAGTTCTCGACATCGGTGGTGGTCATGAGCTGGCCTCCTGTCTCCACCCCCGCGATGAGCAACGTTTTCAAATTGGCGCGTGAAGCATAAATTGCGGCGGTGTAGCCGGCAGGTCCTGACCCCACAATGATCACATCCCAAAGAGAATCGCTGGATGACATTTTCTGCTCCTTTCGTTCAATACCTAAGACGGCATCGAGTTTTCCTTGAGCGTCTAAAGCATGAATCTCATCACAATCCCCGATGTGTTTCCCATCGACAAAGATCTGGGGGACCGTTTTTCGCCCTGACCGCTTCTGCATCTCGATCTGCCCCTGCCTATCCTGAGTGATGTCACACTCTCGGTATTTCACCCCTTTTCGACTGAGAAGATCTTTCGCTCGCCGGCAGTAGGGGCAGTAATCTTTGGTGTAAATCTCAACCTTGGACACCATTAAAAACTCTTCAAGATGTCTGAAATCTCTTGACGAATACAGGTAAAGACCGGCGTATCTTTCAAAGTGTAACCGGTTGCTTTAGAGGAGCGCAGATCCATCACCAGATCCAGGAAATCCTCAGGCTTGTCACTTTCAAACGCAACAACAAACTCCTGATCATCTAATCCGAAAGAATAGGTCGTGTGGAGCTTAACCGAAGGATAGCGATGCCCGGTCTCAATGTGTTCATTCATCGCCTTTTGACGTTCCTCTTGACTCAACTGATACCAGGCTTTCGTCTTAACAAAAGGATAAACGAAGAGATACTTTGCCTTTCCAGGGACAACGGTGAGTCGCGTCCCTTCTTGTCCTTCATGCTGGTGCTGATCGACATAGGTCGAGCGCTTCGTCATGGCCAAATAAGAATACGGGGTTTGGAGATGCTTCCCCAGGGCCGTCTTTTGAATCGCTATAGCCAACTGGTTCAGGCTCTCTAGGTTGGATGCGATCTTCCAAAGCATAAAATCGCAATCGGCTTTCATCCCCAGGGTAGAATAGCTTCGGAGAAGAACTCCATCTGAAACTTGCTTGATGGTTTGAGTCCATTCCTCTCCGTTCGCTTGTTTCTCCTTTTCAGACAGACGCTTCCATTCAGAATCCACTTTATAAAAAGTGAAGCTCACAAATTGGCGACTTTCATTATTTATTTTGGCATCGGCCATTAGGGTAAATTTATCGATCCCCCCTCCAAAAGTCAATTCGCTTGAATCGGCTGGACAAGATGCTATAATCAACAAGTTCCATGGAATCAGTTACTATGAAAGAAAATCAACAGGATCCGAAGGTGGACCCCATCAATCGAAAGATTTTGAACCGGATTCAGGCCGATTTCCCGCTGGTTCAACGCCCTTTTGCAGAGATGGCTCAAAGCTTGGGGACTACCGAGGAAGAGGTCCTAGAACGTGTTCGCCAACTCTTCCAAGCCAAGATCATCCGTCAGATTGGGCCGATCTTCGACACACGGAATCTGGGTTATGCCAGTAGCCTCGTTGCTTTCCGAATCCCGCAAGACAAGCTCATCGCTGGGGCTAAAATGATTAACTCTCACCCTGGAGTGAGCCACAACTATGAACGAAATAACGATTTCAATCTCTGGTTCACTATCGCAGTTCCCCCAGGAGAGAACCTGGAAAAACATATAGAGGCTTTAACACAACTCACCCATGCGGAATCGGGACGGATCCTTCAAACGATTCAACTTTTCAAGATTGGGGTTCGTCTCGATATCGGGGATGCTGTGGGAGGACGAGGCCGCGAAGAGGATGATTTTGGAGTTTACGAGAAAATAGCGGGGGCCCCTTCCGCTGAAGAACAACGGATGATTGCCGTGCTGCAAGAAAATATTGAGCTTACCGAAGAGCCCTTTGCAAAATATGCTAAACAGCTTGACACAACCCAAGAGAAAGTTTTGGAAGCCCTCCATCGATTTAAAGAAAAAGGTTACATGCGCCGATTCGCCGCAATCTTAAGACACCGCAAGGCTGGATTTATGGCCAATGGGATGGCCGTATGGAAAGTTCCGCCCGAGCGGGCCACGGAATGCGGCCAGATTATGGCGAATTTCAGGGTGGTGAGTCATTGTTATCAACGCCCCACGTATCCCGATTGGCCCTATGCCCTCTTTTCAATGATTCATGCCAAAACAGAAGAGGCCTGTTGCGAGGCAGCTCGCGAGATCTCTGAAGCCACAAAACTCACGGATTACGCTGTTTTATTTAGTCTGAGAGAGTTTAAGAAATCCCGCGTCCGCTACTTCGACGGCTCGATTCAACAATGGACTGCTCAATACGTTCATTAAGCGGCAAGCCTCTTTTGTGAAGTGGTTGTTGTTTGAAGCATCCGTTCTAAAGCAACGCGAGCCCACTGTTTTACTTCCTTAGGAACTTGAATCCGATTTACAACCTTTCCTTGAGCTAGATTTTCTAAAACCCACAGAAGATGGCGAGGATCGATGCGAAACATCGTGGAGCAAACACAAACGGTGGGAGAGAGAAAATAGATCTCTTGATCGGGATGATTTTTCTTAAGACGATTTACTAAGTGAAGTTCCGTGCCAATCACCCATTTCGAGCCTGCTGGAGCTTGCTCAACCGTTTTGATAATAAACTCGGTCGATCCCACGGAATCGGCCTGATCCACCACCTCCATCACGCATTCGGGATGAACAAGAACCTGAACTCCGAGATGCCTCTTCCGAAACAGATCCACATGCTCTGGGCGAAACATCCCATGCACGGAACAATGCCCTTTCCACAAAATCACCTTTGCTCGTCTTAAATCCTCGAGAGAATTTCCACCGAGCTCTTCATTGGGATCCCAAATAACCATTTGACTCAATGAGATCCCCATCCTTTTCGCCGTATTCCGACCCAGATGTTGATCAGGAAGAAATAAAACCTTCTCGCGCTGTGAAAATCCCCATTCCATTAGGGCTTGCGCGTTAGAAGAGGTGCAAACCGCCCCCCCTCTCTTGCCGCAAAACGCTTTAATGTCGGCGGCCGAGTTCATATAGGTGATTGGCATTACCCCTTCTCTGCCAAAATATTTTTCTAAAGCGCTCCAGGCCCATTCGACCTGCTCGAGCACAGCCATGTCGGCCATGGAACAGCCGGCCTCCAGATCAGGAAGGATCACGATTTGATCATCACGGGTTAGGATATCGGCGCTCTCTGCCATGAAGTGAACGCCGCAAAATAGGATGTAGGAGGCTTTTTGTTCGGAGGCAGTCTTGGAGAGTTTATAAGAATCTCCAGTAAAGTCGGCAAACTGAATGATCTCATCTCGTTGGTAGTGGTGCCCCAAGACAGTGATAGAGTCTCGGAGGTCTTTTTTAAGGCGAGCGATGCGCTCTAAAACCTCGTTTTCTGGAAGGGAATTGTACCTCTCTGGAATCGGTTGCCCTGCCATGTCTTCAAGGGTATCGAAAATGCCGCTCTGTGTCAATCCAAGGTTGGGTTACAAAGCTGACGGAATAACGGCTCGGCCTTGCTCGAGTTCTTCGAGCCACCAACGGTAAAACCCCTTTGAAACCAGCCATTCGATCCGATCTCCCCTCCAAACGATCTTTTGGCTCTCATAATGAGAATTTTCCCCTTGGAGCTTTTCGGCAGCGCATTTTTTGATGTATTCCTGGTCGTTCTTGACGATCTCCATGGAACGGAGACGTCTGTACCAACTGGAGACATGAGGATAGGAATCGCTATCCACGGGAAATCCCAAAACTTTCAGGGCGGATAAATGAGGAAAAAGGGAAAGATCAGCTATGGAAAGACTGTCACACACATACTCGCGGTCGGTAAGAGCGCCGTTCAGGATTGACAGAAACTTCAAAAGATCCTTTGTGCCAACCTCGATAAGCCCCGGAGGGGGCTGGTCTTTCCGCTGGAGAGTAGGCCACGTCCAAATAGAGATATCGTGGATGATCGCATCCAAGACGGTATCCGATAACCTTTGCCAATGCCGCGCCCTGGCCCTTAAAGCGGAAGATCGAGGGAAAAGAGGGGGTTCCGGATGACAATCCTCGAGATAAGCGACGATATCTGCGGAACCGATAACACACAAATCTCCGTCGACCAAAACCGGCACCTCCCCTCGCGGATTTATGGTTTTAAGCTTATCGATCCGGTCCAACGCCAGAGCGTCAACGCGGGAATACTCCAGATTTTTGAATCCAAGAACAAGACGGACTTTTCGGGCAAAAGGACTGAATGGATTATCATAGAGAATCAACATAAAATGGTCTGAACAGCTTTTTTTATTCTTGAAAACTAGTCAACACGCGACGACCCCATTACTTTCTGATGATATTGCATGGCGTAAAGATCAAGAAGACAACCTTTTCTCGAGGACTTCTAAACGACTTTGAAGATCGAGGATTTGGAACTTTAATCGAAGATTTGGGACTTTAATTGGCCGACCTCTTGTCGGAGAGCTTTTCTCTCTCGCACCTCTTCCAGCAGGCATTCTTCAATCCGACTTAAAGCCGATTTAATCGACTGATACTCTTGACCTAGATCCTCAAATTTTTTGTATAGCCCGTCGATGTGGTTATAGACGTCACTAAACCTTTCATCCATCCGATTTTCAATCCGATCCAGCCGTTGGTCCGTCCGGTCAAAACGTCTCTCAATCTGAACAAAATAGGCATCGTGTTGAGTAAGTCGTGTCTCAATCCTGTCAAACCGGCCATCCATTTGTTTAAATTGATCGTCAACCTTCCCAAATCGAGCATCCACTTGCTTAAATTGATCGTCAATCTTCTCAAACCGACCGTTGACTTGCTTAAATTGATCGTCAATCTTCTCAAACCGACTGTTGACTTGCTTAAATTGATCGTCAACCTTCTCAAACCGACTGTTGACTTGCTTAAACTGATCGTCAACCTTCTCAAACCGACTGTTGACTTGCTTAAACTGATCGTCAACCTTCTC
>JACQOV010000021.1 GCA_016202395.1 Deltaproteobacteria bacterium
AGGCCAAGCAAAAGAAATGGTTGGGGGAGGTAGGACTCGAAACGAGCGGTTCATTTCGAGCCGTGCCCCTGTTGGCTCCGCAAAGCAGCGGAGCGGATGGCTCACAATCGGTGTCGATCCGTGAAACCTACCCTTTCCGTGCGTGTTCCCCCAGTGTGAAATCGGGGGACGTAGCTGCTTTGCGAAGCCTACAGTGGCTAGGCGAGAAATGCTAGCGAGTTCAGAGACCTACCTCCCCTCATGGGTACTCCGAAAATTTCTTGAAGTTCGCTCAAAGAACATTCCTCAGTGCTAAATAGTTAGAACTCTTGGACCGATTTCAGATAACCCTTGTAATTCCGTATCGTCTCCTCCAGCGAATCCCCACCAAATTTCTCCAGAAAAGCTCGCGCAATCTCAAACGCAACCACTCCCTCTGCCACCACACAGGCTGAAGGGACCGCACAGAAATCGGAACGCTCCACCGTGGCCTCAAACGTCTCCTTCGTCTCAATATCCACGGAACGCATCGGTTTGTAAAGGGTTGAAATTGGCTTCATGGCTCCACGCACCACAATCGGCTGGCCATTGCTCATCCCCCCTTCCGTTCCACCGGCGCGATTACTCCCCCGATGAAATCCCATCTCAAGAAGGTTCGGTTTTTTGTAAAAAATCTCATCGTGCACCTCGGAGCCCCATCGCCGAGCCGCTTCAAACCCCAATCCTATCTCAACCCCTTTGATCGCCTGAATGCTCATGACCGCTTGAGCCAATCTCCCATCTAACTTTCGATCCCACTGGACATGACTTCCCAAACCGATCGGAACGCCCAAAGCTTGAACCTCAAAAACCCCACCCGAGGTGTCGCCGCGAGACTTGGCCTCATCAATTTTCTCCATCATCGCTTTTTCCAAGTTTTTATCCGGAACGCGAAGCTCAGAGGCCTCCGATTTTTCAAAGATCGCTTTCGGCCCCTTTGCAAGCCATTTTTGATACTCTTCCTCCGAGAGTCGAATCCCTCCGATCTCTACAACCCAACCGATCACTTCGATCCCAAATTCCTTGAGAAATCTCTTAGAAATAGCCCCCACGGCTACTCTTGTCACCGTCTCTCGCGCAGAGGCCCTCTCTAAAATATTACGAAGATCCCGATGCCCATATTTAACAGCCCCCGCAAGGTCCGCATGGCCCGGACGCGGTTTGGTAACCACTCGAGAGATCTCTCCCCCCACCTCGGCAATCGACATAATCTTTTCCCAATTTTTCCAATCCTTATTCTCGATCCGAAGAGCAATAGGAGAGCCTAAAGTTTTTCCCTGTCGAACCCCAGATAGAATCTGCGCCTGATCTTTCTCAATCTTCATCCGCCCGCCACGCCCATATCCTCTTTGACGACGAACAAGCTCCTGATTAATCTCCTCTTCAACTAGAGGAAGCCCAGCAGGAATCCCTTCAAGAACAGCAACGAGACAAATTCCATGTGATTCTCCTGCATTTAAATAGCGCAACATCCTTTAACCTCTTAATTTCCCTACTCGAAGGGGTTATTCATATTTGTGGTGGCGGAGTCATGACTTTCGGAGTAATAAAAACGAGGAGCTCCGATTTATCCTGATCCACCGATCTGCGCCGAAAGAGCCAACCGATAACGGGGATATCTCCCAAAACGGGAACTTTCGTCACAGCCGTTGTATCTGTGACCTCAAAAATCCCGCCAATGACCGTCGTTTCTCGATCCTTTACCAAAACCTCGGTGTTGGCCGATCGCTTTGAGATCGCAGGCCCTGCTCCCTGAGTATCGATGCTGGTGTCAGGAGCATTTCGTTCCACGGTGATCTTCATAATCACCGACCGATCGGCCGTAATATGAGGGGTTACCTTCAGTGTCAGCGTGGCATCGATAAAGATGGTGGTTGTTCCTAAAGAAGAGGTTGTTTCAAAAGGGATCGTCACCCCTTGTTGGATTGTGGCCTCCCGATTGTCCAACGTCGCCACACGCGGAGTGGAGATGATTTTGGCTTTTCCCGTGCTCTCCAGAGCGGAGAGTCGAAGATCGAGAAGAGCCGTGTCTCCAATTTGCCCTAACAAGACGCCGAGTGAACCTGCGGGGGTCGTCGTCGTGGGAAGATTCACAGCAAAGTCGGGTGTTGTGGGAGCGCCGGCCCCTCCTGCATTCCCTCCTGTCACACTCACATCCCCTTCGCCATAACTTCCTCCCCATTGAACTCCAAGCTCCTCCGTTAAATTGGAGGTCACTTGGACAATTCGAGCCTCAATCATAACCTGAGGGGTCGCTTGATCCAAACGATGCAACAGCGCTCGCATCTCATCCACAACGGACGGGATATCTTTAACGACGAGCGCGTTGGTCCGACTATCGACTTTTAGAGAACCTCTCTCGCTTAACAACGGTTTTACCTGCTCCTGAATCTCCTCGGCGTCCGCATAATTCACCGGCAACACTTTCATCACCAACTCTTCCAATTTTTCCTTGGAACGCATGGCTTCCAACTCTTTGGCCTCCTCCTCGCGAAGAGTCTCTAAGGGGGCGATGCGAACCACATTCCCCATCCGTTTTTGCCCCAAACCTGAAGAAGACAAGATCACCTCTAACGCTTGATCCCAAGGGACATCCACAAGTCGCATCGTTACCTTTCCTTCGACATCCTCCCCTGCGATGACATTGAGTTGGCTCACCTCCGCAATAAGCCTTAAAACATTCTGGATATCAGCATCCTTGAGATCCAAAGAGATCTTCCTTCCAATGAATTCCTTTTCTCTCGGCTCCAACTCCTCAAAATTCTGGGAGGGTTGAGGAACCGGGACGAGGGTCGTTACAGGGGCCGGTTTCGGGGTAGAAGGAACCACGGGGTTTGCGGAAATCTCTTCTTTGGGCCTCTCAATCCCCGCCATAACCACCAACTGATTCCCCTCCTCCGAGATTTGATACGGGGGAAGCTCGCTCTTTTTCGTATCAAGAACCAAACGGACTCCTCCATTAGAGCTCCCTAAACGAACCTGGGAGATACCTCCCTTTTCAACCACATATTTTTGCTTCTTCGTTTTTAAAACAGCGCCCGGAAGATCGATCACCAATCGATTCGGATCGATCATCTCAAAAGAATGAAAGCTTCCTCCCTCCCCTTCTCGCGTAAATCGGATCTCCACCTGATCCTCTCCTCCACCCACTTCTACAGAGACAACCGAAGAAGCCCCGTGAGGCGCCTCTTCTTCCTTCGTCTCTACCTCCGCCGTTTTATCTTCCCCTTCCAAAAAGAGAACGACCTTGTTCCCATCGACACGCGCCTCATGAGCCATCGATTGAGCCAGATGGACCTCCACGCGAACAATCTCTCCCAACTCCGGACTCAAAGGAAGCACTTTGACCCCCACATCCGAATCCTGGATAATGGGGGGAGGATCCTCTCCAACCCACACCGCAGAATTTAAATCCAATGTGACTTGATTCGATCCTTCCACCTCAAACACCGTAAAGACAGGAGAACGGGATCCCTCGACGATCACCTCCCACCCCTGTGGGGTTTGGGAAAGATCGATGGAGCGAATCTCATTGGGCCCTTCTTGTTCCTGGAGCTCTGGTTTTGGAGCCGACGCGCACCCCAAAATGAAACTGAGGATCCAAAGGGCTGCCATTTTTTTATGGGGATTTGGATGTTTCACTCTTCCCCCTCCTCTTTTCTCAATTTTATAATCTCCTCATGGGTTCGAACACGCCCCAGAGGATCGTTATACTCTTCAACCACCTTGATCCAATCGGAACCGACCTCTGCCACTTTCCCTCCACTCTTGCCAACCCCTGTTCCTATCTGAACAATATATCCCTTCCCATCCGGATCCTCTAACATCGCTCGAGGCTCCGCGATCCCTGAAACAACCCCCACCAACACCAACTGGCTCAGATCATACTGCTGCAAAGGGGTGAGAAGAGCCTCCCCCTCTTTTCTCTTACGCTCCACCAAAAGTGGCTGAAAAGGATCTGGCTTGTCATCAGAGGTGTAATGATATTCTAGAACCTCTGGACTGGCAACCGAGTCTGAAGAAGCTCCTTTCTGAACCGCTTCAGGGACAGCGATCGGTTGTGGTGGGGAGGTCTTCTCTTTCTCACAACCTAGAACCAAAACCATCAGTGACACTATAAAAACTTTCTTCATTTCTTTATAAAACCTCTTCCCGCCCTTCTTCAACAAAACGATAAGCCTCTGCAATAAAGGAGGCTGAGACCACATAGCCATGTTTGGAAAGTTCCACCTCTCCAATCGACACATCATGGATGTGAACCACCCGCGGCATCTGGCCCACCTTCTCAAAAAAGAGGGCGAGATCATGAAAATTCCCAACCACTTTCATTTGGATGGGCAGAACTGCGTAAAATTCCTTCACCCCCTCTGTTTGAGGGCCAAACGACCGAACATCCAAACTGGATTGTTTTGCTAACGCGGAAATATCCGAAAGAAGCTGGGCAATCTCTCCCTCCGCCGGAAGTTTGTGAAGAGCCTCCTTAAATTCCTGGTCGATCCGTTCAAACTCGTTTCGGAAGAGCTCCCAATGGTCCGTGACAACCTTTTGATCGGCATAGAGCTGCTGGACCCCCTGGAACTGCTGGACCAACTGCGTTTTGTTTCCCATTAAAGGGAACAGATCCAACATTCCAAAAATAGCAACGGTCCCCCCTAACAAAACCCCTCCAAGGAGGAGGCGACGCCTTCGAGGAAGTTGCAACCATTTTTCTAAGAAACGATTCATTCCAAACCTCCGACCGAATCTCCAATTGGAGGGATCCGAAGTTCGCAACGGATCTGAAAACGGGTCAGCTGGATCCCTTTTTCTTCCACCCATTCGGTAGAGTGCAACACCACCGTATCAAAGTAGGGGGAGCGATCTAGATTCATGAGAAACTCCGCAACCCCCTCGGGAGAAAGAGCCATGCCTATGAATTCTACCTTGGTTCCGACTTCTTTGTAAGAGGTAAGCCAAAGTTTCTGAGGGATGTCACTCTGAGAATCGGTCGGGATCGAGGAAGCCAGTTGATCGAGGATCTTCACAGCGTTCAATTTCCCCTCTTCCAAAGCGCTAATCACTTTAAGCTTCTCCTCCAAAATCTCTTTCTTGCGTTTGAAGGTATCGACCTCTTCGGAAACCTGCTGCAATCGTGTGATCTCCTGTTGTAACTGTTGAATCGCACTTTGCATCCCTTTCACTCCCGAAGAAAAAAACAGATGAAGCGAGACCATTAACAGAAGGACCCAAAAAAGGCCGCCCCCCATTAGGGTCAGCTCCCGCTTAGCCCGAAGACGGCGACGTTCCTCCCAATTCGAAAGAAGATTAATGCGAATCATCGACTTTCCCCTCTCATGGCAAGACCAAAGGCTACGGCAAACTGGGAACCTTCCGCCTCACCACGCAAGCTGGAATCCAACCCTAAACGCTCAAAAGGATCTAAAATTTCAACGGGAATCCCCATACGCTCTCCGAGAGCCTCTTGCAGACTTGGCGTTTTGGCCCCTCCTCCGGTGAGATAGACTTTCTGGATCCCAATCTCTCGAGAGGAGGCCGGAGCGAAATCGAGGGACCTCTGAATCTCTAAAACAACTTGTTGTGAAACCTGCCGAAGAATCTCCTTCAGCTCGACATCGCAGTCTCCTTGCCTTTTCTTCACTTCAGCCTCCTCATAACTCAGGTGAAAACGTCGCTGAAGCTCTTCGGTGTAGAGCTTGCCCCCTACGGGAATCTCCCGTGTAAACACAGGGATCCCTTTCTGAAGCATCAAAACGTTGGTGGAGGTAGCTCCCACATTGGCCAAAAAGACCGATTCGGCAGGAGAGGTTCCATTGGAAAGTTCTAAAAAGTTAATCAAAGCGATCCCCTCGAGATCTACAATAATCGGCCTCAAGCCCGCTTCCACCAAAAGTGAACGCACGTCTTCCACGACATCCCTTTTGGAAGCCACGAGAAGCGCTCGAAGTTGTGTGGGATCTTCCTGAACCGGTTCCAGCGCTTGAAAGTCAAAATGCACATCAGCCATATCAAAGGGGATGGAGCGTTCGGCCTCCATTCGGATGCTCTCTTCAACCCTCTCGCTTTCCCCGCGAGGGACAACAATCGTTTTCAGAATGACAGAGCGACCCTTGATGGCTGTAACCACTTCTGCTTTCCCTAAAGAAAGCTCGTCAGCCGCCAAACGTATGGCCTCCGAGATTGCAGAGGGGATCATCAAGGTTCCTTCCACAATGGCATCGGGAGGAAGCTTGCGCATAGCAACTCCTTTCAAGGCCCAACGCTTCCCTTTTCTCTTCAGAGCCACTACCTTGACACTCTCAGAGCCGATATCGACCCCTACCCACGGTTTTGAAATAAGAAATTTCAAGATCCCCCCTCTCCAATATGCCCTAGTTCGTATTCCTTAATCTTGTAGAGAAGAGCTCGATGACTGATCTCTAAAAGTTTGGCGGCATGGGTTCGATTCCCGTGGGTTTTCTGTAAAGCTCTTTGAATCAAGTCCACCTCCATCTCTCGCGTTGCCTTCTTGACGGAAAGATCGGTATCGAGCAAAGGCCCGCGCGGGGAATACCCCCGCTGAACGGGGGTGGGCAGATCCTCCAATTTAATTTTATCCGTCTTAGTTAACACCGTGGCCCGCTCTATCGCGTTCTCAAGCTCGCGCACGTTCCCTTTCCAGTCGTACTCCATAAACATCTTCATCGCTGGAGAATCCACTCCTTGAATCGTCTTTTCCATCCGCTGATTGTATTTTACAACAAAATGCTCCACGAGTAACGGAATATCTTCACGCCGTTCACGTAAAGGGGGAATGTGGATCGGCATCACGTTCAAGCGGTAGAAAAGATCCTCCCGAAAACGCCCCTCTTTCATCTCTTGTTCGAGGTTGCGAATGGTTGCGGCCACGATTCGGACGTCCACTTTAATAGGCCGAGTGTCTCCCACCCGACGGATCTCCTCTTCCTGCAAAACGCGAAGAAGCTTCACTTGAAGCATCAGGGGAAGTTCTCCAATCTCATCCAAGAAAAGGGTCCCCCCATGAGCCTCTTCAAAAAGTCCTTTCTTCGTTTGAGTGGCCCCTGTAAAAGCCCCTTTCACATGCCCAAAGAGTTCACTCTCCAACAGGTTTTCAGGGATGGCGCCGCAATTAACGGTTACAAAAGAACCTCCACTCCGTTGGCTGTTGTAATGGAGGGCCTTGGCAACCAGCTCCTTCCCCGTGCCACTCTCTCCCAAAATTAAAACGGTGGTCTTGTAATCGGCAATCTTCTGAATGGTTTGAAAGATCTGAAGCATGGAGGCGCTCTTGGCGATCATGCTCTCAAATCCATAGTTATGATGAACCTCTCGCTTCAAACTCTCGTTTTCTCGCAAAAGCCGTTGTCTCTCCTCGGCCTTCTTTAGGGTGAGAAGAACCTCATCCTCTTTGAACGGTTTTGAAACGTAATCGAAGGCCCCCGCCTTCATCGCCTCAATGGCCGTATCCACAGTCCCAAAGGCAGACATCATGATAATGGGGCTCTGAATCCCGTTAGATTTGCATTGTCTGAGAAATTCCATCCCGTCCATGTCGGGCATTCGAACGTCGCACAGGATGAAATCGAGGATATTTTTCTCCATTTTTCGAAGGGCCTCCTTTCCATCGGCCGCCGTCTCCACCGTGTACCCTTCAAACGAAAGAAGGTCCTTTAAGAAGTTGCGCATCTCCTGTTCATCATCCACAATCAATATCGAATGTTTTTCCATCTTTATTCCCCTTTCTCTTCAGCCTCCACAGCTGGCAAAAGGATCGTGAATGTCGTTCCCTGATTTAACACACTTTGAACCCGGATCGCCCCGTCAAAGGAATCCACAATCCTCTGACAGATCGCAAGCCCCAGTCCCGTTCCTTTGCCGGGCTCTTTTGTCGTAAAAAAAGGATCAAAAATTCGATACAGATCCTCCGAAGAGATCCCACAACCAGAGTCTTGAACCTGAATGCGAACCAATAACTGCCCGGAGAGAAATCGATCCTCGCGAACTCGGCGCGTAGCGGAAAAGTCAACATCGGGAGGATCCCCACGCCGTCTCCTTTCCACGGGAACGAGACTCCCCTCTTCGTAGCGGATAGAATCGCAGGAGAGCTTGAGCTTTCCGCTGCCGCTCATTGCATCGACCGCATTCACAATGAGATTGACAAAAACCTGCTGAAGCTGATGGGAATTAGCCATCACCGAGGGGACCGAACAGGCAGAGACCTCACAGTCAATCCTTTTAAGCAATCCCTGATGCTTCAAAAGCTCCACGGTGCCTTGCACAACCTGAGAAACTTGAACCTTTTCTAAAGTGATCTCTCTCTGTCGCGAAAAATCGACCAACTCTCGAATAATTCGATGAATGCGATTCAATTCTTGAGACATCCGCTGGGAGTAATTTTGGGTCGGCTCGTCCCCTCGTTTCTTGAGAATCTCCACATAGCCTTGAACCGCGCTTAAAGGATTTCCGATTTCATGAGCGACCCCCGCAGCCAGTCGCCCGATAGAGGCCCATTTCTCGGCCCGAATGACCTCGCCCTGAGCCTCCGTGAGCTGTTGATTGACCCTCTCTAGAGCCTTCACATGATCCTGAATCAACTCTTTCTGAAGCTTTAAACTTTGAACCATCCTTTGGAAGGCTCGGGCTAGCTCTCCAATCTCGTTCTTGGTGTCAATCCGAACCTCAGCATCGAACCTTCCTTGAGCCACTTTCTCTGTTGCGTCCAGCAGCTGCCGTAGGGGGCGGACAACCCGTTCCGTGAGAACAAGAGAGCCAAACAAAATGATGACTAAGAGATCGGCGGCTAAGAGGAGCAACAGAATCCTTTTCGTATTTTCAAACTCCACACCATAGTAGATCGCCACAGCAAACACGGTTCCTAAAAGAGAAAATGTTCCGACCACTAAAACCGTAATGGTCAAAAGGAGCTCGCTCCTTAGTCCTAATCCAAATTTCTTTGACTTTTCCAATAGCATAAAGTCTCTGAGCAACGCTGTAGCCGCTTTTGTGTTCACCCTTTTTCTCCCCAAAACAGAATAATAGCCGCAGCGATCGACAAAAACGGCCCGAAGGGGATCGCGGTTTTTAATCCCTTCCGATAACGAATCCACAGCAATAAACCGACAAGGGATCCCAAAAGAGAACCGATAAAAAGGGTTAAAAAAGCCCCGAAAACTCCTAAAAATGAACCGATCATGGCTAAGAGTTTGACATCCCCTCCCCCTAACCCTTCCATCCCGCGGAGCGAACGGTAGATGAAAGCCACCAGATAAAGCGAGCCTCCTCCGATCAAACACCCTAGGAAAGATTGAAGGGGAGAGCCTGTTGGAAGAAAAAAAGAGGATCCTAAACCAACACCCATTCCTGGGAGTGTTAAGAGATCAGGGATGATCTGATGTCGGGCATCAATCACAACAATCACCAAGAGAGAGAGAAGAAAATAGAGATAAACCCCAAAGGAGAGAGACCCACCCAGAAGAGCGTAAAGTCCAACAGCGAGAAGAGCGCTTGTCCCTTCTACCAATGGATACTGTAGGGAGATGGAGGCCTTGCAGAAACGGCAACGCCCCCTTAAAAAGAAGAAACTGAAGAGAGGAATATTGTCGTGCCACCGGATCGATTTCTGACAGCGAGGGCAGCGAGAACGGGGTCGCACGACCGATTCTCCTTGAGGAAGCCTCAGGATACACACATTGGCAAAGCTTCCTAAGGCGGCTCCGAGAAGGGCTGATAGGATGAAACCTGGGGCATCGTTCATGCGGTTTTCCTCGCTAAGAGTTGATTTTCTCTATACTATCACAACTACGCAAAATTTGCAAAGATTTCCGAAGAGGTAGTTCTCTGAACTTGCTAGTGTAGTGTCTCCAACGCTTCTTTACATATACCGTTCGCCCTGAGCTTGTCGAAGGGCGAACTACATCGCGGGGTTCCGTTCATGGTTCGACAGGCTCACCACGAACGGATTGTAAGTGATTACTGAGACACTACACTAGCGAGTTCAGAGACCTAACTCCCCTAAGGAACATCCCAAAAATTCCGTAACGTTCGCTCAAAAAAACATCCCCGTGAACTTTTCCCACCTTCACCAACAGTTTTTCTTGCTTGGCCTCGCGGGTGGCATGGGGCGGGGGACCCCCAGGCGCGCGGACCGTGGAGCACGCCTGGGGGAAGCCCCATGACAGGA
>JACQOV010000026.1 GCA_016202395.1 Deltaproteobacteria bacterium
ATATAATTTACTCTAAAGTCAAGCGCAGCGAGAATTTTGCTATTCAATATTTAACCAACCGGATGCGTCAACGAGTTCATTTTTCACACAAACGACATGAACTCGAACCTCTTCATGGTTATTGTCATGCGAGGCAAAATCGCCCCCACATTCCCAATTAAAGCCCCCTTGTTTACAATGGATCCGACCAATATACGAAACGCCATTTTCATTGATGTCCCCACCCGCGAAAGAGAAACCACCCGTAAAACACCAATGGGTAAGCACAGAAACTTTCGTATCATACCAAACCTCCCCCTTAGATCCCCTAAAACCCAACAATTTAATCGGTTTCTCCCCCTGAACGAGCAGATCTCCATCCAATCGAGAATTCCCAGCCACATGGAGTGGGGCTTGAGGGGAGGAGTTCCCAATGCCTACTTTCCCAGCAAAGTAATTATTCCCACTCCCATTTTGGCTAATCACGCCTGAGAAACTGGTATTTACTGCTTGAATGTCGCCGTTGACATCGAGTTTGTATTGGGAATTAGGAGAGGTGCCAATCCCGACGTTGCCGGTGATTATTTGAACTCCTTGATCGCTGATCCGAGCAATGTCAGCCCCTCCCACTATAAACGTATGACCTGTGGACGCTACGACTCCATAGTTCATCCCCCCTCCATGCCCTAGGACATAGGATGAAGCTCCTTCCCCCGTTAAATTGAGTCTCGCGCCAAACATCTGCCCATCTACATACATATCATTATCCACCTGGATATCATGACTGGTGCGAATATCCCCCTCCACATCCAGCTTGTAGCCGGGAAACGACGTCCCGATGCCAACGTTGCCGCT
This sequence comes from Deltaproteobacteria bacterium, assembly GCA_016202395.1. Classification (GTDB taxonomy): domain Bacteria; phylum JACQOV01; class JACQOV01; order JACQOV01; family JACQOV01; genus JACQOV01. The sequence goes on from JACQOV010000026.1 coordinate 835, forward strand.
CGGTTGGATGACCATCTCAGTGCCGCCAACCCCTTGCCACGCGTTGAACTGGATATCGAAGTTGTCGCGCGTGCCAAAGACCATCGCACCATTGTGCGACAAGATCTCACCTCCTGCCATGGTTGTCGCGAGCCCGGTGGTCGGCGCTGTGACACCAATAACGTATCCATCACCGTGCACATCCAGCTTGTAGCCGGGCGTCGTCGTTCCGATGCCGACGTTTCCCTGTGCGTCGATCACCAACCGATCCTTGTTCGCGCTCGCGTCCGTGATCGAAAAGCCCCCGCCCTCGCTACCAACGACCCAATTTCCACCGCCCGCCCCGACGGCGAAGAACCCAATACGAGAAGCGTTGCCGGCCGTCTCGAAGCGAGCCGGAAGCGTGCCCGCCGGACCGACCACGTGCAGGGGATTCGCCGGGCTCGTCGTCCCGATGCCGACGTTGCCTTGACTTGTCACCGTTAATCTCGCCTGTCCGCTCGTATCATCCCATATGGAAAGACTATTTGCATCGCCTACCCCCGCCCCCGTAAAAATCTTCCAATCGTTCTTGCTGGCGTCGGTATTCACAAAATTGATGGCACTGGCACTGGTTCCCTTTATTTGTATTTCACCCTGACCTGTCGCATTGACTACCTCCAGTTTCGTCGCCGGATTTGTTGTTCCGATGCCGACGTTGCCATTGGCCACGATAAAATCCCCTTGGGAGCCCAGGGCGTAGGGGACGGAAACCAGGTGCTGATACTGATTGCTGGTCATTAAAGGTTCCCCTTCCACTATGACTCGTAAATACAGATCCTGCACCGCAACGTCAGAAGCCTCTATCGGTTGATTGCCTTGAGAAGTGTCCCCTAACTCCACCGAAAAAATACCTCCAGAAACCTCCACCACATATCTCCCCTCCCACATCGGATCTCCGTAATCCGGGGAACAATTCGGTGTGGAACAGAGCGCAAACTCCATGATTGTCGTTCCACTGACCGGCCCACTCCCATCCTCCAACACCCCTTGGTAGGAAAGACGAGCTGAGAAGGCTGAGGTTGTTAAGACCAGCAGACCCAGGGACAAGACAAGGTGTTTCATAGTGACCTCCAGTTTTTTATGGTCATCCCCGTGCAAACGGGGAACCAGACCTGGATCCCCGCTTCCGCGGGGATGACGATGACCTGGATTCCCACTTTCGTGGGAATGACGGAATTTCCGTTTTTACGGGATGACGACAAAATGATACGCAAGAAGTGTGCCAGAAGGGGGACTTTAGCATTAAAAAATCATCCAAGGGAATGGATACTAAAAATGCTTTTTAAATCAGAGGGTTAAGCCTGAAATCTTCTTGTGGGGTGATTGGGAAGGTTCAATAAGAATTCCATCGAAAACTCTATTTGTAACAGATCTGTTACAAATTTGTATCAAAACTGTTACAAATGCGTCGTACTAGCGGATTTGGCGATGGATGCGTGTCGTGCTAAACACAATTAAAACGACTCCGAATAAAGCCAAAACTAAAGCCTGGGGCCAAAGGATCTCCCAGCCGTTCCCTTTCAAAATAATGCCGCGGATAATCTCCACAAAGTAGCGGACCGGGTTCAAAAGGCTCACCCACTGAAAGAACTTCGGCATGTTGGCTGTAGGGAAAAGGAAACCCGATAAAATGATCATTGGAAAGACAACAAAGAATGCGGTATTCATCGCCTGCTGTTGATTCTGAACGAGGGTGGAAATAAACAATCCAATGCTGAGGGTCGTCAATAAAAAGACCCCTGTTAATGCGTAGAGTAGGCCAATCTCCCCCCGGACAGGAACACCGAACCCCTCGATCCCAACAATGAGAACGGCAGTCATGTTCAAAAAACCAAGCCCGATAAAGGGGATCAGCTTCCCAAGAATAAAAGCCGTCCGACGCAACGGCGTCACAATCAGTTGTTCCATCGTCCCCAGCTCCTTCTCTTTAACGATGGTCAGAGCCGTGAGCATGATGGTGCTCACCATGAGGACGTTCACGATCACTCCGGGAACCATGTAGTTGCGACTTTTGAGCGCCGGGTTGTACCAGACGCGCGGACGAATCTCGACAACGGCGGCTGGGGTGGCGCTTGATGAGGCTGGGAGATGTTCCACCGCAAAATCGTTCGTCAAGATAGAGGCATAATTGGTGGCGATGAGGGCGCTGTTCGACTCGGAGCCGTCCACAACGAGTTGAAGAGGGGCAAAGCCTCCGGAGACCACCTCTTGACCAAAATTGGGAGGGATCATCAGTCCCACTTTGATCTCTCCTCGTAGAATTAATCTCTCAAGCTCTTCACGGGAATCGATGTAGCCCTGAACATCAAAAAGATTCGTTGCCACCCACTGTTCCACCACCGATCGACTGATGGCGCTTCGATCCCTATCCCAAACCGCCATCGGAACATGCTCCACATCCAGAGTGGCAGCGTAACCGAGCAACAACATCTGAAGAACCGGGGCCAACATCAATGGAGGCCAGAGCTTCTTGTCGCGCAAGAGCTGGATCAACTCTTTCTTCACCAACCGAAACATCTGAAACCAGATCATCTAGGCAATCCTCTTTTGGAAACGCCGAACGCTCACCCCCACAAAAACGGCTAGAAAGATAAAAAGAGGCCACATCTGCGGCCATGCATCCCTCCACCCAATCCCTTTGAGCAGAATCGCTTTGACAAGATGAACGTAATAACGAATGGGGAAAAAACCGGTAATCTTTTGTAAAAATGTGGGCATGCTCTCGATCGGGAAGATAAACCCCGACAGGAGAAACGAAGGGAGCATCGTAACAATAAACGAGATCTGCCAGGCCACTTGCTGACTATCGGTGAGTGTGGAAATGAACAACCCTAAACTGAGCCCCACCAGCAAAAAAAGGCCGGTGGTGACAAACAGAATCCCAAATCCCCCCACCACGGGAACCCCAAAAACGAAACGGGCCGCCAAAACACCGCAGATGAATTGGACATAGGCGATCAAAAGGTACGGGATCAATTTCCCAGAGATCATCTCGATCGGCCGGATCGGCGAGGCCAAGATCCCCTCCACCGTTCCGTGCTCTTTCTCTCTCACAATGGCCAAGGAGGTCATGGCCACCGTGGTCATCATCAAAACGAGACCGAGCAGTCCAGGGATAATAAATAACGTGCTCCGCAAAGTCGGATTGAACCAGATCTGGGGGCGAAGCTCGGTGGCCATATGAAGATTCTGCGCTGTCAAGAGGACGCGATCTTGGTAAAATCGCTGCACGATCCCTTGAGCATAGCCCATGGCAATGGTCGCCGTGTTATTGTCGGCCCCATCCACCAGAAGCTGCACGTCCGCATGTTTGCCGGTTTGAAGGGCCTCTGCAAATCCCTTGGGGATTTTCACCCCGATCCGAATCTGATCTCGGTCCAAGGCAACATCAAAATCCCTTTCGTTTCGGGCCCAAAAAACCGGCTCAAAATAGGTGGAGGCCTCGAATCGATCGAGAAGCTCTCGCGAGGCCGCAGTTCGGTCCTCGTCTTGAATGCCGTAGGGGATATGATCGATATCGAGTGTGATCGCAAATCCGTGGATGAGAAGCATCATCAAAGGAAAAAGGATAATCATGGAGAGGGCGAGGCGATCCCGCGACAGATGCCGAAACTCTTTGATGATGATGGAAACAAGTCTATGCATGTTACGAAGATTGTCGGCTTAAAGAAACAAACACATCCTCAATCGATGGCGAAATCTGCCGAATAGAAATCTGCTCTATCCCTTTCTCCTTCAACTCTTCTTTCAAAAGATCCATGCCATCAAACCCTGGAGGCATCACCACATGCAACTCATCTCCATAAAAATTCACATCGATGACATGCGAAGAGCTCTTTAGAAGATCAAAACAACGCTCCATCGGCTCTCCTTGGATAGAAAACAGAGATTCCCGCATCACCGTAGATTTAATTCGCCCTGGCGCATCGGAGGCCACCAGCCTCCCATTCCAGATAAAACCGATTCGATTGCAACGCTCCGCCTCCTCCATGTAGTGTGTGGTGATAAACAAGGTCATCCCCGATTGCGCAAGCTTGTATAAAATATCCCAAAGGGTTCGACGAGAGACCGGATCAATCCCCGCCGTCGGTTCGTCTAAGAAAAGGATTTTCGGACGATGGGAGATCGCAGAGGCCAAAGCGAGTTTCTGTTTCCATCCTCCCGAGAGATGCTTGGCAAGGTACTTGCGATAAGGCTTGAGCTCAATCTCTTGAATCACTCGCTCTCTTTCACGAAAGATCTCGCTCCGTTTTTTGAGATAAAGGCCGGTGTAAAAATCGATATTCTCTTCGACGGTCAGATCATGATAGAGACCAAAATGCTGAGACATATAACCGATAACGGTTTTGATGCTCTCAGATTCTTGAACAATGTCGAATCCTCCAACGCATCCTCCTCCAGAGGTGGGGGCCAAGATTCCGCAGAGCATCCGGATCGTGGTGCTTTTTCCAGCGCCATTGGGCCCCAAAAAACCGTAGATCTCCCCGGGCCGGATCTGGAGATCGAGTTGATCGACCGCTACTTTTTCGCCGAAACGACGCGTTAACTTATTCGCTTCGATAGTCCACACCAAATTTCTAACTCCCTCTAACCCCCTCTAACTCCCCCTTAGAATAAGGGGAGGTTAGGAGGGGTTACTCACCAAAATTTCCACATCTACCGGCAACCCCGGCTTGAACTCTCCTCGAGGATTTTCTACAGCGATCTTTACAGCAAATACCAAACGCGCCCGCTCCTTGCGCGTTTGCACATTGCGTGGCGTAAACTCGGCCTCCTGCGCGATATAAATCACACTCCCATTATAAACGACATCGGGATAGGTCTCGCTCAACACTCTCGCAGGTTGCCCCAACTTCACTTTGCCAATCTCCGATTCCAGAACATAAACACGAACCCAGAGGTTCTCGAGATCTCCCAAAGTGAGCAAAGGCCTCCCCGGAATAGCAACCTCGCCAGGCTCCGCAAGCCGAAGCAGCACAACGCCGTCCATCGGTGAGATAATCGTGCTCTTCACAATCTGAGTCTGCACATAACGGAGAGAGGCCTCCGCTTGCGCAAGCAGCCCATTGGCAAGTTCGACTTGCCCTTCCGCCAGTCTCCAAGCCGTCTCCGTTTGATCGGCCTGCTGCCGTGAGGCCCCACCGGTTTTCAGCAACGATCGAAAACGCTCGTAATCCCTCTTTTTAAGCTCAAGATCAATCTCCGCCTGATGGAGCTCCGCCTGTCGCGTGACAACCAACGCCTCCACTCGCCCCTTCTCACTTTGAAGAAGGGCGGTGTCCAACTCGATCAAGGGGGCTCCCGCCTCCACACGATCCCCCTCTTCCGCCAGGAGGGTGAGAATCGGAGAAGAGATCTCAGCGCTCATATCGACCTGGGTTGCCTCAATCGTCCCAGAAGCCGAAATCGATGCGCCGTCCATCGAATCGCGATGATGAAATTTCCACGCCCCTAAAGCGACGAGCGAACCGACGAGAAGAACCAAGGCAACCGATGATTTTTTTCGACTCATTCGAATCATGGAATTCCTCCTCCTATGGCCTTATAGAAAGCAGCGGTTGCAATTTGATATTGAGAACCGGCGGCTAATGCCGCTACCTCGGCCTCATCCAAGGTAAGTTGCGAATCGAGGACATCGGCATTCGACACGATCCCCTCTTTAAAACTGGCCTCCGCAATCTTAAGGGCCTCTTCGGCCACCTGAACCTCTTCTTCACGAGCCTCGACCAATGCTAAACCTTCCTCAATCCGATCGAGCGATTCTCGAATCTCTAACCAAACTCGATCCTTCAGTTGAAGCTCTCGAAGATCGATCTCGGCCATCTCGGAGCGGAGCGAGTCGACCTTTCCTGAGACTCCAAATCCATCGAATAGCGGAAACTCGATGGCAGCCCCCACCGACCAATTGTCTTCAAACTTCTGCTCAAAGTCGGGGGCCGGATACTGATAGCCCCAGTGAGCCCGTCCCAAAAGCGAGGGGCGATTCTTCGCTTTCGTCGCGTGAACCGATTGACGTAGAACCTGGCTCTGGGCTTCCAGGCGATGAAACTCAGGACGTTCCACCAAAGATTGTTGCAAGACCGCCTCGAAACTAGGAAGCTCATGGCGCTGCTTTAAATCCCCGGAAAGCTCGACAGTCTCTTCCAAAGGGAGCCCCACCCTCTCTTGAAATCGAAGAAGGGCCCGCTTGTAAGCATGCTCCGCCTCGATCACCTGGGGCCTAAAAGAACGGGTGTGACTCTGCGTTCGGAGCCATTCAAACCGCGAGATCAGCCCCTGTTGGTAACGACTCTCCGAAATCCGTTCGTGATCTTGAGCCCTCTCGTACCCTTTTTGCTTGACCTGCCAGAGCTCTTTGGCTTGAAGGGTTTGGTAAAAAATCTCGGAAACTTGGTAGACCACCTCCGACTGAACACGATGAAGCTCGGCCACCTCCGCTTGTCGTTCAAACTCTCGAGCGCGATAGGTGGAGGCGAGCCTGCCCCAGCTAAAAAGAACCTGCTCGAGATCTAGAGAGGTGTCGATGTTGTCGGCATTGCCCAACTGGATCGTCTGCGTCCCAGCAGCTCCCACAGGGATCTGAGCCGAGGGAACATTCCCCACCCGCTCGTAGCCCGCATTGAGTGTGAGTTGAGGGAAAAAACTCGACCGACTCTCTGTCTTAAGCCCTTCCACTTTTCCAACCCGCTCCTCTTGCGCCAGAACCTCACGATTCTGTTTCAACGCCATCTCCACCGCTTGATCCAACGTCAAAACCTCCTGGGCATAACCAACACCCTGCAGCATTACACCCAGTAGAGGTAGCAAAACCATGATCCCCCTCACCTTCATCCTCTCCCCTTTGGGGAGAGGAAAGAGGTGAGGGGGTAAAAATTCCGTCCTTCTTTTCATCTTTCTACCTCAGAAAAGGATTACTGCGTCGCTCCTGCCCAATCGTTGTCGCCGGGCCATGCCCCGGGTAAACCAAAGTCTCATCCGGAAATGAAAGCAACCGTTGATGAATCGACTTCATAATCGTCTCCAACGATCCCCCCCAAAGATCGGTCCTTCCAATGCTTCCGTAAAATAACGTATCCCCCGTAAAGAGCCGATCGGCCTCCCCTTCCACCGGAATCCGAAAGGTAACACTCCCTGGAGTGTGCCCGGGGGTCTCGATCACCTCCCCTTGCAGTTTGCCAAAAGGGAGCGCTTCGCCGTCTTTTAAGTAGCGGTCCACAGGGATCACCGGCGGAATGGAAATCCCTAAAAAAGAGGCCTGCATGTCGGCATGATTGTAGAGAAAAAGATCTTCTGAATGAACATAAACGGGGGCGTTCGTGGCTTTCTGTAGAGGATTCACACCACCGATGTGATCGATGTGGGCGTGGGTGTGAACGATCGCTTTAACTTTAAGCCCATGCTTGGCCAACGCAAGAAGGATCTTATCCATCTCATCCCCCGGATCGATCACGATCGCCTCCTTCGTCTCAGGGCAACCCAAAATCACACAATTGCATTGAAAAGGGCCGACCGGAAATGTTTCTTGGATGATAGCCATCTCTTACCACGGTGCTTCTGCTTGCTTCGCCTGAAAATTCTCCCAACGGGCCAAGACAAAGAGATAATCGGAGAGTCGATTGAGATAAACAACGATCGGAGTCATCTCCTCTCGGTCATCAAGAGAAACCACTCGACGCTCCGCATGGCGACAAACCGTTCTCGCGTAGTGAAGCAACGCCGCCGTTTGCGTTCCCCCCGGCAAAATAAAATTTTTGAGTTTGGGGAGCCTCTCTTCCCAACGATCGATCGCCTTTTCTAACTCTTCCACCCTTCCCGCTTTAAGAATGGCCTTCTCTTTGGCTTTGGCTCCGGGTCGAGGATCGGCCAACCGCGCGCCAATCGTAAAAAGATCGCGCTGGATCTGCTCGAGCTCTTTTCGAGTCTCCTCATGGTCGGTAACGGAACAAACCCACCCCAACAACGCATTCAACTCATCCACATGACCATAGGCTTCCACCCACGGATGGTCTTTTCGAACTCGCGAGCCATCCGCAAGCCCGGTCTCCCCCCGATCCCCTGTTTTGGTGTAGATCTTCACGTCGCACCCCAGTCTATCAAAAAGTCCCCCCGTTTAAAAGAATGCGGAAAAGAATCTCCCTTTATGGTAGAATTATTGGCTAGTGCAGTTTGCTCGAGATTGGCCGAAGAAGGCAATTGTCGCGGCGCCGCAACAATTGGATGGGTAATTTGGGGACACGATGCTTAATCCAGAAAAGTTTTCATAGATAAGTATCGTGTCCCCCGAACTACCCGAACTACACCGAACTATTTAGGCAGCACGTTTTTTGAAAACGGCCTCCTCTAATCGAGCAATTCTAGAGACCAATCCCCTCTTCTGACCCAATAAATAATCCTTGAGTATTTGATTAAGGAGCGCCTGATACTTACTCCCAGAATCAATAGCCAGACTCCGAAGAATGTCCAACACTTCCTTATCGAGATAGGTAGTGATACGAACCTTTGCAGATTTCAGCTCTTCTAAGCTTATAGAAGGACCTCGTACTTTTTCCATTTTGCTAGGATCAGGTATTTTCTTCATAATATTTCCTCCATTTGCGCCATTCCGCAGCGCCAAAAATACGAACCGTCTCTCCCCGTAAAGTATACCGTACAGTGATGATCTTACCTTTTACGGTTTTACCAACAGCATAGTGTCGATCCTCTTCCGAGGAATGTTTTGGATCTTCCAAATGAATAACCTTTGGATCTGCAAAAACTTCCATGGCTTCTTCAAAATTACAGCTATGCTTCGAGATATTTCTAAGTTCTTTCTCAAAATCCCACTCAAAAGTGTACGTCACGCTCTACTTATATGCTATTATATGTATTATGTCAAGCGGTTGTACTGGACGCCAAAAAGGGTGGGGTCATATAAATTCTGGGGACACGATGCTTAATCCAGAAAAGTTTTCATGGATAAGCATCGTGTCTCCCGAGCTTGAAAGGACTCCGTTATGAAATCTGACCATTACATTTTTGATGTCTCGATTGAAAATTGCGGCGCCTATGATGTGAAGGGAAAAGTCCTGCGCAAGATCCAGATTGACGGGAACAAGAGTCTTTATAACTTTGCACAAGTAATCACAGAGACGTTCGGATTTTATTTTGACCATTGTTTTGGTTTCTACGACAATTTTAAAAGATATCATGATTCCAGGAAGGCCTATGAACTTTTCCAAGATATCGGAGAGGAGCCGCTTTCGCCAACAACCCAAGGAGTCAAGAAAACAAAAATATCACAGGCGTTTAAGACCCTCGGCGAGAAAATGCTTTTTCTCTTTGATTACGGCGACGGCTGGCGTTTTGTTGTGGAATTGAAAGAGATCAAAAACTCCGAAAAACGGAATTTAAAACCGGTGATATTAGAGGCGATCGGCAAAGCGCCGGAACAGTACCCACGGTACAAAGAGGAATGGGATGTGTAGAAGAACTGGGGGCCAGGTTCAAGTATTAAGTTTTTAATCTATTTCCCGTTCGCCCTGAGCCCTTCGATAAACTCAGGACGGGCCTAGTCGAAGGGGGTGAACGGGGGTTTTTCAGCAGAATCAATACTTGAACCTGACCCCAAGCGTTTCAGTGAAAAAACTCCCGAATCCCAAAGGGATGGTTTAGCCATTCAGTATCGTGTCCCCAGAACTTATGCAGAACTTATGCTTACACTAAGATGCTCAAGAGGCAAATAACCATCCGTCTGGAATCAGAGACTATTGCTTATTTTAAAAAATTAGCTAAACGCTCCGAAATTCCTTATCAAAGCTTGATCAACATGTACCTTAAGGAATGTGTTCAATCCCACAAGAAACCTGTTTTTAAATGGGCCGCCTAAAATATGTTTCCAATTAAGCATCGTGTCCATCGAACTTTTTACAACACTAAAGCCCTTCTTCACATGAAATCCAATCTTCATAAACCTTTCCGTGTTTAGGGGAAACAAAAGCCATGTTACCTATCATACTCACGTTAGTCTTACGACCAGGTTTAACTATGGCACACTGATGCATGAGCCCAAAAGTCATATAAAAATCACCGTCTGAACCAGAACTTTTCCAAACTGTTATCCCAGTGTCATGGTTTCCAATTCCATCAATACTAAAAAACAAATCTTTACCAACTTTGTAATTACAAGATAAGACTTGTGACTCCGACTCTCCGCTCTTGCAAGATTTCCCTTTTAGAGTCTCCTTATAGGTTATGTTGTCCTTCTCTGCCATCACATCAAGACTAAAAAGAAGTGTGAAGATAGCAATAAAAAATATCCGCGGCTTGCTTTTCATAAGTGGCCTCCATGACAAATTTAAAAGATAAACCCCCAGCATCGGAAGAATGATAGCAAATTGGAGATAATAAAGACACTCAAGTCCCTATTTCCTCCCCCACTTATTTTCCCAATTAAGTATCGTCCCCCCCGAACTTGAGGGGAAATCCCCTCTTGTCATTGCGAGGAGCCCCGCCTTGGCGGGGCGACGAAACAATCTCCTCCCCCTTGAAACAAGGGGCTACAATCCATTTCTCCCCCTTTGATAAAGGGGGAGTTAGAGGGGGTTACTCTTCCATTCATGGTAAGTGGCATTCCGTTCATGGTGAGCTCCGTCGAACCATGAACAAAGGGAACGGCCTCAGACAAGAGTTGTGAAGTTGCTGAAAACTAAAAAACCATTACCTGACACCATTCCTGACCCCCATTTCCGCAAGAAAAACAGTCGCTGTCCCTATTTTCTAAACCAATGCTGTGGAACAAATCATTAAGTTCGGCGGACACAACAGAGCATGTAACCGCTTGCTTTATTATTAACGATATTGTATAAAATCGTTAATAAGACAATCCCTTATTAACGGGTTTACGACATGGCTACAATTCATGGGAAAAAGATCAAATGCGCGGAAGGCTATCAGGCTTATGTTCCTGATCCATTGCCTCCCCCGATAGAGTGGAATGAAAGGCTCGCCAGACATCTCTCTGATGCAGATCGCAAGATCGGTCAGTTGGCCACCATCGGTTCGGCCTTGCCAAACCCTCATTTATTGATCCGTCCTTTTGTCCGTCGCGAGGCCGTGTTGTCCAGCCGTATCGAAGGCACTCAAACCTCACTGGCAGAGTTATTCGCGGACGAAGCGGGTGTGGAAACGGGACGTGACCGCTCGGATCTCAAGGAAGTCGAGAACTATGTCAAAGCCTTGGAATATGGAATCAAGCGCCTCAAGACATTACCGATGTCACTCCGTCTGATGTGTGAAATTCATGAGCATCTGATGAAAGGGGTGCGAGGCAACATAGCGACTCCGGGTGAATTCAGAAGATCTCAAAATTGGATCGGGGTCGCTGGCTGCACCTTGCAAAACGCAACTTACATTCCACCACCGCCATATTTGTTGATGGAGTGTTTAGGAACCTTGGAAAAATTCTTTCATGAATCGACCCTGCCGCCACTTGTCACCATCGGCCTGATCCATCAGCAATTCGAGGCCATCCACCCATTCCTAGACGGGAACGGTCGTGTAGGACGTCTACTTATTATCCTTTACCTCGTGGAACACGGTATCCTCCCTTCTCCGATTATGTATCTCAGCGCTTTTTTTGAGGCCACCCGAGACGAATACTATGCCCGACTTAATGCCGTCAATGAAAACGGAGATTGGAAGGGCTGGGTTGAATACTTCTTGAATGGCGTGACCCGTCAGGCAGAAGACGCCCTGAGTCGCATCCAGCAGATGCAGGAAACCGTTACAAAATGGAAACAACTCTTCACCCACAAGGCGGCTGACAAGAACAGTCTCTTGTTGATTGATGACTGCATGACAAACCCCTTCATGACCGTCGGTGGTATGGCTAAAAAACATAAAATCTCTTTCCCAACGGTGCAACGTGCCGTGGACAAGCTCGAAAAGGCAGGCGTTTTGAAACAGACCAGCGATGCAAAACGAAACCGAATCTATTGTGCCCGTCGCATTTTAGATATTTTGGATCAACCTGCTAAGATTTAGCCGAGAAGAAAATTTCTCGGCTCAAATCCGATCGCTGCGCACATTTCTCGGGATGACACAAGCACAACTCGCAAAACGAGCATCACAAAATCCCCGGCTCATTCGGCGGCTGGAATCTGGGGAGGTAGACCCTCGCCTATCGACTCTTATGAAAACAGCGGAAGGATTGGAGTGCAAACTTGTTGTTCGATTTGTGCCAAAACAACCGGTTGTAAAATTATTACGGCAACGCGCAGAAAAAAAGGCCGAACAGATCGTTGAGTTGTCGAAAGGGACCGCTGCAATGGAAGAACAAGAACCTAAAGACGTCATTGTTCAATTTCAAAAAACCGCGATTGCTGAAGAATTGATCGACAAAAAACGGTCTCTGCTGTGGGAAGACTGACTTTGAAAAGTAAAGCTACCAACGACGGGAAAACACCTTTAGCCGATTCTTCGGGATTACTTGTCGATGTTTATGCTCGAGACCAACTCAACGCATTTGAGTTTGAAAATGTCAATAAAGCGATCATGAAATATCTGACCCGTCGCCCCACAGACAAAAGGGCATCCTTTACCTACTCGTGGTTTTTACAAGTACATCAAGAGATGTTTGGAGAGGTAACGATTACCACTTTTGGACGAAATCTGAAATGAACCATGAAGAACTCTCGGCTAGATTGCATCATCGATTGGTGTGGATTCACCCTTTTGAAAATGGAAATGGTCGATGGGCTCGACTCATCATGAATATTCATCTTAAAAAGTATAACCTGCCATGAGTGGAGTGGCCGGAAAAGAGCCTTCTGGATCTTTCCTGCATTCGAGAGAAATATCTAAAAGCGCTGCGCGATGCAGACCACCAAAACCTTCAACCTTTGATTGCCCTGCACCAATCGCTACAAAAGCAGAGCAAACAGCCCTCTTAAAAACTTCCCGCAACCCCGAAGGGATAGCCTGGCCATGAAGCATCGTGTCCCCCGAACTCCCATTTTCATGTACCCGCTATCGAGCTCAAGTACTACTCAACACGCGACTTGACCCCATGACCTGCTATGAAATCTTTTCTAAATTGAGTATTCTGTTCCCGGCATTTATGAAAAAGGGATTCAGAGAAATATTCCTGGCTAAACCGCCGCCCGCCAAGAAGGGTGAGATTAATTATTCCCTTATCGATCGGTTCACGTTGGTCCATTTTATGATCGGTTTTGGTTATGACTTGCTGGGACTTAGTTTGGGGCTGGTTGTTTTGCTTGCGCTTGTCTGGGAACTTCTCGAAAATCCCTTGAAAGCCCATCTTCCTTTTATGTTTCCTCATGGCACAGCAGATACTTTACAAAACTCGGTGGGGGACACCCTTGCCGTTATCTTAGGTTGGATAATTAGCCGTTACGTTATTTAACAACAACCCTTCCGCAGGTGATCGGCCTCTAAAACTCTGGGATAAATTCATTCAAAACGTCATCCCCGCGAAAGCGGGGATCCGGCAACATTCATAAGACTGGGTCCCCGCTTTCGCGGGGATGACGTGGATTCCTGTTTTTACGGGAATGACGGATGGAGCGGCAGAATGACGTGACCCTGACTGGACGGATACATCCATTTGACATAAAGAAAGGGGCGTGATACCAACGAGCCTTCCACAAGGGAGGGCCAATCCAATGGAGAGGAATCGGATTTTGTCTTGGGTTTTGGGGTTCGGGGTTTGGATCTTCGCTCCTCATTCCCTGATCGCTGAAACTCAGTTTTTCCATAGCGATCATCTGGGATCTTCAACACTCGTAACCCATGCCGATGGCCAGGTCGTTCAAAGCGGGACATACTCCCCTTTTGGAGAGCCCTTAACCCCTCACCCTTCTCCCTCTCCCCTTTGGGGAGAGGGTTGGGGTGAGGGGGCTACCGCTTACCTTTACACCGGCCAAGAGCTCGACGCGGAATCTGCCCTCTACGATTATGGCGCCCGATCTTATGATGCCGCTTTATCTCGTTTTGTCAGCGCCGATCCGGTTCTGGGAAATCCCCCTTATAGTTACGTCCAAAACAATCCGATCCAGAGAATCGATCCTAATGGGAAAGACGATGAAGATTTTCAAGAGTTGCTGCGCCGATTCGAGAGTTCTTCCAGGCGACTTGGAGAAAAAATAGCCAGACTGGCATCAGAGGCCTCTAGACTGGCTGCAGAGCGGTATGCAGCCGAGTGGGATTCCCTACCCCAAGAACAAAGGGGAAATATATTGGAGAATCTAACGCATCGAGATCCTGCAACAAACGGTTATCGGATCCAAATCACCGTGGAAAGCATGATGGCCAAAAGTCTTGCTAAAGAACTCAAGGCAAAAATAGACGAAGATTCAGCGCTGATCGAGAGACTAGATGCCCGTCAACTCATGGCTTATACAGAGCTCACCAAAGGCCTCCCCGAAAGTAGGACCCTTCATTTTAGTAGTGTGGATGGCGAAAAATTTTCGGGGCCTTTGGCATTTCCCGTAAATCTCGATCCCTCGCTGGGTCAAAATACGGGCTATGGGACACCGGAGGATAGCGCCTTGAAAAAGATAGGGTTACCAGGCCAGAAACTCGATTATCGACTCAAGCCTAATCCTTGGGTTTCTCCCAATATGGAAGAGCTTCGACAATCGCTGGGCACGAATCCAGGTTATGGATGGAATCCCGATTGGGGAAGTTTGGCAGGCCCCCTGTTCGTAGTAGGGGTCACAGGAGCCGTAGTCGGCTGCGCCCTCTTCTCTGAGGTCTGTGGCGCAGCAGCAACCTTGGCCACCGTTCCGTAGTCCTATTTCAGTGTATGGACAAGAGCAAGGCTAATCTGAGGGAAGTAGGTGACAAGCAGAAGGCCGAGGAGCATGACAGCCAGGAAAGGGAGGACGGCTCGGATCACGCGAACAACCGGCTTGTCGAAGACGATGCTCGAGACGAAGAGATTAATTCCAATGGGGGGCGTAAGATAGCCGATCTCCAAATTGACGATATAGAGGATCCCCAAATGAATCGGATCGACCCCCATCTCACGAGCAATGGGAGCCGTCAGCGGAGCTAAAATTAAAATAGCCGAAATGATATCCATCAAACAGCCGGTGACTAAAAGGAGCAGATTCAGAGCAAGGAGAAAAACCCATGGGGTATGGATGTGATCCGAGATCCACTCCGCTAATAGCTGAGGCACATACTGAGCTGTCAAAAACCAGGAGAGGCTCATGGCAATGGCGATGATCACCAAAATGATCCCCATATCGACGGCGGAACCGACAAAGATCTCTGGAATTTTTTTGAGCTTCGTCTCACGATGAATAAAAACCTCCACCCCAAAGGCGTAAATCACCGCAACAGCGGCCGCCTCCGTGGCGGTAAAAATCCCTCCGTAGATTCCTCCTAAAATAACGACCGGGAGTAACACCGCCCAGATCCCCTCTTTAAATCGGGAGACGAACGCACTCTTGGAGAAAGGGATCCGATGTTGAGAACCCCCTCGGTTTCGAAGGAACGAATAGGTCATCAACAGAGCGCCGATCAGCAATCCGGGCCCAACCCCTGCGATAAAAAGATCGCTCACAGAGACCCCCACCACAATGGCATAGATGATCATGGGAATGCTGGGTGGAATCAAAATGCCAAGCGACCCGGCGGTCGTAACCAGGCCGAGTGAAAAATCTTGAGAGTAACGATCTCGAAGCATCGCGGGATACATCAAGGTTCCAACGGCAACAAGGGTTGCGGGGGAAGAGCCAGAAATAGCCGCAAAGAGCATGCAAGCGGCAACGGTGGCAATCGCAAGCCCCGAGGGAAGCCATCCCACAGCCGCCTTGGCCAGGTCAATGAGTCGCCGCGCAATCCCCCCTTTGGTCATCAAAGCCCCCGCCAGGATAAAAAACGGGATCGCCATTAAAGGGAAAGAGTCGGTGGTCGTAAACATCCGCTGGGCCATCACCACCAGTGGGATGTCCGAAAAATAGAGCGCCATTGCAACCGCGGTTCCCAAAACAACGAAAAGAGGGACCCCTAAAATCGCAAAGAGGGCAACGATGGCGAGAATAATAAAGGTCATATTTTTTCTGAACCCCTCACCCCTTCGATCCTATCCTCTTGTTTAGGAAGCTCTCCAAACGTTTGCCCTACGAATCGCAAAGCCATCAATCCAGCAGCCAAGGGGATGCTCAATTGAACCCACCAAATGGGAATTTCCATGGCCGGCGAGTGTCGACCCGTCACATAGGAATGATGAACTAAAATTGCTCCCAACCCGCAAAAGAAGGCGCAGAATAGGCCTGAGATCGCCAGAGCGCAGCGTTGGATGGAAGATCTAAGAGACTCGGAGCGAACCGCTCGACTCAAAAAATCGATTTTGAGATGACGCCGAGCGCGGGTAGCCAAACTCGCTCCAAAAAAACCGGACCAGATCATCAGATACCGAGCTAGCTCTTCGGCCCACGGCAAGCCGACGGAAAAGCCGTATCGAAGAACCACTTGAAGAAAAACGGCCAACGTCATCACAACGAGACTGGTGACAATAATTATTTTCTCAACGGAAGCGAGAGTTTGATCCATGCGGGAGAGCCATTGTTTCATGGGGCTTTTTTTTTGGCCCGATAATCGATGAGCGCCTTCTCAATGAGGGGAAGAGTTTCTTTAAAACGATCGCGAAACTGCCCTTGGACCCCCGCAGTCTGCTTCATAAACTCCATTTTTTCTTCCGGCGTGAGTTTATTAATCTTGAACCCTTTTTGTTGGTAAGCTTCAAGAAGCTCCGGCTCAAAATTTCTCATCAACTCCCGAACCCGGCTCTGGGCCCAGATAAACTCCGCCTCTGAGGCATTCCGATACTCCTCAGGAATTTTTTCCCAGGCCTTTTTGTTAATGACAATCACCGCCGGCTGATAGATGTGATAAGAGAGGGTGAGATACTTCAACGTTTCCCAAACGCCGGTGGCCGATAGCATCACCAGTGAATTCTCTGTGGCATCGACAATCCCCATCTGAAGGGCGTTAAAAAGCTCCGTGATGGCAATGGGGGTTGCTGGAGCCCCCAAGGCCTTCCAAAACGCAACGTGGACCTGGCTTTCCTGGGATCGCCATTTAAACTCGCGCACATCGGCCACCGTGTGAATCGGCTTCTTTTTGTTCGCAAAATGCCGCCATCCATTCTCACTCCAAGCCACCCCTTTCAGGCCCAAAGCATCGAGTCGTTTAAATAGAGGCTCTTTTAAAACATTGTCGAGGACGTAATAAACCTCGTCATCGCTCTGCCAAAGAAAGGGGAGATCAAAAACTCCAAATTGAGGATCCATCCCTTCGAAAGCCGCTAAAGATCCCGCCCAAATGTGAATGGTTCCCAATTGAGTCCCTTCCAACGACTCCACCTCTCCACCCAACTGACCTCCAAGATAAGCCCGAATCTTCATTTTTCCGCCGGTCTTCTGAACAATCCGCTCCCCCACCTCAGAAACCACTTGGGCCCACGGAGTCCCTTCTGGGGCCACGGTGGCCATCCGAAGTTTAATAACATCGGCCGGCTTAACCTCGTCGGCCTCGACAGAAGAAAAAATGGCAAGCAATAGACTAAATAAGAACGCGCATCGGAAGGATTTAAAAAACACGCCCATCCTCCTCAAAATTTAAAAGAATAAATCATCCATTTCCGAAAGAAGTTTCTCCGCCTTACGTTGCTCCACCGTCTGCTCTGGCACGATGTCGGACAAAACCGAAGGATGGGTATCCAACACAAATCGGAGATCGGATTCGAAAAGGGCCTGATCTCCCATTTTAGGAGAATAATTTTCAGATCGCAAAACCCGGGTGGCAAAATAGTCTGGCGCGATCTCCAAAGAACGCTCAAAATGTTCCTTCGATTTGTTAAGATCCTGCCCGGCAAAAGCAGGAATGACCGAATAGTAAGCCCCCAACCAACGATGCGGAGCTCCATAAAAATAGGTTTCATCGAGCTCCAGGCAACGCTGCATCCCTTTGATGCCTTGCGATCGGAGAGAAAGCGCTGCAATGATCCCCTTCTTCTTAGCCCATTTGCCCAAATTGGCCGCCGACCAATAAAGCGCTCCAATGTACGGCTTGTCTAAAACATAAAAGGCATCTTCCGGTTTCGTTCCGCCGTCCACCAGTTTTTTAAACTCCAGATTCAGAGCCAGCGCCTTTTCCCCCCACCGAGCCCCTTCGTTGTAAGCGGCCAGTTGAGCCTCCTTCTCTTCATCGGCCTGCAAATACGAGTCGGCATAAAAATAGTAGGCCCGCGAGAGATGCGTCAGAAGCTCCAAATTCTCTGGATCGCCCTGCGCCGCTTCTTTGTAGAGAGCCAGCGCCTTCTCCAACTCGGCGCGATCCAATCGATTCGCCCAATGAGAATCAGCTCTGGCAATCCGTTCGGAGGCATCGCCACCCGTAATCTCACTCACCCCTTCCCAACCGACCTGCCGTCCCGCGCAACCGAAAAGAGCTGCGGTAGAGATGGCCATAAAAATGACACGCGGTGTCGCAAATTTAACCATGTTCTGACCTCCTAAAAATTTAGCAGCTTGCTGATCCCTCTTTACCCCAATCCCCCTCTCTCTGTCAACAAGTTTTGACTCAAAATGAATTACACTAATCCTGTTAAAAATTTTGCCAAGGGAAGAACACGAATCCCATCCTTTAAATAATCCTTTGAGCCTTCCAGACTGACTTGATAGCAAAAAGGGATCTTGAGTGCATCACGAAAATGAAAGAGGGCCTTAGAAATAGCCTGGCCTTCACTTTTGCTCTCGACCGCAAACCATGGCTTATTTTCATAGCATACTAAAAAATCGATTTCTCTTCCCGTTTCATCCCGAAGATAATGAAGTGAAACCTTCCAACCCCCTTCATCATGTAAATAGTGACAAAACTTTAGCAAATGGGAAGCGAGCATGTTTTCAACCTTGGGCCCTACCCCTTTCAACTCAGACCAATCCCAAAGATAGAGCTTTTTCTCTTTCCGAACGGACGCAATTCGTCGCGACTGGAAAGGAGCTAGCCGAAAACAATAATAAAAACGTTCAAAAACCTCTATCCAATTGGCGACAGTTCTAAAGTTCATCTGAAGATCTTGAGCCAAAGAATTAATGGACAAGATGGATGAAACCTTCTCTGGCAATAAATCTGCCAACAAGGTTAAATTGCCTAGATCATGAATTTGGGTAAGATCTCGGACATCTTCCTTAAAGAACCGGTCTAAACGTTCATTGTGCCAGCGGCGCAAAAACTTTTCGCTCTGTTCCAGGAAGGGATCCGGAAAGCCTCCGTATTGTAATAGATTTTTAAAATTGGAATCCGGAACAGAATCCAAAAAAACAAGCTCTTCTCCAGGTTGAACCTTTGGAAACACGGATAAAAGCTCCGCCAATGAAAAAGGGTGCAAACGGTAGTAATGATAGCGCCCTTGGAG
>JACQOV010000025.1 GCA_016202395.1 Deltaproteobacteria bacterium
AATACTCCCACTGTTACCGATGTATCTCAACCTCTTCAATACGAGTTACAGGGTGCCTCTATGGAGATTCCACAAGTTTTGATTTCAAGTAGCCCAACCGACTGCTTAACACTACTTTCTTCTCTGGATCACTCAGAATCGAACCGAGCACAACTTTGAAATCCTGATCCGAAAAATCGTTCAATACCCATCGTATTCTTTCTCGTATGGAAGAGGAAAGCTTGTTAAAATCTCCCGCTCCTCTTCGAGTTAAAAACTCGAGATCGTAGGCATCTCGAATTTCTTTACGATCCACCAAAGCTTGCACCTTATTTCCCCACATTTGTCCGAGCGTAAGAGTTCGTAATCGCACCTGAATGGAGAAAAATGGCGAATGGGCAATGTTTAATTCCGTCTTTTTAGCGCGCTCCGGATCTTTGCGCACTTCAATTTTCAACCGCCGAGGATAAGGGGTCATTCGAAGCTCCCAAAGAAACGAAAAATGCTTTTCATGCTCATCCGTAATATCAGCCCCCATGCGCCTCAGAGCTTTGGAAAAATTTTCCGCTAACGGAATAAACTTCTCCCTTTCTTTAAGGAGATAGAAGTCAAAATCCACGGAATAGCGAGGAAGATCAAAACAAAGCCGCAACATGGTTCCGCCTCCAAATGCGAGCGCATCTAAAATTTTGACTTTCCTCATTTCGTCTAAAATAAGCATCTCAAACTGTTCATGTTGTTCTAGAACTTTCAATCTCTTTCCTCCATTTCTCGTAAAATTGATTCACACGTTTTGGATAATTCTTGAGCCGCTTTTCAATAGAATTCCAGTGAATGTCTTTGAGGTTCAAAGCAGAATGATCTAAAGCATACCTCCCTATCGAAGTGAAGTAGAGGCAATCGAGAAGCGCTTTCTCAGGATCTGCAATAAACAAACCATCCATGCGACGATACCCAAAGTAAAAAGAAGGCTGACAATAATAATATTTGAACGAAATGGATTGAACCTGATAATTCTTACTCCGGACTGGGTTTGCAGCCTCAATGAGGTTCTGATGAAGCTGCGTCGTCAAACCATAAAAAGATAGAGCTGTCTGAAAAGAAACATATGACGGAGTTTGGATTAGATTTGAAAGAAGGAATAGCTCCCTCTCTCCAAGTTGATTCCATTTTTCGCTTAAAATGTAGAGATCCCGTCGAAGTCGAATGAGATCGCCCGATTTCACTTTCCGATTACAAAACACGCGTGCCGAAGGCCTTGAAATTTCCAAGATTTTAGAAATATCCTCTAAGGCATAGCAAGAACGATGTAATTTTCTTAGCAAACCTATGCTTTTCATATATAGAAGATTAGCATATTTGATAATCTTCTGTCTATAGTTTTATTTTGGGGAAACCCTTGACCCTTTCTTATAGACTCTATACCCTATCTCCTTGGGAATCGCGCCCGTAGCTCAGATGGATAGAGCGGTGGCCTCCGAAGCCACAGGCCGCAGGTTCGATTCCTGCCGGGCGCACCATTTTTACTTTCACTCTCGTCCCTGATATAATTCGACAAAGGAGGTATCTATGAAAACAAAATGCTTTGTTTGCAATATCGTCGGTCTCTTAGTGATTATTGGCGCGCTCAACTGGGGATTAGTCGGAATCTTCCAATTGAACGTCGTGGATGCGATCTTCGGAGAGATGAGCATCTTAGGCCGAGTCCTCTACAGCCTAGTGGGCCTGGCAGGGGTGATGAAGCTCATCACCTGCTTTAAAGACTGCCCCAAGTGTAAAAAAGAGGCCTAGACCGGTTCACAAGGAATGACACAAGAAAGTTTTCTGCTCCCAACCCTCCTTAAAGCATTGAGTATTCCTTTATGCATTTTTCTAAATGCCTTTTTCGTGGCGGCTGAATTTGCTTTGGTGGCAGCGCGGCGCACTCGGCTCCAGGAACTTGCCAACGCCGGAAAAGGGGGTGCGAAAGCGGCGCTGGCGAGCGTTAAGAACCTCGATACCTCCATCGCCGCCACACAACTGGGAATTACTCTTGCCTCCATCGCCTTGGGATGGCTTGGAGAACCGATCCTGGCCCACGCCATCGACACAGGGTATCAAATCTTATTTCCAAGCACTCTGCTCTCTTCCATCGCGGTTCACTCCATCGCAACCGCTCTGGCCTTTACCTTGATCTCTTTTCTGCATGTGGTCTTCGGAGAACTCGCGCCAAAAGCTCTGGCCCTACAAATGCCGGAGCAAGTGGCCCTTCGATTGGCTTGGCCCTTGATCCTTTTTGAAAGGCTATTTCGACCTTTCATCTGGGTCCTCAACGGCGCTGGAAATGCCATCGTGAAAATATTGGGCCTTCGATCCGATCCGCGTTCCAGGGTTCATTCCATCGAGGAGCTCAAAATGCTTTTGGAACAAACCCATGAGGCAGGGGTTTTGCCTCAAAGCCAAAGGGATCTTGTCCGGAGGGCTTTTGAATTCGGGCCCAAGAAAGTGAAAGAGGTAATGATCCCTTACAACAAAGCCATTGCCATCGAACTTCGCACCCCTCCGGAACAACTGATCGAACTGATGACCGAGGCCGGGCACACGCGCATCCCCGTATACGATGAAAATCCGGACCATGTGATGGGCATTCTCCATACCAAGGATCTGTTTAATATTGCTGTGCACAGAGAACTCTTCCACCTCATCGATCTTCTTCGCCCCCCCATCTATTTTGAGCCGAACCAAAGCCTGGAGGCGGCTTTCCGAGAGTTCCAGCAAACGCGAACCCACATGGCCTTGGTTAAAGAGAGGGGTAAAATCGTGGGCCTCGTGACGTTGGAAGATCTGATCGAGGAGTTATTTGGAGAGATCGAAGACGAATACGATATCTCTCGACAAAAGGCCGCGTTGAAAAAAGGTAAGGGACGTCTCTAGCAGATTGTTGAAAAACTCATCTGCAGGCTGTTCAAAAAGCTCTCTTTCTGTCATTGCGACCCCGCCGTTAGCGGGGGAAGCAATCTCCTCGCATGGAGATCGCCACGCCCCCCGCCAGAGGCGGGGGGCTCGCGATGACAAGCTTGAGTTTTTCAACAGCCTGCTAGGTGATTTCCAAAGGGATCTCCAAAAAATCCCTCCTCTCCGCATCCCAAGCATAGACACACACCTCTTTAACAACGCGATTGTAGACCGAGAGGACGAGGTAGGCGGAATCGGGATAGGTCGGCTCGTCCCAGGCCATCGCCCGCGCTTTGTCCTCTTGGGAAAAATAGGCGTCGTGTTCTGGATGAGAATGATAGAAGGCTTTAAGTTTTTTCCCTTCCTCCACCTCTTTAAGCGCCCATAAAAGTTCCCTCGGTTCCATGAAATAGGCTGTTCTGGCATCCCGCGGATACTCTTCGGGATTCTTCTGATGAAGGGAGTTTTGAATGTTGAGGATGCGATGAACCACCTCTTGGCCTTCACGCTCTAAAATCATGCCACAGCACTCTTCCGGATAGGTGGAAAGCGCGTGGGCCTCCATCGCTTGAAGCGCTCTTTTGTGGATTTGAATCTGTTCTATGGCCAAAATTCTCTCACTTGTGAATGACGAAGGGAACTTGATCGGGTCGGGCATCGCCTTTACCACACAAAACCTGCTGCGCTGAGATCGGCTGGCCGTCGAGCTCGAGTCGAAATGTGACATGTTGCGCTTTTTCAGACTGAAATTGAAAGCCATCCTGCCCACCGGCCGCGAAACCGGAAAACTCAACCTTGCGAGGCCCCGCTTTTCGAACAAAATCCCCCCCCTCCATCTTGTGCTCCATCCGGACACGCTCGATCGCCTCCACCTCGGCATCTGCGGTCACCGTTCCGCTAAATCGATGACCTTCCTTCTTTTTAGAAGTCCATCGAACATGATACTCATCGCCATCGACCCACACCGCATACCCAACTCCGTCACCCGGATTGAACCCCTTCGGTTTCCCCTGACACTCCTCTGCCTGCAAAGCAAACCCTTGATAAGACAAGAACATCATCATAAGCAAAATAACCCATCGATTCATTGGACTCCTCCTCACTCGAAAACCTTTACTCCCGCCCTCCGTGCAGCCGTTGCAAGTTTTCGATCTACAGTAGCTAATCCGATCCCCTTCCTCAAGGCCAGTTCCAAATAAGCGGCATCATAAGCCGATATGGAATAATCCTTAGCCAACATGGAAAAATGCCACACAAGATCCGGCTCCAAATCGACATCGGTACAAATAGGAACGGCAGCGTAGAGCTCAATAAAGCGTGAAATATCCGCCTGGGCTAATCTTTTTCGACTTTGAGCAACGGTTAATCCATTGGAAATCTCATACCACCACAAAGCGGGAACCCACAAAACGCCATCCTGAACCTCCTCAAAGAATCGATCCGAGCAATCTGAATTTTCGTCTGGCAGCGACCACGCCAAAGCGATCGAAGCATCTAATACCCAATCCATTAATAACGACGTCCTTCCTCGATCAACTCAAGGACATTCACAGTTCCTTTGATCTTGCTCCGAAGCTCCTGGAAAGCAGCGCGAATCTTCGAAGGGTTAAAAGGTTCCTTTCGCGAAGTCGCAGGGATCAACCGTGCAACAACCTTGCCATGCCTCTCGATGATGTAAGACTTCCCTTGCTCAGCTCCCCGTAACAACTCCGAAAGGTGTGTTTTTGCCTGAAAGGCACTAAATCGAGATTCTTTTCTCTTCATACTTGAACCAGTTTAATAAACTAGTTTAATTTTGTCAAATATTCTTCAAACCATCCGGTGGCAAGTCGGGCGACCTCTTCGAGAGCGCCTGGCTCTTCAAAAAGATGACTGGCTCCCGGAACAATGACAAGCCGTTTTTGGCTCCGGATCTGCTCAAAGGCCTCCTCATTCATGCCAATAACAGGGCCATCCTCCCCTCCAATGATGAGCAGTGTCGGAGATTTTACTTTGGGAAGATCCTCCATCGCAAGATCGGGGCGCCCACCGCGTGAAACAACCGCCTTGATCTTTAAATCGGAGCGAGCCGCCGCTTTGAGGGCGGCAGCCGCGCCGGTGCTCGCGCCAAAGTAACCGATGGGGAGCCATCGGATCATCGGTTCGTTTTCGGCCCAAGCGAAAGCCCCTTGCAATCGCTCTGTCAGAAGGTCGATATCAAAAACTTTGGAACGATCCCTCTCCTCTTCCGAGGTCAAAAGATCGATCAAAAGGGTCGCAAAACCTGCCTTTTGAAGAACCTTTGCCACAAAGGTGTTCCGAGGGCTTAAACGACCACTGCCACTCCCATGAGCAAACAGGATGAGTCCATGAACGGGTTCAGGAATCGAGAGAATCCCTTTTGTGATAATCTTTCCACATGGAATGTCCACCTCACGTTCCATTAACGAACCAATTTTGAAAAATCTTCCTCAGACAATACTTGGACCCCTAGTTTCTTTGCCTTCTCGAGCTTCGATCCCACCTCTCCTCCCGCCACCACATAGTCGGTTTTCTTGCTCACCGACGAAGCGGCATGGCCACCCAAAGATTCCACCAGTTCCTCCGCTTCCCTACGACTCCAACGATTAAGACTTCCGGTAAAGACAAACGTCTTTCCCGCGATCCCTTTCTTTTCCGCTTGCTTTTGCGACACCAGCTCCACGCCTAATTTTAATAAACGCTCCATGAGCTTACGGTTCTCTCTCTGCCCGAAGAAATGAACAATACTGTTAGCCACCTCAGGCCCAATCTCCCGAATCTTTTGAAACTCCTCCTCTGTAACATCGTAGAGCTCTTCGATCCTTGAAAATCGGCGAGCCAACACTCGCGCAACATGTTCTCCCACATGCCGAATTCCCAGCGCAAACAGAAATCGATCGAAAGGGGCCTGTTTACTTTTTTCGATGGCATCCAAAAGATTTTGAGCTGACTTCTCAGCCATCCGATCGAGCTCAACGAGCTTCTTCTCCTTCAATTCATAAATGTCAGCGATATCTTTGATAAACCCTTCCTCATAGAGCTGCTCCACATGCTTTTCCCCCAACCCTTCGATATCAAGGGCATCGCGCGAGGCATAATGCCGGATCCGTTCTTTAACCTGAGCGGGACAGGAAATATTTACACATCGCGAGATCGCCTCGTCCTCGGGACGCTCGGCCTCGGATCCACACTCAGGACATCGATGGGGGATCACAAATCGCTTACTATTTTTGGGCCGCTTTTCCAGAATCACCTGGACCACTTCCGGAATCACATCCCCCGCACGCTGAATCACCACGGTGTCGCCAATGCGAACCTCTTTCCGATCGATCTCATCCTGGTTATGAAGGGTTGCGCGACTCACCGTAACGCCCCCCACCTCCACCGGTTCCATAAGGGCCACCGGGGTTAATGCCCCCGTTCGTCCGACACCCACCAAAATATCGAGGATCCGCGTCGTAGCCTGGCGTGGTTCAAACTTGTAGGCAATGGCCCAACGGGGAGATCGCTCTTTGGCGCCCAGAGTCCGCTGTTGATCGAATCGATTGACTTTGACGACGACTCCATCGGTTTCATACTCCAATGAGTCGCGCATCCCCTTCACCTTCCGGTAATACTTTAAAACCTCCTCAGGGCCCTGACAGAGTTGAATCCACTCTTGATGAACTTTTAAACCCCACCTCGGCAACTGCTCCAAAACCTCCCACTGCGATTCAAGATGAAACCCTTCCACCTCACCCACGCCGTAGCAACAAATATCCAAAGGACGAGAAGCCGTGATTTTAGAATCCAGCTGACGGATCGATCCCGCGGCCGCATTGCGAGGATTGGCAAAAGCAGGTTCCCCTATTTTTTCTCGCTCCCGATTGAGTTTCTGAAAATCGGCCACACGCATGAGGACCTCCCCTCGAACCTCCAGAAGATCTGGGATGTTGTCGCCACGAAGCCGAAGTGGGATCGATCGGATCGTTTTGAGATTCTGAGTGACCTCCTCCCCCGTTTCTCCATCTCCTCGCGTTGCGCCCGCAACAAAAATCCCTTTTTCGTAAACCAACTCGATGGAGAGCCCATCCCACTTCGGTTCAGCAACGTATTCGATCTCTTCGCGGGTCTCAAGGAACTTCTTGACTCGCTTGTCGAACTCGAGAAACTCCTCCTCATTCATTGCGTTATCGAGGGAAAGCATCGACTGGCGATGTTTGTAGGGAGGAAGGTCCGCTGCGGGTTTAGCCCCGACACGCTGGGTTGGAGAATCTGAGGTTACAAGATCCGGGAATTGTTCTTCTAACTGTTGGAGTTTTCGAAAGAGCTTGTCGTACTCGGCGTCCGAGATGACGGGGTTGTCAAGGACGTAGTAGTGATGATTATGCTCCTCGATCCCCTTTCGTAACCTTTCAATCTCTTTTTTCGCCTCAGTCTTGTTCATAAAGCACTCTTGCTTGGCCCCGTGGGTCCTGTCATGGGGCTTCCCCCAGGCGTGCTCCACGGTCCGCGCGCCTG
>JACQOV010000023.1 GCA_016202395.1 Deltaproteobacteria bacterium
AAGGCAAGGCTCCCAATACGAATCAACTGCCGATCTACTTTGATAGGCCATGGATGAAAGCCTTTTTTAAACCTCAAAGACATGAAAAAATCATTAACCTAAAAAATACGATCAGGACATTTTCACTGATCCATTAAAGGACATTTTGACTGATCTACGACACACGGAAGATAAGGGTTGACAAAGAGAGATTTGAAAAATAACTTTGCAATATGAGGAAGTTGATAAGCTTGCTACTTTTTGTGACGTTGAATACGCCTCTCTCAGAGGCAGAGGTTGGGTATCTGCATGGGGAACACCTCCAATCCACCGCTGTGATCTCGGATTCGCGAGGCGGGGTTCAAGAAGCGCTCCAGTATAGTCCTTTTGGCGAGAGGATTTCTTTTGCGCCAGCGCAGAGGGTTTCCTATCAATTCACGGGTCAAGAGGTTGATTTTGAATCTGATCTCTACCATTACGGTTTTCGTGGTTATGACCCGTCGTTGAGTCGCTTCTTAAGTGTGGATCCGGTTTTAGTG
Source organism: Deltaproteobacteria bacterium (assembly GCA_016202395.1). Lineage (GTDB taxonomy): Bacteria > JACQOV01 > JACQOV01 > JACQOV01 > JACQOV01 > JACQOV01. The sequence goes on from JACQOV010000023.1 coordinate 519, forward strand.
GAGCTTCCTTATGCCTATGTTCGAAATAATCCGGTTCGTTTATTCGATCCGGAGGGGCATCAGGCCGTGGGCCCCGACGATGATGACGCACGATTTAGGGAAGGAGTTTTGAAGCGAGAGGAAGTTTTGAGAAGGCTAGAGAGGGAAAAGGAGGCCGCCTTGGGAGGTCGGGAGCCTCTTCTGAGGGAACTCTCTCGAAAACGGTTGGAGGAGAATCGTGGGAACAGGCTCGCTGAATTAAAAGACTTGCTGAGAATGTACGGAAGAATTCAGGAAAGGAGCGGACGCAACGTTAGAGGCGCAACTAAAGGTATCGAGAGACGGATTAAAGCCGTTGAGGCCGAACAATACGAGGATTGGGAAGAGGCATCTCCAAAAATTCGTTCAGAGGTCCCTTATTCTGGTTTTTGGGGATCGGGGAGATAGGGGATTTTGATTACATCGATTGTGACCGTCATCATCCTAGGGGAGGGATTTTTTAATCCGGTGGCCTGTGATCCTGACGAGCTCTGTGGCTCTTCCTCTACTCGTACCGATTCGAACGATTCCAAGATGGGCCTGATCGATGGATCTTTAAATGGGGAGCAGTTCCCTTCGCCCAGAGTCTCCCCCCACTCTCAATGTGATTCCAATATTCAGAGCTGTCTCCCCTCCTTGGAGCCGCCGATGAGTATGCCGATAGGGGTCACCCATTAGCGAAGGTGTCAACTTGACCCCGAGTCTTAAAAGATTCTTGCCACGTGGCGAGAATCTTCCCACCCCGATTGGAATTCCCTTTAATGGGGACCTCGTTCGAGCCAGCTTTGAATTGCGGCTCGATCTTTCTCGGAGAAGTTCAAGAATTGAACGCCGATGCCGGCCTCGAGTTTGCTTCGTGGATTGAAACGGCGGGCCCAGGCCACTTGAACCTCAGTATGAATTTCGGCCTCTCCCTCGATGAGTTGGAATACAATCTGGAGTGGAGTCCCTTGTTGGGGAGGGGCGACCATCTGGATGAAGAGCCCTCCCAAGCTCACATCTCGCGCATAGCCTAGGAAACCTCGTTTTCCATCCTCTGCTTGCGACCAAACGCGGACGACTTTAAGAGGGACTCGAACATCCTTTCGTCGTTCGATCTCTTGGGGAGTTGGACCCTCTTCTTTCTTTCGAAACGGGAGTTTTTCCTTAATTTTTTCAAAGAAGTTTAGTGGAATGAGGCTTCGAGCCCGTTCCCACGCTTTTGTGATCGACGATTTAAGATCCAAGGGCATAGGCTAAGAGGTGGCTTTGGCCCCACCTGTTTTTTGCTCCTTTTTCGTTTCCTTCTTCTCGGTCTTTTCAGTCTTCTGGGGTTTCTCCTCTGCCTCTTTTTTCCCTTTCCGCGCGTAATCGGTGATGTACCAACCGCTCCCTTTAAGGATGAAGGCGGACGACGAGATCTTTTTCTTCACCCTCCCTTTGCATTTGGGGCATTTTTGGAGCGCTTTATCCGAAAACTTTTGCATGATCTCAAAATCACGCCCGCATTTGGCGCAAACGTACTCATAAATTGGCATTTCCTTCCAAAATACGGACTTTCGCCGCGTTCGTCAAGGAAGAGGAGCAAACTACCGAAGGTGGAAGGCGAGGTCGAGAAGAGATCGAATGAGGAATTTTTGGAGGAAGATGATGGTGAAGATCAAAAGCAAGGGGGAGAGGTCGATCCCTCCCGGAGCCAGGCGCAATTTTCTGCGAATGGGGCCTAAAACGGGCTCGGTTGTTTGATACAGAAAGCGGACAATAGGGTTGTACGGATCAGGGCTAAACCAACTGACGAGCGCTCTCCCAATAATAATAAATAGGTAGGCCGAGAGCAGAAGATTCAGGATCGTGGCAATCGCTTCTAGAAGATTTGAGAGTACAAACATGTTTTTTCCTTATGACAATTCGCGGCTCCGCTCAAAAGCGCGGCGGACCGCTTCCTTCACCATACCACGAAGGTCTCTCGATTCAAAGATCCGGAGCGCCGCTTCTGTGGTTCCACCCGGAGAAGTCACCTGTTTTCGAAGCTCTGCCAGTGGGCGTTGCGAACTCACGGCAAGGCTTGCAGAGCCCTGAAGGGTTTGGAGAACGAGTTCGGTCGCCGTTTTGGAATCGAGCCCTAGTTCTATGCCCGCCTCCACCATAAGCTCCGCAAGGTGGAAGAAATAAGCGGGGCCGCTCCCACTCAAAGCCGTGACCGCATCCATAAGGGATTCTGAATCGATTCGCACCGTTTTCCCCACAGCGTTAAAAATTGCCTCGGCAATTTTGGCCTCTTTCTCTCCAGATCGAGGTCCTATGAAAATGGCCGTGATCCCTTGGCGGTGGAGAGCAGGGGTATTGGGCATCACGCGCACTATTTTTGGCTTCGATGCCGTAAGCTTTTCGAGCTTTTGCGTGGTTGTTCCTGCGGCGATGGAGATCAAAAGATGGTCGCTCCGGAGCTGCATTTTTTCTAAAGCCCCTTCGACCTGTTGCGGTTTTACAGCAAGGATCAAGATCTCGGCTTTTTCCGCGAGTTCATGGTTTCCAGAGGTTGAAGTGACTCGAAGATCTTTACAGATCGATTTGAGGCGTTGAGAATCGATGTCAAAAACAAAAATCTGTTCAGCCTGAACCTGTTTGGAGGCAACTAACCCTGAAATTAGGGCCTGCGCCATATTCCCCGCTCCAATGAATCCAATGGTTTTCGATTTTAACACCTGTTCTTTCATAAAGTTCCTCGTTGTCCCCTCACCTCTTTCCTCTCCCCTTTGGGGAGAGGATGAAGGTGAGGGGAAGTTGCTTATTAGGGCCTAGGGCCGAAAAGGGCCGTTCCAATTCGCACCATCGTGGCCCCCTCTTCAAT